>JACQKK010000033.1 GCA_016204605.1 Candidatus Lambdaproteobacteria bacterium
TAGCCACCCGCAAACCCCTCGCCGCCGGCCGGAAATAGCCTGTCACCTCCGTAGCTTGTCCCTCCGGGTGCGCGCGCTTCGGGGTGGAAGATGTGTTCCGAATCGACAGCACGAAGAATCCGCGTGGCTGAGGAGCCCTGCGGAGTAGGGCTCCTCAGGGCCGCGGGGCATTCACGAACGCCGGAAACCGATCTGACGGTGGCTCGCCCGGCCGGTCAGCCCAGCACGCCGATGAACGCGGCGTTGCGTCCGCTGAGGTCCTTGCCTGCCCGCCGGGCGCGCCGGTAGCTGGCGAAGGGGTGGGCGCCCGAGGGGTCCCGATGGCACGAGGTGCAGTAGAGGAGCAGCTCGATGCGCTCCCACCCGATCCCGAGCTGGGCGGCCTGCCGCGTCAGCACCTCCGTCAGGTGCAGGTAGGTGGCGCCCCCGCGTTCCTCGATCGCTCCCCGCAGGTGCCCGGCATCGAACTCGGCCAGGCAATCGCTCTTGACCTCGAAGCAGCAGGGCTGGATGCAGGGCCCGAACGCGAGCCGCACGCGGGCGAGACTGCTGCCGGCGTCGCGCCACTGGCCGAGCAGGTTGGGCAGGATGCCCCGGGCCACCCCCCGCCAGCCGGCGTGCAGCGCCGCGTACGTGCTGCGCTCCGGATCTACGGCCAGCACGGGTACGCAGTCGGCCGCCTTGATGGCGAGGGTGCAGGCGGCGGCCCCCGTCGCGCGGGCGCCATCGACCCCGCGGACGCGCGGGGGCGGGTCGCCCGCCGCGAGCCCCTCAGGCGGCCGCCACCCGTCGAGGTCGAGGATCTCCCGCCCGTGCGGCTGGCCCAGCTCAAGGGGCCAGGGCATGGCGCGGCCCGGTGCCAGCCGCCCGGCGAGACGCTGGGTGCTCCGCGAGAAATCGTCATGGCGCGGCAAGGCGCCCGAGAAGCCGTGGAACAGCCCGGGCAGCAACCCCGCCAGTGTCCCGGCCTGGAGCAGGGGCGGCTCCGCAAGAGGGTCGCCCGACGCGCGGGCGGCGACAGTCGACATGGCAAGCTCAGGGAAGGGTGGAAACCGCGCGCTTGCGGCGCCGGGGATCAGTCTCCCACACGCCGGCGCCCGGCCGCAATCCGCAGGGGGCGGGTGGCGGGCACGCTCGCGCGGCCACGGGGCGCTTGGCCCAGGGCTGCGTCGCGTGCGAGAATAGACAAGACTCCTGCCGTGCCCGCTTCCGGCCGGATCATCTCCGCACCCGACCCTCCTTGCGGCCAACCACGATGGCGGTTCCCGATCAATTCCCGCGGCTGCGCCTGCTGCGGCTGGACAGCATCCGCTTCCACGAGCGACCCGAGCGGCCGCGCACGCTGAAGCTCGTCGAGCGCATCCGCCAGGACGCCATGCTGCGCAATCCCCCCATCGCCGCGGAGCTCGGCGAGGGCCAGCACCTGCTGCTCGACGGCGCCAACCGCGTCAGCGCGCTCGGGGAGCTTGGGTACTCGCACGTCCCCGCGCAGGTCGTGGACTACGGCGACGAGCGCATCCAGCTCAAGGGCTGGCACCACCTGCTGATCGATGGGCGCACCCTGCGCCTGAAGGCCATCTACGGCGCGCTGGAGGGCGTGGCGCTGCGGGAGGTGCCGACCGCGGAGCTGGCCCGGCTGCTCGAGCTGCGCCGCGTGCACGCGGTGCTGGTGGATGAGCGGGCCGCCTGCTGGGCGATCTTCCCCGAGCGACACGAGGGGCGCATCGATGTGCGCGAGCGGGTGCGGGTGCAGGCGCAGCTCGTGGCCGCCTACGAGGGGCAGAGCGGCATCGAGCGCATCAAGCTGGCGGAGTTCTCGCGGCTGCCCGAGGTGATCCGCTCCGTCGAGCACCAGCTCGTGCTGTTCCCGGTGATGACCAAGGACGAGCTGCTGGAGCTGGCCATCGACAACCTGATGATTCCCACCGGCCTGACCCGCCACCTGATCCCCGGCAGGGCGTTGGGACTGAACATGGACCTCGCCTTCATCCGCGGGCTGCAGACCGACCAGGAGAAGGAGCGCCACTTCCAGGCCTACGTCGAGCGGCTCGAAATGGGCGGCCGCACCCGGTTTTACGAGGAATCGGTGTTCGTGATGAACGAGTGAGACCCTTCGCCCGCCCCGCGCCGCACTGCCGAGGGCGCGCACCCCTTACTCGGTCAGGTCGGCGAACAGCCGGGCAAGCCTGTCGAGCGCGTCCTGCGGCATGGGCGGCCGGCCGGGCAGTGCCACCTGGCACGGGCCCTTCACCGCGTTGATCAGCACGAGCGACAGCTCCGCCGCGACCAGGAGCGGCACGGCGCGCACGGGCAGGTTTTCGCGCACCGCCGTCTCCGCTATGGACCACACGCGCGGTCGGTCATCGGGCGGGTGCAGGAACCGCGCGCCGTCCCAGCCCAGCACGGCGGCGACGCAGCTCTCGAGCATTTCCCCGCCGTCGGCGGAGGTCAGCAGCGTGGCGACGCCGGGGGCGCGCACCGCGTCATAGGCCGAGGGCGGGCGCGGCTTCGGGAATCGCTCGTGCCGGTCGGCGCAGGGCGAGACCAGCAAGCGCACTGGCGTGCCCTCGTTCAGCAGGCTTCCTTCCCGGGGCCGCCAGCCGAGGCCCTGGGCGTCGAGCCACACGGCGTAGGTGCCCGGCGCCGCGTTACGCAGGAACGCCTCGAAGACCTCCCGCCGCCATCCGTCGCCGGCCCCGAGCCTGCGCCGGTGGAGGCTGCGCAGGGCGACCCCCCGCTCCGTCACCCGGAGCGTCGTGTAGCGCATCGCAGCGCCCCCAGCTTGGTGTGCAGCTCGTCGAGCTCCCGTGCCGCGGACGACTCGTACACGATGCCGCCGCCGAGCCCGTAGACCCAGCCGCCGGGCTCCCGCTGCGCCGTATCCTTCTGGGCCGTGCGGATCAGCAGGCTGAAGGTGGCGCCGTCCTTCCGCCACAGCCCGAGCGCGCCGCAGTAGGCGCCGCGCGGTTCCGGCTCCAGCTCGCGGATCATGCGCAGCGCGGCGGGCTTGGGGGCGCCGGTGACCGAGCCGCCGGGATGGAGCGCGGCCAGCGCATCGAGCGGCGTCACGCCCGCGCGCAGGATACCCGTCACGTCGCTCACCGTCTGCATCGCATAGGGCAGCTCGACGATGCGGCGCTCGCAGGGCACCCGCACTGAGCGGGGCCGGCAGATCGGCGTCAGGTCGTTGCGGATCAGGTCGGTGATCATGGCCAGCTCGGCGCGATCCTTTTCGCTCTGCTCCAGCGCGGCGGCGGCTCCCGCGCTGGCCGTGCCCTTCATCGGCTCGGCGTGGATGCGGCTCCCGGCGATCTCGAAGAACAGCTCGGGCGAGGCCGACACGAATTCGGGGCCGCCGGGCAGCCGCACCCAGGCCGCGAAGCGCGGCAGGCCCCGCCCGCAGATCGCCGCGAGCAGCGCGGCCCCCGACGCGCATTCCAGCCGGGCGCGCACGGTGTAGCAGACCTGATACACATCGCCGGCCGCGATCGAGTCCCGGATCCGCTGCACCTTCGCCCGGTATCCCCGCGCCGCGAACCGCGCGTCGAGCAGGGGCGGCTGCACGTCGAACTCGACCTCGACCGTGTGGCACGAGTCCGCGCCCAGCACCGTCGCCGCGCGGCCGGCGCCCTCGAACGACGCGAACACCAGCCGCGGAAAGCGGCGGCGCCCCGGGCGCAGACCCGAGAGCAGCAGCATGCCGCCCGCGCCGAAGCCCGGGCCGAGCAGGGCAAAGGAGTCCTGCGCCTCCAGCGCCGAGAGCTTCATCGGCAGGCCCGGAAGAAGTCGGCGAGCATGTCGGGGCCGCGCGGCGTGCCGAAGGAATCAGGATGGAACTGCAAGCCGGCGATGGGCAGCGTCTCGTGCTCGACGGCCATGGGGATGCCGTCACCGGTCGCGGCCACCACCCGCAGCGGCGCCGCCACTCCGGCCAGCGAGAGCGAGTGGTAGCGCATCACGCGCTGCGGTCCCGCGACGCTGCCGAAGCAGCGGGAGGCCGTGAAGGTCACCAGGCAGCGCTGGCCATGGGCGGGCCGGGTGCGGACCAGCCTGGCGCCGAAGGCGAGACCGATCGCCTGGCAGCCCAGGCAGATGCCGAGCACGGGCAGATGGCGGGCCGCGGCGGCCTGCACGGTCTCCACCAGGCCGGCCCGGACGGGATCGGTCGGGCCGGGGCCGACGACGAGCGCATCGAACCCGGCCAGCGCCTCGGGGTCGCCGCGCAACGCTGCGCCCCGCCGGAGGGTGATCCGGCCGCGCCGGAGCGGCAACGCGTCCAGCACGTTCCAGGTGAAGGAGTCCTCGTTTTCCAGGAAGAGCACGCGCATGACCATGCACTGTAATGCAATCGGCCGTGCGGGGCTATCCGGCGCCGCCACGGCGGCTGCAGGAACCCCTCGGCTCGAGGCGCAGGAGGAACTCGATGGCAGGCATGCCGGATTTTCTGGTCGGCCAGGCGAAGGGCGGGAGGCGCTGAGATCACGACGGTGGCGGCAACGCTCGCAACAGCGCAACGAGCGCTCCGGCGAGCACGACCAGCATCCCGAAAAACCAGACCAGTTGCTTGCGCAACTCGGCTTCCAGGCGGCTTCCGAGGCGGGATTCAAGCAATTCCATGTCCCGTTTCAGATCGGCCATGTCCCGTTTCAGATCGGCCACGGCCAAACGCAGATCGTCTTTGGTGGCGACCTGGGCCAGGACGATTTCGGCCAGCGCCTCGGCTTGCACCTCCGCCTGGGCCTCCGGCATGCCGGCCGCGACCAGCCGCTTGACGTAGGCGTGGGTATCGAAGGGCAATGGGCTTCTCCTATGCGTAACGTAGCCGAGCGCCCGCTCCATCGTCAACACGGGCAAACCGGGCGCCCGGCAGCGCAGCGACCTCCGCGATTGTCAACGCGAGGCGAGCGGGAGTACCCTCGGCTCACGCCGGCGTGCACCCGTTGCGGCGGCGTCGCCGGCAGCGCGATCGGCGGCGCGACGACTGACGAGCCTGGGGGCGCCGTGAACGCACCTGCCTTCGACCTCGATGCCAAGTACACCACCCGCGAGGGGCGGGTGGCGATGACCGGAGTCCAGGCCCTGGTGCGCATCCCCATGGATCAGCACCGGCGGGACCGGGACGCCGGCATCCGGCTGGGGACGTTCATCTCGGGCTACCAGGGCTCGCCGCTCGGCGACCTGGACCGGCACTTCGAGCGGGCCCGTGCCCTGCTGGCCGAGCACCACATCGTCTGGCAGGCGGGCATCAACGAGGACGTGGCGGCCGGCGCCATCTATGGGGCGCAACTGATCGAGCACTTCCCCCACAGCCGCTACGACGGGCTGCTCGGCATCTGGTACGGCAAGGCGCCCGGCGTGGACCGGGCCGGCGACGCCATCCGCCATGGCAACTTCGTGGGCACGGGCACCCACGGGGCCGCGCTGCTGCTGAGCGGCGACGACCCCGCCTGCAAGAGCAGCACGCTCCCCACCGACAGCGCCGTGGCGCTGTACGACCTGTATCTGCCGACGCTCGTGCCGGGCGACCCGCAGGCGGTGCTGGAGCTGGGGCTGCACGCCATCGCCCTCTCCCGCTACAGCGGCCTCTGGGCGGCCCTGAAGATCGTCACCAATGTGGCCGATGGCGGGGCGATCGTCGAGGTGCACCCGGGCCAGGGTCGCTTCGTCCTGCCCGAGCTCGAGATCGAGGGGCGCCCGTTCAGGAAGCGCCAGGACTTGCGCCTGCTGCCGCCCTACAGCGTCGAGATCGAGCGCATGATCCACTACGAGCGCATGGCGGCGGCGCGGGCCTACGTGCGGGCCAACCGGCTGGACCGGATCACGGTGCGCGGCGGCCGCGACCGGGTGGGGCTGGTCGCCTACGGCAAGACCTATGACGACCTGCTGCTGGCCTTGCGCATGCTGGGGCTGGGCGAAGCGGCCCTGCGCGAGGCGGGCATCCGCCTGTACCGGCTGGCCTTGACGGCCCCCGTCGAGCCCGAGGGGCTGGCCGAGTTCTCCGAAGGGCTGGAGGAGATCGTGGTGGTCGAGGAGAAGCGCGGGCTCACCGAGCTGCTCATCCGCGGCGCCCTGTTCAACCGGCCGCGCCACCCCGCCGTGTTCGGCAAGTACGACGACCGGGGGCTGCCGCTCTTTCCCATCCAGGGCGAGCTGCAGCCCGACCAGCTCGCCCGCCTGCTCGGGGCCCACCTGGCGCGGCGGCTGGCCTGGCCGGCGCTGGCGGAGCGCCTGCGCCCCATCGAGGCGCTGGCCGGGCGCGAGTATCCGCCCATCATGGCGCGCACGCCGTACTTCTGCAGCGGCTGCCCCCACAACATCTCGACGCGCGCGCCCGAAGGCGAGCAGGTGGGCGGAGGCATCGGCTGCCACGCCATGGCGCTCAACATGGGGCGCGGCGTGGTCTGGCTGACGCAGATGGGCGGCGAGGGCTCGCCCTGGCTCGGCCTGGCGCCGTTCACCGACAAGCCCCACCTGTTCCAGAACGTGGGCGACGGCACCTACTACCACTCAGCCAGCAAGGTGTTCGAGGCGTGTATCGCGGCCCGGGTCAACATCACCTTCCGGCTGCTCTATAACACGGTCTCGGCGATGACGGGCAGCCAGGTGCCGGTGGGCTTCCTCTCGCCGCTGGAGCTGGCCCGCAAGCTCGCGGCGGAGGGCGCGAAGCAAGTGGTGATCGTGGCCGAGGACATGGCGCGCTATGCCAAGCGCCGCTATGGCCCCGCCATCCGCGTCGAGCCCCGCGCCGAGTACGCGCGGGTGCTGGACGAGCTGGCCCGGGTGCGCGGCGTGACCGTGGTCGTGTTCGATCAGCAGTGCGCCGCGGAGAAGCGCCGCATGCGCAGGCGCGGGCTGCAGGCCACCCCGCGCCGGCGCGTCGTCATCAACGAGGCCGTGTGCGAGGGCTGCGGCGATTGCGGCGTCAAGTCCAACTGCCTGTCGGTGGTGCCGGTCGAGACCGAATACGGCCGCAAGACCCGGATTCACCAGGCGACCTGCAACTTCGACTACTCCTGCCTCGCCGGCAACTGCCCGGCCTTCATGACCGTCGAGCTGGGCGCAGGCGCGCGACCCGCGCCGCGGCCGGGGCTGGCCACGCCGCTGCGGGTGTTGCCGCCGGAGCCGCCCGCGCGGCCCTCCTGCGCCGAGCCGTACGGCGTGGTGCTGGTGGGGATCGGGGGCACGGGCGTGGTGACGGTGGACGCCCTGCTGGTCACCGCGGCCCAGCTCGAGGGGAAGTACGCGCTGCACCTCGACCAGACCGGATTGGCGCAGAAGGGCGGCGCCGTGGTGTCGAATTTCATCGTCAGCGAGTCGCCGCTGGCCCGCCCCAACCGAATCGCCATGGGTGAAGCCGATCTGGTGCTGGCCTTCGACCTGCTGGCCACGGTCTCCGCCGACATCCTGAACCGGTGCAGCCCCGGGCGCACGGCGGCGATGGCCAACACCCACGCCGCGGCCACGGCCCAGGTGGTCACCGACGTGCGCGCCGAGTATCCGGCCCTCGCCGCGCTCAAGGAGCGCCTCGAACGCTGGACGCACCGCGAGCGCAACCGCTACGTCGACGTGGCCGAGCTCACCGGGGCGCTCTTCGGCGACCACGCGGCCGACAACGTGTTCCTGCTGGGAGCGGCCTATCAGGCGGGCCTGCTGCCGCTGCGCGCCGAATCCATCGAGAGGGCCATCACCGCCAACGGCGTGCAGGTGGCGGAGAACCTGCGCGCGTTCCGCTGGGGACGGGCGTGGCAGCACGACCCCGAGTCCGTGGAGCGGCTGATCCGCGGCGACCGGCCCGCCGAGACGCCCGCCCAGGCCGCCCTGCGCCGGCTGGAGCGCCATGCCCCGCGCCAGGTGCCGGCGTACCGCGCCCTCGCGGCGGCGCTGCCCGCCGGCGAGCGGCTGGAGGCCCTGCTCGAGCCGCGCCTGGCCGACCTGATCCTCTATCAGGACGTGGCCTGCGCCCGCCGCTACCTCGCCGACGTGGCGCGCGTGGCCGCGGCCGAGCGCGAGCGCGCCTCGGGCCGCACCGGGCTGGCCGAGGCGTTCGCGCGCGGGCTGTTCAAGCTGATGGCATACAAGGACGAATACGAGGTGGCGCGGCTCTGGCTGCACCACCCGACCCGCGCGCAGGTGCGGGCGGAGCACGAGGGGCCGCTGACCCTGCGCTACTTGCTGCAGCCGCCCCTGCTCAAGGCGCTGGGGTTGCGCCGCAAGCTGGCATTCGGCCCCTGGATCGTCCCCCTGTTCCGGGCGCTCGCGGCGCTGAAGGGGCTGCGCGGCACGCCGCTGGACCCCTTCGGCGGGTTGCCGGTGCGGCAGGAGGAGCGGCGGCTGATCGGCTGGTACCGCGGACTGGTGCTGGCGCTGCTGCCCACGCTCGGCCACGGGAACCACGGCCTGGCCGTCGAGGTGGCCTCGCTCGCGGAAGCCATCCGGGGCTACGACGAGGTCAAGGCGCGCAACATCGCCTGGGCGCGGGAGGAAGCCGGGCGGCTGCTCGCCGCCTACGGCGCTCCGCAGGACGCCCGGCAGGCCGGGTGACGCGGGCATGAACGGCAACGATCCGAGCCCCTCTGCCGGCCGCGGTCAGCCGCTGCTCCTGCCGGAGGATGCGTTCAACCGCGAGCTGGTCGAGGCGGTGCACCCGCGCGCATGGCGCAACCCCGAGCCCGCAGGCCGCTACAACCTGGTCGTGCTGGGCGGCGGCACCGCGGGGCTGGTTTCCGCGGCCGGGGCGGCCGGGCTCGGTGCCAGGGTCGCGCTGGTCGAACGCCATCTGCTCGGCGGCGATTGCCTGAACTACGGCTGCGTGCCCTCCAAGGGGGTGCTCCGGGCGGCCCGCGCCTTCCACGACGTGCGGATGGCGGGGGCGTTCGGGGTGAACCTCGCGGGGGCGGCGCCGGGTGGCGACTTCGGCGCGGCGATGGAGAGGATGCGCCGCCTCCGCGCCGGCATCGCCCACCACGATTCGGCCCGGCGCTTCACGAGCCTCGGCGTGGACGTGTTCCTCGGCGAGGGCCGGTTCACGGGGCCGGATCGCCTCGAGGTCGAGGGTACCCGCCTGCGCTTCCAGCGGGCCGTCATCGCGACCGGCGCCCGCGCCGCCGCCCTGCCCGTGCCCGGCCTGGCCGAGGCCGGGTTCCTCACCAACGAGACCGTCTTCTCGTTGACCACGCTGCCCCGGCGGCTGGCGGTGATCGGCGCGGGGCCGATCGGCTGCGAGCTGGCCCAGGCCTTCCGGCGCTTCGGGAGCCAGGTGGCGGTGATCGCACTCGATCCCCAGCTGTTGCCCCGCGAGGATGCGGATGCCGCCGGCCTGCTGGCACGCCAGTTCGAGCGGGAAGGCATGCTGCTTCACCTCGGCGCCAAGCTCTCCCGGGTCGAGCGACGGCCGGAGGGCAAGGCCGTGTGGTTCGACCGCGGCCGGGGCAGCGAGCAGTTCCTCGCCGACGAGATGCTGCTGGCGGTGGGGCGCACGCCGAACGTGGAGGGGCTGGGGCTCGAGGCCGCCGGCGTGGCCTTCGGGCGGAGCGGCGTCGCCGTGGACGACCGGCTGCGCACCTCCAACCCCCGCATCTACGCCGCCGGGGATGTGTGCTCAGCCTACCAGTTCACCCACGCCGCCGACGCCATGGCGCGCGTCGTCCTGCAGAACGCGTTCTTCTTCGGACGCAAGCGGGTGCGCGATCTCGTGATACCCTGGGTCACCTACACAGACCCGGAGATCGCGCACGTCGGCCTCACCGAGCGGGAGGCGGCCGCGCGGCGCATCCCGGTGCAGACGTTCACCGTGCCGTTCGCGGAGATCGACCGCGCCGTGCTCGATGGCGAGGAGGAGGGCTTGGCGCGCCTGCACGTCGGCCCGGACAGCCGCATCCTCGGCGCCACAGCGGTCGCGCGCCACGCCGGCGAGATGATCGGCGAGCTCGTGCTGGCCATGTCCCGGCGCCTCAAGGCGGGCGCGCTCTCCGGCGCCATCCATCCCTACCCCACCCAGGCGGAGGCGTGGCGGCGGCTCGGGGACGCCTATCTGCGCACGCGGCTCACCCCGGGCGTCAGGCGCTGGCTGGGGCGCTACTTCGCCTGGCGGCGGTGAAGCTGGCCCTGTCCAGCGACTCGTGCGAGCCTATGGTGTCGTCCTCCCGGATCGCCCGGCCGCGGCGCCCTGTCGCGACCGGGCGCGGACCGCGATTCCACCCCCTGCCAAGAGGTGCCCCATGGCCGATTCGACCCGAACCAGCCGCCCCGCCCCGGGATTCGCCAGGCGACCGGACTATCTCGTGCAGTTCGTGCCCTGCCCCAAGCGGGTGCGGGTGATGGCGGGCGGCGTGGCCGTGGCCGACAGCACCCGCGCCATGCTGATGCGCGAGACCGGCCACGTGCCCGTGTACTACTTCCCCCGCGACGACGTGCGGCTCGATCTGCTCGAGCGCACCGATACCAGCACCCACTGACCGTACAAGGGGGATGCCTCCTACTGGTCGCTCCGGGCGGGCGACAAGACGATCGCAGATGCCGTGTGGGGCTACGAGGAACCCTATGCGGAGGTGCCGTACATCCAGGGCTACTTGGCCTTCTACTGGAACCGGGTGGAGGGCTGGTACGAGGAGGATGAGCAGATGTTCGTCCACCCGCGCGACCCCTACGTGCGCATCGACGTGCTGGAGAGCCGCCGCCGCGTCCGCATCGTCCTGGGCGGAGAGACGCTCGCCGACTCGCGCCGGGTGCGCTTCCTGTTCGAGACGGGCACCGTGACGCGCTACTACTTCCCGCCGGAGGACGTGCGCCGCGAGCTGCTGGAGCCCTCGGCCTCGCACACCCGCTGCCCCTACAAGGGGCTCGCCGACTACTGGGGCGTTCGCATCGGGGACGCTTTCCATCCGGAGCTGGTCTGGAGCTACCCGGAGCCGCTCGGCGAAGTCGGCAAGATCAAGGGCCTGCTGGCCTTCTACCACGAGCAGGTGGACGCCCTCGAGGTCGAGGGCGGCGCACCCACCGAAAAGTGGCCCTCGGCCGGCAAGCAGGCGACCCTCAATGCCGGCGGCGCCCGCTGAGCGCGGGCGGCAGATCGGCGGCGCTCTGACCCCTTCCGCATGCCGCTCGGCAGCCGCACCGCCCGCAGGGTACCCTTCGCACGTGTTGAATCCCCGGCGCACCGGGGAGGTCGCCCGACAGGCGCTTGTCGTGCCGCAGCAACCCCGAGCGCCGCAGCGGTTCGGGGCTCCCCGACGGCCGCGACCGATTGCGCCGTCGTGGGCGGAGCTTCGTGGCCGCCATTACCGACGCGCGGCCGCGATGGCGAGAGATTGGGCTTCGGCCGGGGATCGTCCGCGATCGCGCCGATTTCGTCATCGGCAGCGGAGCGGTCGACCCTGGCGATTTGACGCCGGAGATCGGGTTCGCCGACGGAGGCTGAAGCGATGGGCAGCCCAGGGCGTGATCACTTGGCATCGCTGCACCCGGAGCCACCGGCAGTGGCGCGGGTGATGGCGCGACGGCTCGTGAACCGGATCGCCGGGGGCGGCCGGGGGATCGGGCTTGGCGCTTCGCCACCGCACCGACCCGCCGTTCCGCACGGCGGTCCGGCCGCGACCGCCGTGTTCGTCGGCCAGGGCAAGGCGGCCACTGCCGTGGTCGTGCCCCGCTCGGCGGCAGATGCGGAGTCGCTCGATCGAGCCCGCCAGGGCCCGCCTGCGACGATCGCGGCATGCGCTCCGGCGAGCTGCGGCGATCCGTGTGTCACGCACTCCCGATCCCACCGTGTCCCGCCGCCGGTGCGCCGCATGCTGACGCCTGCGCGGCTGCTGCCCCTGCTGCTCGCTCTGCCGCTGTCGCTGCCGGCGGGGTTGGCGGCGCCGGTCAGGGCACAGGACGTGGCGCGCCCGGTGGCGGAGTGGCGGCAGGAATGGCCCCGCACCGACTTCAGCCGCCACACCGTGCCGCTGGCGGAGATCATCTCCGGCGGGCCGCCGCGGGACGGCATCCCGCCCATCGACCGGCCGCGCTTCGTGAGCGCAGCCGAGGCTGCCCACTGGTTGGCCGGGGCGGAGCCCGTGCTGGTGTTCACGCAGGGCAGCGACGCCCGTGCCTACCCGCTGCAAATCCTGATCTGGCACGAGATCGTCAACGACACGGTGGGCGGCGAACCGGTGGTGGTGACGTATTGCCCGCTCTGCAACAGCGCGCTCGTGTTCGAGCGGCGCGCAGCCGGACACCTGCTGGACTTCGGCACGACGGGAAAGTTGCGCGGCAGCGACCTGGTCATGTGGGACCGTCAGACGGAATCGTGGTGGCAACAGATCACCGGCGAAGCGATCGTGGGCCGACTTGCGGGCTCACGGCTGGCGCCGCGTCCGGCACCGCTGGTGGCTTTTGCCACATTCCGCGCCACCTACCCGCGGGGACAAGTTCTCTCGCGGGAGACGGGCTTTCAGCGCGACTACGGGAGCAATCCCTATGTGGGCTACGACAACCAGGGCAATACCCAGCCGTTCCTGTTTCTCGCGTCCGTGGATCGGCGGCTGTCACCCATGGAGCGCGTCGTATCGGTGGAGCTCGGCGGCATGGCCAAGGCGTATCCGTACCGGGAGCTGGCCCGCGTGGGGGCCGTCAACGACCGCGTGGGCGGCCAGGAGATCGTGGTGCTCTACGAATCGGGCGCCCGCTCGGCGCTCGACGGCCCCGCGATCGCACAGTCCCGGGACGTGGGCGCCGCCGCGGTCTTCGATCGGCGCCTGGACGGCAAGGCGCTGACCTTCGCGCTCAAGGCGGGAGCGCTGCTGGATCGCGAGACCGGCACACGGTGGAACCTGCTCGGGCAAGGCGTGGAGGGGCCGCTCAAGGGCCAGCACCTGACGCCCGTGACCCATGGGAATCCCTTTGCGTTCGCGTGGCTTGCCTTCCGGCCCGCGTCCGCCATCTACCATGCGCCATAGCGCCGGCATGGCGCAGGGGTCGGATTGCGCCTGGCGCCTGTGCAGAAATCCCCGCATCCCCGCCTGACCCGCCGCGAACCGGGGTCGCCGGCAACGGCGCCGCCAACCCCAAAGCCCCGGCTATCCGGACTGTTCGCCGCCATTCCGCGCCGCCTCGCCCCAGGGTGGACAGCGGCTCGACAAGTGGCGTAAGGGAGAAGCCACTTCACGAGCTCCGCCGCCGATCTTCTTCCCGGAGGGGCGCCATGCGCCATGCGGATGCTGTTCGTGTCGCGTGGGGTCCTGCATCGTCTCGGAACGGTCCACGCCGAGCAGAACTGCCTGAAGTGGATGGACCCGAAACGCTCTCGCTCAGGATGGTCCAGATTCCGGGCACCTCCACACGTCTAGACCCCCGTTCACGCTCATGATCGAAGTCCGGCGGCTGACGAAGCTCTTCGGCGATGCGCCTGCCGTGAGGGACGTATCCTTTGCGGTTTCCGCCGGTGAGCTGCTTGCGCTCGTCGGAGGTTCGGGCTGTGGCAAGACCACCACGCTCAGAATGATCAACCGCCTGATCGAGCCCACCTCGGGCACGGTGCTGATCGAGGGACAGGACGTGAGCGCGCTCAGCGGTCACGTGCTGCGCCGCGGGATCGGCTACGTGTTCCAAAGAGTCGGGCTCTTCCCCCACATGACCGTCGAGCAGAACGTTGCGGTGCCTCTATCGCTGCTCGGTTGGGAGGCCGGGCGGATGCGGGGGCGCGTCGGCGAAGTGCTCGAGCTCGTCGAGATCGAGCCTGCCTTGCGGCAGCGACGCCCCGCGGAGCTGTCCGGTGGCCAGCAGCAGCGGGTCGGTGTGGCGAGGGCGCTCGCGGCCGAGCCCAAGCTCATGTTGCTCGACGAGCCCTTCGGCGCACTGGACCCGCTCACGCGGGACCGGCTGCAGCGGTCGTTTCTGCGCATCCGCAAGCGCCTGGGCTTGACGGCCATCTTCGTGACGCACGACATGGTGGAGGCCCTGCTCCTTGCCGATCGCATCGCCGTGATGAAGGACGGGCGCCTGGTGCAGGTGGGAGCACCCCAGCAGCTTCTCGCGTCTCCCGCCGACGAGGTTGTCGAGCGCCTGCTGGACACGCCGCGCCGGCAGGCACGCGCCTTTGACGAGCTCATGGCTGGAGTCGCACGGTGAGCGAGCAGCTCGATCTCCTGCCGGGCTATCTCACCGCCCATCTCCAGATTGCGCTCGTCGCGCTGCTCGTGGGCATCACGGTCAGCATCCCGCTGGGAGTCCTGGCGGCGCGGGTGCGCTGGCTCGAGCAGCCGGTCTTGGGCCTCGCCAGCGTGATCCAGACCATCCCCGGCCTGGCGCTGCTCGCGATCATGGTGCCCCTGCTGGCTGCGGCGCACCTCCCGAGCATCGGTTACCTGCCGGCCTTCATCGGCCTCGTGCTCTACAGCGTGCTGCCGATCCTGCGGAACACCGTGACAGGGCTGGCGACCATCGACCCCGCCCTCGTCGAAGCGGCGCGCGGGGTGGGCATGACGCCTCGCCAGCGGCTCGTCCGCGTGGAATTCCCCCTCGCGCTGCCGGTCATCATCGCGGGAATCCGCACCTCGACGGTGTGGACCGTCGGCATGGCGACGCTCTCGACGCCGGTCGGCGCCACGAGCCTGGGAAACTACATCTTCAGCGGCCTGCAGACCCGCAACCTGAGCGCCGTGCTGGTCGGCTGCATCGCCGCTGCGACGCTGGCACTGACCCTCGACGGCCTGGTGCGCCTCGTCGCCATCGGCTGGGAGCGCCGGCGGCACGGGATGCTGGGCGTCGCCCTGGGAGCGCTTGCGCTGCTCTACCTTTACACCGGGGTGACGCTGGGACGCGAGCTTGTGCAGGCCAGGCAGGAACGCATCCTCGTCGGGGCGAAGACGTTCACCGAGCAGTATATCCTGAGCGAGATCCTCGCCGGACAGATGACGCACGAGACCGGAATGGCCGCGGCGGTGGCGCAGTCCTTGGGCTCGACGGTGGCCTTCGATGCCCTGCGCTCGGGCGAGATCGACGTCTATGTCGACTACTCCGGCACGATCTGGGCCACCCTCATGCATCGCGAGACGGGCGCAACCAACCGGTCGGATGTCCTGGTCGAGGTCGAGCGGTTTCTGCGCGACCGCCACGGGATCGTCGTCGTGGGCGCGCTCGGCTTCGAGAACGCCTACGCCCTTGCCATGCGGCGCGCGATGGCCGAACGGCTGAGCATTCGACGGATCAGCGATCTTGTCGTCCATGCTCCCGCGCTGTCCATCGGCGGGGACTACGAGTTCTTCGGGCGTGCGGAGTGGCGTGCGGTGCGCGAGACGTATGGGTTGGGGTTCGCGGCCCAGCGGAGCATGGACCCATCGCTCATGTACCAGGCCGCCGCACAGGGGAACGTGGACGTCATCAGCGCTTTCTCCACCGACGGCCGGATCGCCGCGCTGGATCTCCTCATCCTCAAAGACGACCGCGGCGCCATCCCGCCCTACGACGCGGTCATCCTTGCCAGCGCACGGCTGCAGCACCGGCATCCCGAGGCGATCGACGCGCTGCGGAGACTGGTCGGCACGATCGACGGCGACACGATGCGCCGGATGAATCTGGCGGTGGACGAGGGCGGCCAGAGTCCCGGCGCGGTCGCAACGGTCTTCCTCGACGCACTCTGGCGAAAGCCGTAGCGCCGCTCCCTGCGCCCCTGTGCCGGAAGCCTGGCCGCTGGCAGGATGTGCTGGGCGCCCGTGCCGGCTTGCACGAACGGGCGATGGCCCTCGTGCGCCTGCACGAGCGCCGCGGTGGCCCGCAACGTCTTGATTGGCCTATGGAGATGAGGGGGTCAAACCCCTGACTCTGACACTGTCCGCGATGCCGTCTTCCGGTGATCTGGGGTGCACACTCAAGCTGCGGCATTCGACGCTCAGCCCAGATACCCCTGCCGCTCCAGATAGAGCCAGACTTCCTGCGCCCCCTCCTCGGGGGTCAGGTTCGTGGTGTCGAGCGTGATCTCGGGGCGGGCGGGCGGCTCGTAGGGATCGCTGATCCCGGTGAACTCCTTGATCAGCCCGGCGCGGGCCTTGGCGTACCAGCCCTTCCGGTCGCGCTGCTCGCACACCTCGAGCGGGGTCGCGACGTAAATCTCGACGAACGCCCCGTGCAGCGAGATCAGCTCGCGCACCCGGCGGCGCGTGCCCTGATAGGGTGCGATGGGGGCGCAGAGGGCGATGCCGCCGTTCTTGGTGATCTCGTTGGCCACGAACCCGATGCGCAGGATGTTCAGGTCGCGGTGCTCCCGCGAAAAGCCCAGCTCGCTGGAGAGATTCCTGCGCACGATGTCGCCGTCGAGCAGGGTCACCGGCCGCTGCGCGAGCTCGAGGAAGCGGGCCTGGAGGATGTTGGCCAAGGTGGACTTGCCCGCGCCCGAAAGCCCGGTGAAGAACAGGGTCAGGCCCTGCAGATGGCGGGGGCGGTGCAGGCGGCGCAGCTCCGCCACCACGTCGGGATAGGAGAACCACTCGGGGATTTCCGCTCCGTCGGCCAGGCGCCGGCGCAGGGCCGTGCCCGAGACGCGCTGCACCTCCTCGCCGGGGTCCACCTCGTTCTCGGGCAGATACTGCTCCCGCCCCGAGGCGTAAACCATCTCCTGAAACGGGATCATGGCGATGCCGAGCTCCCGCTCATGCCGGGCCACCAGCTCCTGCGCCGCATAGGGGCCGTGGAACGGGCGGCCCTGCTCATCGTTGCCCGGTCCCGCATGGTCGCGTCCCACGATGAAGTGGGTGCAGCCGTGGTTCTTGCGGATGATCGCGTGCCAGAGCGCCTCGCGGGGGCCGGCCATGCGCATGGCCAGATGGAGCAGGCTCAGCTTCATCATGCCCGGCGGATAGTGGCCGGCGATGGCCTTGTAGCACCGCACCCGCGCGTAATGGTCGATGTCGCCGGACTTGGTCAGCCCGACGACGGGGTGGATCAGCAGGTTGGCCCGGGCCTCGGTGGCGGCGCGCACCGTCAGCTCCTTGTGCGCCCGGTGCAGCGGGTTCCGCGTCTGGAAGGCCACCACGCGCCGCCAGCCCAGCGCGGCGAA
>JACQKK010000006.1 GCA_016204605.1 Candidatus Lambdaproteobacteria bacterium
CCCCGGCCTTCGGCCACCCCTCCCCGCAATGGCGGGGAGGGGCCGGGGGAGGGGTTTTGCAGGGCAATCGCACTCTTGACCTGCCGCGCAATCCCGGACGGAAGCGGCGACTTTGGACTTGCCCTGTCCGTGGAACCGCCCGCGATTGACAGCGTGCCGGGTGCGGGAGTATCGGCGTATACTGATCTTGAATTCCGTCGAATTTCAACCGAGAAAGAGGCTTCATGCCGCAACCGCGCTCGCTGTTCGAGAAGATCTGGGATGCGCACGCGATCCTGGTCAGCGGGGAGAGCGAGACGCTGCTCTACGTGACCCGCGCGCTGGTGCAGGACAGCTCACGCCACGCGTTCGAGGACCTGCGCGAGGCGGGGCGCAAGGTGCATCGCCCGGCACAGATCTTCGCCTCGCCGGATCACTACACGCCCACGCTGAACCGGGCCCAGGGCTTCGCCGATCCGGAGTACCGCTTCATGGTGGAGGGGCTGGCGAAGAACGCGCGCGATTTCGGCTTCACCCATTTCGCGATGGACGACGAGCGGCAGGGCATCCTCCACGTCATCGCGCCGGAGCAGGGCATCACCCTGCCCGGCATCGTGCTCTGCGCCCCCGATTCGCACACCGCGACCAACGGTGCGGTGGGGTGCCTGGCCTTCGGGATCGGCACCTCGGAGACCACCCACGTGCTGGCCTCGCAAACGCTCTGGCTGCGCAAGCCCAAGTCCATGCGCGTGCGGGTGGAAGGCCCGCGCGGCTTCGGGATCACCGCCAAGGACGTGATCCTGGCCATCATCGCCCGGACCACCGTGGCGGGCGGCGTGGGCCACGTGGTCGAGTACGCCGGCAGCACGCTGCGCGCCATGTCCATGGAAGAGCGCATGACCGTCTGCAACATGTCCATCGAGTTCGGGGCGCGCGCCGGGACGGTGGCCCCCGACGAGACCACCTTCCGCTACCTCCACGGCCGCCCCTTCGCGCCGAAGGGCGAGGCCTGGGAGCGGGCGCTCGACGACTGGCGCCGCCTGCCCAGCGACCCCGACGCCCGCTTCGACCGCGAGGTGGAGCTCGACGCCCGCGAGATCGTGCCGATGGTCACCTGGGGCACCACGCCCGATACCGGGCTGCCCATCACCGGGCGCGTGCCGGACCCCGCCCGGGAGCCCGACCCGGTCAAGCGCGCCGGCATGGAGCGCGCGCTGAAGTACATGGCGCTCACCCCCGGCACGCCGCTGGCCGGGCTCGCGATCGACCGGGTGTTCATCGGCTCGTGCACCAACGCCCGCATCGAGGACCTGCGCGCCGCCGCCGAGGTGGCCAGGCGCGGCAAGGTCAAGGTGCCGGCCTGGGTGGTGCCCGGCTCGGGCCTCGTCAAGCGCCAGGCGGAGGCGGAGGGGCTGGACCGGGTGTTCCGGGCGGCCGGCTTCGAATGGCGCGAGCCGGGCTGCTCGATGTGCACCGGCAATATCGACAAGATCGAGGCGGGCGAGCGCTGCGCCTCCACCATCAACCGCAACTTCGAGGGCCGGATGGGCTGGGGTAGCCGCGCCCATCTGGTCAGCCCGACCATGGCCGCGGCGGCCGCCCTCGCCGGCGTGCTGATCGACGTCCGCACGCTGGGCGATTCGCGCTGAGGCGAAGCGCATTTGGGCTCGGCGCGCCGAGCCGCTGCCGGGTGCGGCATCTCGCCACCGCCCTTACCGCTCCCGGCAGCCCCATTGCCCCCCGAGGCCCCCATGCCGCAACCGCGCACGCTGTTCGAGAAGATCTGGGACGACCACGTAATCCTGGTCAACGAGGCGGGGGAGACCCTGCTCTACGTGGGGCGCGCGCTGCTGCACGACAGCGCGAACCATGCCTTCGACCAGTTGCGGCAGGAGGGCCGCCCGGTGCGCCGGCCAGGCCAGCTGCTCGCCTCGCCCGATCACTACGTGCCCACCCTCGGTCGCGCCCGGGGCATCGCCAACCCGGAGTACCGGCAGCAGGTCGAAGCGCTGGAGGCGAGCTCGCGGGCGGCCGGCATCACCCATTTCGGCTTGCTCGATCCCCGGCAGGGCATCCTGCAGGTCGTGGCGCCGGAGCAGGGAATGTCCCTCCCGGGCCTCGTCATCTGCGGCGGCGATTCGCACACGGGCACCAATGGGGCCCTGGGCTGCCTCGCCTTCGGCATCGGCACGTCGGAAGTGGCCCACGTCCTGGCCACCCAGACGATCTGGCTGCGCAAGCCGAAGTCCATGCGCGTGCGGGTGGAAGGTCGGCGCGGCTTCGGGGTCGCCGCGAAGGACGTGATCCTGGCCCTCATCGCCAAGGTGAGCGCCGCGGGAGGCGTGGGCCACGTGGTCGAGTACGCGGGCAGTGTGGTGCGGGCCATGTCCATGGAAGAGCGGCTGACGGTCTGCAACATGTCGATCGAATTCGGCGCACGCACGGGGACTGTGGCTCCGGACGAGACCACCTTCCGCTACGTGGAAGGCCGGCCGTTCGCCCCGAAGGGCGCACAATGGGAGAAGGCCCTGCGGGACTGGCGGGCGTTGCCCAGCGACCCCGACGCGCGCTTCGACCGCGAGGTGGCGCTCGAGGGGGGCGAGATCGCCCCGATGGTCACCTGGGGCACCAACCCCGAGACGGCCGTGCCGATCACCGCCCGCGTCCCCGATCCCGCGGGCGAGCCCGATCCCGGCAAGCGGGCCGATATGGAGCGCGCGCTCAAGTACATGGCGCTGCAACCGGGGACAGCGCTGGCCGGGCTGCCGATCGACCGGGTCTTCATCGGCTCCTGCACCAACAGCCGCATCGAGGACCTGCGCGCCGCCGCCGACGTGGCCGGGCGCGGCAAGGCCCGTGTATCGGCCTGGGTGGTGCCCGGCTCGGGCCTGGTCAAGCGCCAGGCGGAGGCCGAGGGGCTGGACCGGGTATTCCGGGCCGCGGGCTTCGAGTGGCGCGAGCCGAGCTGCTCGGCGTGCACCGGCAGCATCGATAGCATCGGCCCCGGCGAACGCTGCGCCTCGACCATCAACCGCAACTTCGAGGACCGGATGGGGCGCGGCGGGCGCGTCCACCTGGTCAGCCCGGCCATGGCGGCGGCGGCCGCCCTCGCCGGCGCGCTCACCGACGTCCGCACCTTAGGGGAGAACCGCTGACATGCAACCGTTCACCACGCTCAAGGCGGTGGCCGTGCCGCTGGACGAGGCCAATCTCGATACCAACCAGCTCAGCCCCACCCGCTTCACCCGGCGGGCGCGGGGCCCCGGCTACGAGATCGTGCTGCTGCACCAATGGCGCTTCCGCCCCGACGGCTCGGAGAACCCGGACTTCATCATGAACCGGCCGGCCTACCGCCCGGCGCAGATCATCGTCGGCGCCCGCAACTTCGGCTGCGGCTCCTCGCGCGAGATGGCCGTGTGGGCGCTCTCGGCCTGTGGCTTCCGCGCGCTCATCGCCCCCAGCTATGGCGACCTGTTCTACAACAACTGCTTCAAGAACGGGGTGCTGCCGGTGGTGCTGCCGGAGGCCGTGTGCACCGACCTGCGCGGGCAGCTCCATGCGAAGCCGGGGGCGGAGATCGCCGTGGACCTGCCCAACCAGGCGGTCACCGGCCCCGACGGGAAGGGCCACGCCTTCGAGGTGCAGGCGTTCCCCAAGCACTGCCTGCTGAACGGCCTCGACGATATCGGGATCACGCTCCAGCACGAGCAGGCCATCGCGGCCTTCGAGACCCGTTACCGCGCCGCCAAGAGCTGGCTGTTCTGACAGGGACACGACGCCGCGACGGCCGGGGGACGGGTGCGACATCGGCGGCGCCGGCAAGCCCCGAACCGGAGCCCCTGGCGCAAGCGATGTTCCCGGCCCAGGCCGGGCTCCTTCGGGTGGGGACAGGAATGGTGACAGTCGTTCCTGATGTGGTCGACCGCCGCCAGCCTCGCGCAGGTCGCGCTGGATTTCCGCGATGGCATCCTCGAACCGATCGTGCTCGCGCAGATCGGCGAGCGCGCCTGAAGCATCCGCCGGCGGATGCTCCCGATACCAGCGAACCGTCCGCCGCACCGCCTCCGGGGGATGCACGAGGTCGCGGTAGCCCAGCTCGGACTTCAGCTTGAAGAGGTCGAATAGTAGATGGGTCGAGGGACCCTGAAACGACATCAGGGTGCGCGTGGGGCTGGGATCAAGAAGTCATCCGCGCGTACATCAGGAAACAAGAAGAGGAAGACACACGATTGGACCAATTGAAGTTGTGGTGAGGCTCGCCGCCTTCAGGCGGCACCCGAAAGGGTCGCGCGAGCGACCCCCCAACAGCCGCTTTGAGCGGCCCACGAAATAAAGCCCCCGGCTCTGCCGGGGGATATTTACTGGGCGCGCACGGTTGAGGTCGGCGAGGTGCAGGCCCTGCTGCGGGCTGCCGGGGCCCACATCCGCCTGCCCGAGTGAACCGGCAACAGCAGTTTCCCCCACGGCCGATCGTCACTCGCCATGGGCGGTGAACATCGCGTGCGTCTGCTCGATCTGCGAACCATCGGCGTCCGATCCTCCTGTCCGGCTCCGTCGAGAAGGAGCACCGGGACAGGTCGGTTGCGTCGGGGCACGCCCAGTGGTACCGATGCAAGCAGGCTTGGCCCGCCCAATCAGGGCCGCATCGGGCCGGGCGGACCACCCTTGGGCGAGCGTGTATTGGCACCCTACGGACGGAGGCCTCATGACCGGATGTCGACGAATTCGGCGATTGGTGATCCCCGCGGCGGCGGCGTTGCTGCTCATGGCCGGAGAGGCTTGCGCCCAGAAATACGGCGGCACCCTGCGGTTGATCCACCGGGAAGACCCGGCGGACTTCGGCGTCCATGAGCACTCGGGCGGCTCGGAGGTCTTCCCCTCGATGCCCCTGTACAACAATCTCGTGCTGTTCGACCCTCTCAAGCCCCAGGAAAGCGTCCGCACCATCCTCCCCGAACTGGCGCGGGGCTGGTCGTGGAGCGCCGACGCCAGGGCGCTCACCTTCACCCTGCGCGAAGGCGTGAGGTGGCAGGATGGCCGACCCTTCGTCGCCGCGGATGTGCGGCACACCTTCGACGGCGTGCGGGGCGCCACCAAGTCCACGGGCATGAAGCTCAACCCGCGCAAGGACTGGTACGCGAACGTGGCGGAGATCGCCACCAACGGCGACCGCGAGGTCACCTTCCGGCTCAAGCGGCCGCAGCCGGCGCTGGTGATCCTGCTGGCCTCGGGATTCTCGCCGGTGTACCCGGCGCACGTCCCCATGAGTGAGATGCGCACCAGGCCGGTGGGCACCGGTCCCTACCGGCTGGCCAGGTACGAGAACGGCAAGACCATCGACCTGGCGAAGAACCCGGACTACTTCGTCAAGGGCCGGCCCTATCTCGACGGCATCCGCTTCGCCATCATCCGCAACCGCGGCACGCGGCACGCCGCCCTGCAGGCTGGTCAGGCCGACATGTCCTGGCCGTTTGACCTCAACGAGGCCGCACGCCGGCAGTTGGAAAAGGCGGCGCCGCAGCTCGTGTTCGACCGCAACGCCTCGAATCTCTCCACCAACCTGCTGATGAACCCCACCAAGCCTCCGTTCAATGATGCGCGGCTCCGCAAGGTGGTGCAGCTGGCCATGGATCGCGAGGCGCTGATCAAGAGCGTATACCAGGGATCCGCGGTCAAGGGCGGCGCCATGCTGCCCAAGCCCTGGGGTGTGTGGGGGTTGCCCGAAGACCGGCTGGCGAAGGTGCCCGGTCTCGGAGACGTGAACGAGAGCCGCGAGACGGCGCGGCAGATCATGCGCCAACTCGGCTATGGCCCGGAGCATCCCCTGACCCTGGTGGTCTCTACACGGGCCACGGCGTTCTACGTGGACATGGCGACCTGGGTCGTCGAGCAACTGCGGCACGTCTGGATCGAGGGCACGCTGGAACAGGTCGAGAACGCCATGTGGGGCGCCAAGCGTACGCGGGGCGACTATACCATCGCCGCCAACCTCACCGGCGTGGGCGTGGACGAGCCCGATGCTAACTTCTTCGAGAACTACGCCTGCAAGTCCCCGCGCAACTACTCCCGCTATTGCAACCCGGAGCTGGAGAAGAAGATGCTCGAGCAGTCGAGCGAGACCGACTCGGCCCGGCGGCTGAAGCTGGTGCACGAGATCGACATCGCCCTGCAGGAGGATGGCGCCCGGCCCATCCTCACGCACAACATCGAGTACACGGCGTACTACCCTTATGTGAAGAACTTCGTGAACCACCAGACGACATACAGCATCGGCCGCTTCCAGGAGGTGTGGCTCGATAAGTGACGTCGACCCGTGAAACCGCCCAGCCGGGCTCGCCGGCCAGCCCGGCCGCCAGCGCACTGACATCCCAGGGAGCACGGCCCGTGAGCACCCAGCAGAACGCCAGGCCGCCCGCGCCGCAGGAGCCGGCCGACGTGATCGAGGCCATCTACGAGCGGGGCTGGACCGACGGGCTGCCGGTGGTGCCGCCCCATGCCGCCGGGGTGCAGGCCATGCTCGACGCCGTACGCCTCAAGGCCGCCGACGAGGTGGGCACCATCGAGGCGCGCCACACCCGCATCACCGCCGATAAGGTAGCGATCAACGCCATGATGGCGGGTTGTCGCCCCGAGTATATGCCGGTGGTGCTGGCGGCGGTGAAGGGTCTCTGCCAGCCCGCGTTCAACTATCACGGCCCGGCAACCAGCACGGGCGGCTCGAACATCGTGTTGATCGTCAACGGACCGATCGCCCCCGAGCTGAACATCAACGCCCGCGACAACGCGTTCGGGCCGGGCTGGCGCGCCAACGCCACCATCGGTCGCGCGATCCGCCTGCTGATGATGAACGCGCTCAACACCCGGCCCGGCGTGCTGGACCGCTCCGCGCTCGGCACCCCCGGCAAGTACACGTTCTGCTTCGCCGAGCACGAGGCCGGCTCGCCCTGGGAGCCGCTGCACGTCGAGCGCGGCTTCCGCCCCGAGCAGAGCACGGTGACCCTGTTCGCGGCCGAAGCCGTGATCCAGGTGCAGAACGACCTGTCCAAAACGCCCGAGCCGCTGCTGATCTGCATGGCCGACGCCATGGCCAACCTGGGCTCGCGCAACATCACGGGCCAGTCGGAGTACGTGGTCGTGTTCGCGGGCATGCACACCCAGGTGCTGCGCGCGGCGGGCTGGAGCAAGCGCCAGGTCAAGCGGTTCCTCTACGACCATGCCCGGCGCTCGCTGGGCGAGCTCAAGCGCGCTGAGCGCATCGCAGGGCCGATCGAGCCGGGCGACGAGCAGCGCTTCCAGCACGTGACGCGCACGCCGGAGGACATCATCGTGCTGTGCGCGGGCGGCGCGGTCGGCCAGAAGTCCGCCTGCCTGCCCGCCTGGGGCTCGCCCGAGGGCTCACGGACGGTGACCATGCCGATCGAACTCCCCTCGTGAGCCGTTGACGCATCGTCACCGGCAGGCTAAGTGCACGAGATACGTGGAGATCGGAATTCCTGGCCCCTCCCGTGGGCCGCAGTTGGGGGCAACCGAACAAAGGAGACGCCCATGACCATGGATATCTTCGATCCGACGCTTTCCGCGCAGAGCGAAAGCATCGCGTGGGTGGCCCGCCCCGGCAAGCTCGAGGGCTTGCGCGTGGGGCTGGTGGAAAACACCAAGTTCAACGCGGAAAAGATTCTCGTCAAGCTCGCCGACCGGCTGCAGAAGAAATACGGCATGTCCCTGGTGCACCTGGCGCACAAGAAGTCGTCCGGCCACGCCCTGGAGGAGGCCGACATCCGGGAATTCAAGACCAAGGCCGATTTCGTGATCTCCGGCGTGGGCGACTGAGGGTCGTGCAGCTCGGGCAGTGTGCTCGACGGAATCCTGCTGGAAAAGGCCGGCATCCCCGCCGTTTCCATCATCACCGAACCCTTTTCCGTGACGGGCAGGGAGATGGCCTCGAGCTGGGGCGTGCCCGAGTACCGCTTCCTGCAGATGCCCCATCCCATCGCCAACCTCGCCGATGCCGAGCTGGACGCCCGCGCCGATGGCCTGCTCGACAGGGTGGTCTGGCTGCTCAAGGTGGGCCAGGGGCCCGAATAGCCGGCCGCCTGGCGGTTGCCCTGCGTCCGGCTCGCCGCCCGGTGACCCGGACCGAAACCCGGTGCCGACCCCGCGCCGCCGGGCGCGACACCACCTCTCACTCCTGCTGACCGTGCCATGACTGCCGACCCCGCCGCCACGATGAGCCGGCCGCTGACGGCCGCCGAGCAGATCGAGGTGTACTTCGAGAAGGGCTGGAGCGATGGCCTGCCCGTGGTGCCGCCCACGGCCGAGCTGGTGCAGGCCATGCTGGAAGCGGCCCGGCTCGAGCCCACCGAGGTGGTGTGCGAGATCCAGGAGCGCCACCTGCGCCTCACGGCCGATAAGGTCGCCATCAACGCCGTGATGGCCGGCTGCAAGCCCGAGTACATGCCCGTGGTGGCCACGGCGGTGAAGGCGCTGGGCTGCCCGGAGTTCGGCTACCACCACGTGTCGTCCGGCACGGGCGGCTCCAGCCTGGGGATCATCGTCAACGGCCCGATCGTGAAGCGGATCGGCATCAACTTCCGCGACAACATGCTCGGCCCGGGTGTGCGGGCCAATGCCACCATCGGCCGCGCCCTGCGCCTGGTGATGATGAACCTGACCCGGGCCCGGCCCGGCGCGCTCGACCGTGCCACCCTGGGCACGCCGGGCAAGTATACGCTCTGCATCGCCGAGAACGAGGAGGAGAGCCCCTGGCAGCCCCTGCACGTGGATCGGGGGTTCCGGCGCGACCAGAGCACGGTGAGCCTGTTCGCCTCCAGCACGCTCATCACCTGCTACAACAACCAGTCGGCCACCCCCGAGCCGATCCTGCGGGCGCTGGCCTGGGGGCTGGCGCACCCGGGCGCCATCAGCCTGATCGACCATTCGCCGGGCCTGGTCATCTTCGGGGGAGAGCACACCGAGGTCATCCATAGGAGCGGCTGGAGCAAGCAGCAGGTGCGCGACTTCATCATCGAGCACGCCCGCCAGACCATCGCCGACCTCAAGCGCGCCGGACGCATTCCGGGCGAGATTACCCCCGAGGACGAGCACACGTACCGCCAGGCCATGCTCCCGGGCGCCGACCTGATCCTGCTCTGCGCAGGGGCCAGATCGGGCAGCTTTTCGGTGTGCATGTCGGGGTTCGGCTCCTCCCGTCGCGACGGCCGCAGCCGGACGTACCCGATCAAGGGGGAGTGACAGGCCGCCGCGCCGCTCGCCCGCTCCCTGCCGCTCGTCCCGCGCTCCACCGGAAACCCGACCGTTACCATGACCCACACCGATTCGCAGCCGAGCCCGCCTGCCCCGCCCAGCGCCGCCGATCAGATCGAGGTCTACTTCCGGAAGGGTTGGACGGATGGCCTGCCCGTGGTGCCGCCCACGGCGGAGCGCATCCAGGCCTGTCTCGATGCGGCGCGGCTCAAGCCGGGCGACGTGCTGGCCGAGATCCCGCAGCGGGCCGTGCGGATCACCGCCGACAAGGTGGCGGTCAACGCCGTGCTGGCGGGGTGCCTGCCCGACTATATGCCCGTCGTGGCGGCGGCGGTGCGCGGGCTCGGCCGGCCGGAGTTCGGCTTCCACCACGTGGGCGCGGGCACCAGCGGCCCGAGCATCGCCGTCATCGTCAACGGCCCCATCGTGCAGAAGCTCGGCATCAACGCCAAGGACAGCGCGCTCGGCCCCAATCCGCGACCCAATGCCACCATCGGGCGCGCCCTGCGGCTGGTGATGATGAACGTAGCGAACACCCGCCCGGGCGGGCTGGACCGCGGCACGCTGGGCGGGCCTGGCCGCTACACGCTCTGCTTCGCCGAGGACGAGCAGAGCAACCCCTGGGAGCCGCTGCATGTGCAGCGCGGCTGCAAGGCCGATGAGAGCACGGTAAGCCTGTTCGCCACCAACAGCATCAACCAGATCTACAACAACCAGGCGGCGACGCCGGAACCGATCCTGCGCATGGTTGCCGAGTCGCTCTCGCAGGCGGGCTCGATCGCCCTGATGGGGAAATCGCCCGGGCTCGTCATCTTCGCCCTCGAACACGCCGAGGTCATCCGCAAGAGCGGCTGGAGCAGGCGCCGGGTGCAGGGGTTCGTCTTCGAGCATGCCCGGCGCACCATCGCCGATCTGAAGCGGATGACCCGGGTCGCGGGCGAGATTCTTCCCGAGGACGAGCGCACGTGGCACCAGGCGATGGAGCAGCCGGAAGACCTGACGATCGTCTTCGCGGGGGGGATCGGAAGCTGGTCGGCCTGCATGCCCGGCTTCGGCTCGTCGCGCCACTCCGGACAGACCCCGCCGATCCCGATCGATCCCGCATAGTTGGCCCAGGATTCTCCTTGCCCAACTCCTCGTCAGACGATCCGTTGCGCATCATGACGGGCGCCGTTCGACCAGGGCCTTGATTTCGCCCTCCAGGCACAGCTCTCCGCGCTGGTTATGCACGGTGGTCCGCAGGGTCATCACGCCGGTCGTCCGTTGGGGTTTCAGATCCGCAACGGTCAGCGCCGGGTGCAGCGTATCGCCCGAGAACACCGGTTTCAGGAACCTGGACGATTGCTCCAGGACGAACCGGATGGGGACGTGGCTGCCGCCCCGAGACATGTCGCTGGCCCCGGGACAGGTCTGGATCAGCACCTGGAAGCCGTGGGCCAACAGCCCAGGAAATCCGCGGGCCTTGCACAGCTCCATGTTGTAGTGCGCCTCCCCCATGTCGCCGCTCGCCAACTGGAATGCGAAGAAGAGCGCCTCCGTGTGGGTGCGCGCAGGGCACGTCCAGCTCTCGCCAACCTGCAAGTCCTCAAAGTAACGCACTTTCTTTCCGCGGCCGAGAGTCGGGTCTTCCGCGCCAGCAGTCATCGGGCCTCCTCAACGATGGATCGGAAAACGAGCGTCATCGCACGCGGGGGCGTTGACGCGGGAATTGTCGATGCTCGATTACCGCTCTGCCCGTTGAATCGCTCCACTTCAAGTGGAGCGATCCGGGCGGCAAGTCTCAGTTGTCGAGCTGGAAATCGCGCCGGGCGATCTTGGCGAACCAGTTGCCCGAATCCACCGTCTCGAGCGTCACGTCGATCCCCACATTCCGCAGCTCGTCCAGCGCCCATGTAGCGGGTTGCAGGCAACTCGCATCGCTGCGGGTGGAGACTTTCACCTTGAGCGGATTGCTCCGCGTATAGCTCTCGGCAGCCAACAACCGCGGCGCCTCAGCCTTATTCTGGATAGGGTTGCCATACCCAGGCAATTTCGCCAACTGTTCGGCAGTGAGCCCCCACACACCCGTTGGCGCCGGAATATTGGCCCCCCCGAACACCGCGCCGCCCTGAAACACGCTCTTCAACGTGGGCGAAACACTGGAAATACACCATGCTTTCTCGTTCAGGCCAAGGGCCGGGGGGGTGTTCTGTTTACTGCAACGGTCTGGCGGAATCCGGAGAGGGCACTTTGACTCGCCCATGATGTCGAATCGCGAACCGTCAGGGATTGGTCGCCGGTCTACTGGACCGAGAGAAGGCCGCGAGTCCGACATTCTCTGTCCGAAGTACGAATGGTGTGGAAGCGCGTCTTTGGGGGACGTCTTTCGCGCACCTTCTCATCGTTCGGGGGCTTCTTGCCCGACAAGCTCACCCCCAACCGGTTCCAAGGCACCCCGCTGGCCAATGACGCGCAGCGAAAGAATTGACGAAAGCCCTGTCCGCGGGGTCGCCCAACGATCCGTCGGGGTGCACAGGGGAAATGGCCCGCACTCTGTCGCCCTGGTGCGGGTAACCTGTGTCGACAATAAGGAGACACTGGCATATGGAGGTCGCTATTGAACCAGATCGATCCACTCGATCAGAAAATGGCCAGGGCGAAAGAAGGCGCTCGCCGTAACCGTTCACCATATGAGCAACCAAGCCATGGCGACTCAACCCAGGCGTTATCTCGCCCATCTCGACGCCATCGAAGGCCGTGAACACCTGCTGGAGGATCACCTGCGCGCCGTCGGCGACCTGGCTGACGGATTTGCAGGCGTGTTTTCGTCCTCCGAGTGGGGGCGGATCGCTGGCCTTTGGCACGACCTCGGGAAATACCGTGCTGCCTTCCAAGACATGCTGCGCCTGTCACGGCAGGAAGATGCTCACGTTGAGCGGGAAGGGCTCCGCGGGGTGGTGGATCACTCATCA
This sequence comes from Candidatus Lambdaproteobacteria bacterium, assembly GCA_016204605.1. Classification (GTDB taxonomy): domain Bacteria; phylum SAR324; class SAR324; order SAR324; family JACQKK01; genus JACQKK01. The sequence goes on from JACQKK010000006.1 coordinate 12,195, forward strand.
CCCGGTGCGGTCCATGCGCACGATCGCCTCGTCGGTAATGCGGGTCTGCCGCATGCCCTCGTCATCGCAGGACACCACACGGGACTGAAGAACCGCGCGGATTGGGACGGCGGGACGACTGCGCGACTCGCCCGCACCCGTCCGTTGTTATCCGAACTCGATGTCTCAGCCCTTCCGGCAGACATCACCGCAGTGCCGGTTCTGACGGCGCCCGCTTTTTTGGCGAAGGCTTCCGATCAGGAAGAACGGAAGCTCCGGATTGAATTCTGGATTCGGATGCTGTTCTCGGCGTTGGTGGATGCCGACTTCCTGGACACCGAGGCGTTCTACAACCAGGAGCGGCAGGAGCAGCGCGCGGGATTTCCCACGCTCAGCGACTTGGCAGAGCGCCTCCGGCGGCACATGGATGCCCTGTCAACGCGAGTGGAGCTCACAGCCGTGAACAGACTGCGCCGCGACGTACTCGATCGGTGCCGGGCAGCCGCCGGCGAGCCGCCGGGTGTGTTCAGCCTGACCGTGCCCACGGGCGGCGGAAAGACGCTCGCCGCCCTGAGCTTCGCGCTAGAGCATGCGATCCGTCACGGCATGGGCCGCGTGGTTGTGGCGGCGCCGTTCCTCACCATCATCGACCAGACCGTCGCCGCTTACCGTGACGCGCTCGGCGCGGAGCCTCTCCCGTTCGTGGAGCACCACAGCGGCATCGAGCCGGAGCGGGAAACCGCGCGAAACCGCCTGGCAACTGAGAACTGGGACGCCCCGCTGGTGGTGACGACGCAGGTGCAGTTGCTCGAAAGCCTGTTCGCCCGCCGCACGTCGCAGTGCCGCAAGCTGCACAACCTGGCCGGGGCCGTGATCGTTCTCGACGAGGCGCAGACGGTTCGCCCGGAGTTTCGCGCGCCCGTGCTCGACGTCCTGCGCACGCTGGTCGAGGACTATGGCTCGACGCTGGTGCTCTCGACCGCGACCCAACCCGAGCTGCGGGAGCGCCGCACGCCCGATGGCAAGGCGCTCCCCGGCTTCCCTCGCGTCCGCGAGATCGCGGGGGACGAGGCTACCGTGCAGGCGCAGTTCCACCGGATGCGGCGGGTGGCCGTGGAACGTGCACCGACCAGCGACTGGGACGATGTGGCCGGCATGGTTGCCGCGGAGCCCCGCGCCCTGGCCATCACCCACCTGCGCCGCGACGCCCGCGAGCTGGCCGGCCGTGTCCAGACACTCCGGCCCGACGAGCCCTTGTTTCACCTCTCCGCGCTCATGTGCGCCCGCCACCGCCAGCAGGTGCTCAAGTTCATCCGGCAGGCGTTGGCCGCTGCCGGGCCGGTGCGCGTCGTCTCCACCCAACTGGTGGAAGCTGGCGTGGACCTGGACTTTCCGGTGGTGTTCCGGGCCATGGCGGGCTTTGACGCGCTGATCCAATCCGCCGGGCGCTGCAACCGGGAAGGCCGCCGGGTGCAGGGCCGGCTCGTGGTCTACGATGCCCCCACACGGCCCCCGGTGGGGTGGCTGCGCACCGGGGCGGAGCTGGCGGCAGCCGAGTTTGCGGGACGGCCCGACCTGGACCTTTTCGATCCCGAGGCATACCGCGCCTTCGACCGGAAGCTCATCGCGAGCCACCCGACCGATC
>JACQKK010000036.1 GCA_016204605.1 Candidatus Lambdaproteobacteria bacterium
CGGCCGATGCGGGCCTGCATGGCCTGCTCGTTCTCGAGGATCGCCTCGACCAGCCGCACCACCTCCCTCTGCCAGCGTTCCGCCTGCTCAGGGGCCACGCCGGCCAGCTCCGGGGCCAGGCTGCGATCGACGGCGTCGATCTCGGCCAGCAGCTCTCCCTTCCGCGCGAGCAGCCCGTCCAGGGCGTCCAGCTCGGGTAGCAGCAGCCCGCGCTGCGAGAGGGCGAACAACTCCCGCAGCAGCGCGACCTTGCGCGCCATCCGCTCCGCCGGGTCGCCGCCGGCGCGGCCGGTCTCACTTGCCAATGCAGAACTCCGCGAAGATGCGGTTCAGCAGGTCATCGGCCGTCGTTTCGCCCACGATATCGCCGAGCGCATCGAGCGCCCGCCCGAGGTCGATGGCCAGCAGCTCGTCGCCCACGCCCTCGTTCACCCCGGCTATGGCGGCTGCCACCGCCGCCAGCGCCTGCTCCGCCGCCCGCTTCTGGCGCAGGTTGGTGATCAGCGCCTCCCCGATCGCCGGGCGCTCCTCCTGCAAGGCCCAGCGGCGGATCCAATCCTCCATCTCGGGCAGTCCGGCGCCGGTCAGCGCGGAAACCGTCACGCGGGGAAGGTCGCCCACGTCGCCCGCCCAGCCCGGCTCCGCCGAGGGCATGCGGTCGCGCATGTTGGCCACCACCAGCGTGCGCTCGCGCGGCACCTCGGCGAGCAGGGCGCGATCCTCCGCGCCGAGCGGCTCGCTGCCGTCCAGCATCAGCAGCACCAGCTCGGCCCCCGCGATGGCCCTGCGGGTGCGCTGGATGCCCTCCCGCTCCACCACGTCGCGGGTCTCGCGGATGCCTGCCGTATCGACCAGCCGCAGCATCAGGCCGCCGATCTCGGCGGTCTCCTCGAGCGTGTCGCGCGTGGTGCCGGGGACGTCGGTGACGATGGCGCGATCCTCCCGCAGCAGCGCGTTGAGCAGGCTGGACTTGCCCACGTTGGGCTTGCCGACGATGGCCACGCCCAGCCCTTCGCGCAGCAGCCGGCCCTTTTCGGCGGTGCGCACCAGACCCGCCAGACTCTCCCGGGCGGTGGCGAGCCGGTGCAGGATCTCCCCGCGGCGGGCGAACACCACGTCTTCCTCGGGGAAATCGATCCCCGCATCCACCAGGGCCGCCACGTGGGCGATGGCCTCCTTGAGCGCCTGGATCGCCTCGTAGAGGCGCCCCTGCAACTGGGCCGCCGAGACGCGCACGGCGGTCTCCGAGCGCGCCCGCACCAGGTCCGCCACGGCCTCGACCCGGGTCAGGTCGATCCTCCCGTTGAGGAAGGCGCGCAGGGTGAACTCGCCCGGCTCCGCCAGGCGCGCCCCCGCGCGGCAGATCATCTCCAGCGCCATCCGCAGCACCGCCGTGCCGCCGTGGCAGTGCAGCTCCACCACCTCCTCGCGGGTGTAGGAGTGGGGGGCCTGCATGTGCACCGCCAGCACCTCGTCAAGCGGCGCGCCGTCGCGCTCGATCCAGCCATACAGCATGCGATGCGAGCGGGCCTGCTCCAGCCCGAGCCGCCCCGCCGGCCGGAACAGGGGCGCGACGATCCTGAGCGCATCCTTCCCGCTGACGCGGATGATCCCCACGCCGCCGATGCCGGCCGGTGTGGCGATGGCCGCGATCGTATCCTCCCGCTTCCAGCTCATCGGGGCCGTCCGGGCGCCGGCGCGCACGGGGGCCCGCCCCCCGCGGAAGCGCGGAAGGGGCCCCGCGGGCTCCGACCCCCGGGCCCGCTCTCAATGCACGCCCGAGCCTACTGGATATCATTTTTGATGATCTCCCGGTACCGCTCGCGGTACAGGCCCACCATCACGCCGGGGTCGTCGTCCCGCAGGTTCGTGAAGACCAGGATGTTCAGCAGCCGCGCCGAAAGGATCAGCTGCAGCGCCTGTTCCTTGGCCGTGTCGTCGAAATCGAAGCAGCGCTGGGTCGAGCGCGCGATGCGCATCGCGTCGTTGCTGGCGTGCAGGGCGTTCAGCAGTTGCCCCTCGAAGCGCTGCTTGAAGAACTGCGCCAGTTGCTGCTTCGATTCGTCGAACAACTGCGCGGCCGCTTCCAGCCGCGGGCGCACGCAGCCCTGGGCGGTCGGCTGCTGGTAGAACTGGGGCGCGCAGGCCCCCAGCCCGGCCGCCAGCAGGGCCAGGGACAGCGCCGGCCGCCAGCGGCCGTGCCGCCCCGCTTCGGGCTTGCTCATGGCACACCTCCTCGCTGCATGTTGCTGCATCGCTGCCCGCACCGGCCCGGTGCGGCACCCATCCGTCGTCCCCAGCCCCTCCCCTCCCCACCTGCCGGGGAGGAATGCCCGCGGGGGGGGACGCGGGAAGACATGTCCCCTCCGGCGCCGATCGCCTGCGCCTCAGCGGATCAGGTCCACCACCGTGCGCGGAACCTGGTTGGCCTGCGCCAGCATCGCCGCGTTGGCCTCGAACAGGATGCGGTTGCGGGTGTAGGTCGTCAGCTCCTTGGCGATATCGGCATCGCGGATGCCCGATTCGGCGGCGGACATGTTCTCCGCCGTCACCCGCAGCGCCGCGATGTTCTTCTCCAGGCCGTTGCGCTCGAAGGCCCCCAACTGGCCCCGCGAGAGCGTCAGCTCGTCGATCGCCGAGTCGATGATCCGGATCGATTCCCGCGCCCCCAGCCCCGTCTTCAGGTTGATATCGGCCAGGCTGCGGAAGCCGCTCTCGTTCTGCACCTGCCGGCCCAGGTACTGCGGGGCGGCGTTGGGCAGCGCGATCGAGGCCCGCTGGCCCGGGTTGGGGCCGATCTGGAACTCGGGCGCGTTGTTGGCCACGTTGACGGTGCCCACGATGCCCACCTGCGGCCGGCGGTCCAGGATCGGCCGGCCATCGGGCGTGGTGCCCACCTCGACGATGGGACCGACGTAACGCACCGAAAGTCCCTCGGTGTTGGCGTTGCCGGGGAGTCCGCGCAGCAACTGGCCCTGACCTTCGGCCGTCTCGCTGCCGATGAAGCCCCGCACATCCTGGCCGGACACGGCCTGCTGGACGACGCCCCCCTGCTCGGAGAGCACGCCGGCCACCGAGCTGGCCACCTGGAACGTGTACTTGCTGCCATACTCCTTGTGCGTGACCCGCAGCAGCCCCTCGGGCGACATCTCCAGGTCCACCGCCAGCCCGGCGCGCTCGGACTCGGTTTTCAACTTGCCGAAGAAGCTGCCCACGGAATCGCCGGGGGCCGCGACGATCTGCACCGTGCGCCCCGCCTCCGCCAGGGTCAGCGTGAGGCCGGGCAGGTTCGATTCCGTGATCTCGGTGGAGCCCTCGACGAACGAGCGCGTGGCCGGTTGGGTGATCTCCACCCGGTAGCCTTCCACCGGCGAGGTCTTGGTGCGCACCGAGGCGGCCACGAAATCCAGCCCCTCGCCCTGGGTGGAGCCGGAGATGCCGCTGCTGCCATCGAGCAGGCGCCGCGTCCCGAACTGGGCCGTGGTGGCGATGCGGGCCATCGTTTCGACCGCGTTGACCACCTCGAGCTGATCGGCTTCGAGCGCCTTCTCGTCGTTGGCGCCCTCGTTGCTCGCGTGCAACGCCAGCTCCCGCATCCGGATCAGCAGGTTGTTGATCTCGGTGAGCGCGCCCTCGGAGGTGCGCACCATCGCCGTCGCCTGCTCGGAGTTGGCGATGGCCTGGTTGATCCCGGCGATCTGGCCCCGCATCTGCTCGGAGATGACCAGCCCGGCGGGACTGTCCGCCCCACGGTTGATGCGGAACCCCGTCGACAGCCGCTCCAGCGAGGCCGTCAGGTTGCGGTCCGTCTCGTCCAGGCTTCGCAGGCTGGTCTGGGCCGCAATGTTGGTGTTGATTCGCAAACTCATGTCGCCCTCTTGTCTGTTCCGCCCGCCGGTCTCCTCAGACCGCGGCAGGCGACGTCCTCGCCTGTCCCCTTCGGCGGCGGGTTGCCCCGCCGCCTGCCGGTGCAGGCCGTGGACTCGCGATCGGGCGCACGCCCGCGCTCCCGGCGGGAGCGCAGGCGTGGCCCGGCCGGCCGGCATCCTGCCGCCAGCCTCGGCATGGGGCCGCCAGCCCGGCGCCGCCGCGCGGGAGCACGCGCTCCCGCCGGCAAGGGCGCCGGGGCAGGCTGCCGGTGGACAACGGCGGTCGCGCCCCTTCCTGGGAGCACGCCGCGATGACCCCTGTATGCGCCGCCGCCGGCCGGCCCAGGCGGGCCTCGCTGCGATGCGGCGCGCTCGATCTTCGCCCGCCTCAGGTCGGGCGCCCCTGGGCGGTTCCGTGCACCGCGGGGGGCGTTTCCAGCAGCCGCAGCATCGAGCCCGGCGGCATGCCAGGCTGCGCGTGCAGGGCCTCGCCCTGCGCCGCCGGCAGCCACTGCCGCAGCCGCCGCGCCAGCGCCGCGGCGTCGGCCGCATCCCGGGCCGGGCGCTGTGCGCCCAGCTTTCCCACCCGCAGGCGCAGCTCCGCCAGGTGCGCCGCCAGCGGCCCCGCGAGCACCTGGGCCAGCCAGTCGCGCCGCGCGCGCAACTCGCCCCGGGCGTGGGCGATCAGGCGCAAGGCGTCCGCCGCGTCCCCGTTTCGCTCCAGCCGCAGGTCGGCCAGCGCGCCCCAGCCGGCCGCGGTCTCGACGCCGCGGGCCAGGTCGGCGGGACGCGCCGAATCGAGCCGCACCGTCAGCACGCGCGGGGTCGGGCTGCCCAGCCGCACCGTGAGCCCATGCTGCGCCACGTGCACCGTCCCGGCCAGCAGCGGCTCGCCGGCCAGCGGGCCGGCCCGCGCCCCTGCTTGCGGCGGCGGCGCCGGGCCTGCACAGCGGATGGCCAGCCCCTCCGTGCGGCCGTTGCCCACGCACCCGGCGAGCACCTGCCCGCGGCCCTGGGCCGTTTCGCCGCCGAGGGTGCCCTGCACGTCGCGTCCGTTCTCCACGCGCCGGGGGCGGCCCACGCGATCGGACAGCACCCCGGGCAGCGAGCTCTCCGCCTGGAACCCGTGGGCGCTGCCCCAGCGCATGTGCTGCACCAGCAGGCGCCCATCGGGCGTGGCCTGGACACTCACGGGCACTCCCTCCGCCGCGAGTGCCGCGACCCAGCGGGCAAGCAGCTCCGCAGGCCGCTCTGCGGCCAGCGCCTGCACCTCGACCCGGCGCCCCTCGCACAGGATGGCGAGGCGCGCGCCTGCGGCCATCGCCCCGCCCCCGAGCGGCAGGTCGCCCAGCAGCGTGGCGCGCGTCGCCTCCGCGTGGATCACCACCGGGTAGCCTTCCGGCGGCGAGGAACGCGTGCGCTCCGAGATGCCGACCAGGGAGAGCCCGGGGCCCCGCACCGCCGCGGCGGCGCTCAGGCTGCCATCCAGCAGGCGCAGCTCGCCGAAGCGCGCCTCGCGTGCGAACTCGTCCATGGCTGCCAGTACGGCCTGCGCCTCGCGCGGCCGGGACGGCGCCGCCCCAAGGCCCGCTCCCTGCTCCGGGGGCCGCGCGCACCGTTCCAACGCGTCGAGCCAGGGTTCCAGCGTGCCGAGCGCACCGCGCGCGGCCTCCAGCGTGCCGATGGCGGCCTCGGCCGATTGCAGCGCCTCATCGAGCGCGGCCACCTCCGCGCGGAACTGCTCGTTCGCGCCGCCGGAGGGCTCGCGCTGGTGCTCCTGCGGAGCCCGATGCTCGGGTCCGCCGGGCGGCGGCCGGATCGGGTTGGCCAGCCGGCGCACCTGTCGCCCGCCGGTGCCGAGCCCGGGCCGCATGCCATCGATCAGCAGGCCCATCGCTCCTCCATGGCTGAAAGGGCGGGAAGGGCCGCGCTCGATGCTGCGTCAGCCGCCAACTGCCGGCGTGCCGCCCTCGTGCGCCCTTCCGGCCGTGTTCGTGCTGCGGATGCGCCCATGGGGCCATCCGCCGTCGCCATTCGTGATCCGGTCGTCTCCCTCCTCGTCGAGCGAGTCAAGGGCGCGGCGGCGCGCCGGCCTGCGGTGCGGCGCCGCGCCCCTCGGGTGCCGCGCGCTACTGGATCAGCGAGAGCACCGTGCGCGGCGTCTGGTTGGCCTGCGCCAGCATGGCCGTGGACGACTGCACCATGATGCTGTTGCGCGTGAACTCCGCCACCTCGGCCGCCATGTCCGAATCGCGGATGGTGGACTCGGCGCTGACGAGGTTCTCCGCGGTGATCCGCAACTGCTGCAGGTTGCTTTCCAGCGTGTTCTTCTGGAAGGCTCCCATGGCCGCGCGGGTCCTGGTGGTATCGTCGATGGACCGGTCTACCAGCGAGAGCGTGTCGCGCGCCTTTTGGGCGCTCAGCACATCCACATCGCGCAAGCTGGTGAAGGCGCTCTTGTTGGCGACCCCCCGGCCCAGCGTGCGCGTGTTGGTGCTCTGGAGCGACACGGCCACGGATTGTCCCGCGTTCGGTCCCACCTGGAACACCAGGGAGTTCTGGTTGAGGCTCACCCGTCCGGCGCCCTCGGCACCTTCGCCCGCGTCGGCCTCCGTGGTGATCTCGCCCGTGTAGCGCACCGTCAGCCCTTCGACCGGGGTGCCCGCGCCGCCGGTGAGCACCTGGCCCCGGCCCCTGGCCACTTGTCCGCCGATGGTGCCCGCGATGTCGCGGCCCAGCGTGCCCTGCTCCATCACCCCGCCCCGCTCCGAGAGCACTCCCGGGGTGGAAGATGCCGCCGAGAAGCCGTGTTCGCTGCCGTACTTGTTGTGGGTGATGCGCAGCTCGCCGTCGGCGTTCTTCTCCACTTCCACATCCAGCCCCAGTTGGCCGACCTCGTTTTTCAGCTTGCCCGCGGCCTGCTCGACCGTATCGCCGGGGGTGGTGCGGAAAGACACCGTCTTCCCGCCCTCGGAAATGGTGAACTCCTCTCCCGCATCGACCAGCTCCTGGGTGAGCGCCGTGGTGCCTACCATGGTTGCCCGGGAGCCAAGCTGCTGCACGCGCACCTCGTAACCCTCCACCGGAGAAGAGCGGGTCTTGGGCGAGGCGCCTACGAACTCGAGCCCGTGGCCGATCGCGGCGCCGTTGGCGCCCTGGCTGCCATCGAGCAGCTTCTTCAGGCCGTACTGGGTGTGGTTGGTGATGCGGTCGATCGTGTCGAGCGCGTTGTTGATCTCGAACTGGTCGGCCTGGAGCATCACCTCGTCGTTGGCCCCTTCGTTGGCCGCGTGGATGGCGAGCTGGCGGATCTTCACCAGCAGGTCGTTGACCTGGGTGAGGCCGCCTTCCGCCGTCTGGATCATGCCGACGGCCGTTTCCGAGTTGTCGATCGCCTGGTTGATCCCGGCGATCTGCGCGCGCATCTGCTCGGAAATGACCAGACTCGCCGCCCCGTCGGCGGCACGGTTGATCTTCATGCCGGAAGACAGGCGCTCCAACGATCGCGCCAACTCGCGGTCGTTGTTCAACAGGCTCCGGTGCGTGTTGAGCGCCGTGATGTTGTGATTGATTCGCAACGACATGGAAAACCTCCTTGGTCCGCAATGAAACCGCCGCATCCATGGCGGTTTCACACCTTTCCGCCCGCCAGGGGCGGAGCTTCCGGCAACGGTTCCGGTCACCGGCATGAACGACTTCGGGAACCCAAGCGTGGCCCGGCCCGCTACGCTGTCGATCCGGGAGTGCTCTCCTCAGGGCGCCCCCGGGCCGGCGGGTTCCTACCCGCCTGGCCGAATCCTCGTGCTCCTCGGCTCGTGCATCTCAGTTCCTGCTTCCCGGCTCGTCCTGCGCCGCGAGTGGTGCGTGGTCCTTCTCAGGTGCGATGCGTCGCGCCATTCCGCCGGCGTCATCTCGCTTCGCCCCGGTTCTCCGTCCCTGCCCCCACGCCTGGGGGCGGATACGGATTACCCCCGGCTCCGTTCGCTCGGCCTCGTCATGCTGGGCCCCGTCAGAGCGGCCCCGACCTCCTCGCCCTATACCCTGCCTCGCGGCCTGGCCGGAGGACGGACGGGTGCACGCCCGGCGCTGCGCCGGGTGGACTCCGCCCCTGCCCGCGCCACCCCCGCGGGGGCTCCGCCGGCGGGTCGCCCCGGGCGCCCCCCTCGCGGGAGCGACCTGCCCGGCGACCCTGCGCCCGATCTGCGGGACGGCCCGCGGCCGTCCAGCTCCTCACCCATGGCTCACCTCCGCCCGGGTACGCCTCCGCCTGCACGGGGCCTCGTCATGCTGGGCCCCGTCAGAGCGGCCCCGACCTCCCGTCCCTGCACGCCTTCTCGCGGGCGGGCCTGGGGACGGACGGCTGCACGCCCGGCGCTGCGCCGGGCGGACTCCGCCCCTGCCCGCGCCACCCCCGCGGGGGCTCCGCCGGCGGGTCGCCCCGGGCGCCCCCTCGCGGGGGCGGCACGCCCGGCGACCCTGCGCCCGATCTGCGGGACGGCCCGCGGCCGTCCAGCTCCTCACCCCTGGCTGACAGCCGCCCGGGGTACGCCTCCGCCTGCGCGGGGCCCCGTCAGAGCGGCCCCGACC
>JACQKK010000037.1 GCA_016204605.1 Candidatus Lambdaproteobacteria bacterium
CGGTGTGGGAATGGCGCCCGTGGCGGGCGGGATGAGGGCGGGGGGAGGGAATAGGGCCTGGAGGCGGGACGCAGTGTTCGCGTGCTGGTCGGTGCCGTCTTGGATTCAGTCGCCGATCATCGCCGAGTGGACAGATGCATCCCAACGTGCATATCATGATGGCTGTACTGACGCACCACCCGGAGGAGACCCTACCATGCGCACGACCATCAACCTGGACGAGCGCCTGCTCGCCGAAGCCCAGCGCATCACGGGCATGAGGGAACGCACGGCCCTGATTCACGCCGGGCTGCGGGCGCTAATCGAGCGCGAAAGCGCCCGCCGCCTCGCACGGCTCGGGGGCAGCGAGCCCGAACTGAGACCTGTTCCCCGGCGGCGCCCGGCTTCCGCATGATTCTGGTCGATACCTCGGTCTGGATCGACCACCTGCGCCAGGGCACGCCGGCGTTGTCGGCGATGCTGGACGCGGGGCAGGTGCTGATGCATCCCTTCGTGCTGGGGGAGCTGGCTTGCGGGAAGCTGAGGAACCGCGAGGAGGTGCTCCGCCTCCTCGGCGAGCTTCCCATGGCCCCCGCCGTGATCGATGCCGAAGCCCGGGCGTTCATCGAGGGCCATACCCTGATGGCGCGTGGCATCGGCTACATCGACGTGCACCTGCTGGCCTCGACCGTCCTGGCCGCTCCGGCACGGCTCTGGACCCGCGACCGGCAGCTCGCCGCGGTGGCTGCAGAACTGGGCTTGGCATTCACGGAAACGGCAAGGCCGCGCACGTAGGGACCCTCGCCTGCGGTGCGCCTTGCCAAGGTTGGGGTCGCGGGGTCGAGTGCCCTTGCCGCTCCCTGGACTCGCGGAGCGCCGGCTGTGTTGACTTCCGGCCCTTCCCGATCGAAACGGACGGAATTCCCCGGGATTCTCCGTTACTTGCCAATCCTCTGATTGAAAGGTGGCCGGACGTATGATTGCGCCTATTCGCGTGTACCTGTTCGCTTGATCAGACAGGAATTCAGGGTGCTCCTTCCCCTATCCGACAGGTCGCGAATCGATGTACTCGGAAGCAACACCAAGCATGAAGTCGACCGATGCGGGTGTATATCGCGGCGAATGCGAAAAAAATGCGAAATCAAACTCCGTCTGTGCTTGGTAAGCAGTACCAACAACTCGCCTCAACGGTACTTCTGGTTCCAGCGCAATCGGCGATGCACGCCGAGTATCGAAGGAAACACATTGAAGGTCATCCAACGAATACCATTTGAGCTGAATCGCTCCTGACATGACATCCAAATCCCGCATATGCACTGGTGGAATGTCCCCAAGCTGCAAGTTTAGATTCGGATGGTGAACATAAGTCAAACTCTGGATCCACCGGCAGGCAATCGCGAAAGCTAGATAACTATCCTCATTCACCCCGTTTATCGCGTCAGCTTTGACCCGCGTCCGCTCGTCGGGAGGAAGTCCCAAGACTTCAGTACAGATATACACCCAACTTGCATCGCCCAACCCCATGTCGGCATGAGCGTCCACGTGGACGAGATTGAACGGGACCTCCAGGCGCCCCTGGGCAATCAGATCCCGCCAGCACCAAAAGACCTGGTCGTGGCGTGTGACGATATTCCCCGGTGTACGTGCGCGTGTGGATAGGCCACACTTCTGCTCTAAGAATCTACGCACTTCGGATTCCGACCACGGAACGATTTTGTCTCCTTGTCGCTTTGCGCTTGAATCAGAAGGAAGTCTGGTAATTTCCGATAGAAAAAAATCGGCATCAATATCAAGGATATTCATCATTCCTTGTGCTGACCAGCCATGGCGAGCTGTCGTTGCGTTCGCGCCCCCGCACCCGCGTTCAAATCATCGCGATTCGTGATTCTCCGGTAATTCTTCGGTACACCCGAACGGGGCCGAAAGCCCGCCTGGTGCGCGATCCGGCGCGATGGGCGGGCGACATGCCGAGGTACGGATTTCGTCCGCCTTTCGCACGAATCCGGCCGTTTCCCGCGGCCTTGCGCCGGGGACGTCGGGTGCAGGCACTGCGGGGCAGCGTCAGCGGGCAGGCTGCACCGTCCCGCGCACAGGGCGCGGCGACCGGGCCAGAAAATCGCGGGATAGCGCCGTTTTCCCACCGTCCGTCCTCCTCCGTGCGGTGGTAATTCTTCCGGCAATCTGGAGACTTGCCTGTTCAAGTAGCGCGAACGGGAGGGCATGTAAAGCCCCGTTGCGTCCGATGGCGGCACTCTCATGGGTTTCCCGGGTCCAGGCGGGGCAAACCCTCGCGCATCTCGCCCGCGTTGTCGCCCCGTTGGCCGGTGTTCCCCAGCCCGAGCTGGCCGGTGTCCAGCACAATGCAGGTGTGGATGCCGCCCTCATCGAGGGCCGTGGCGGTGGGGCCGGTGACCGGGTCGTAGCCGGGGGGACGTAAGTGGCGGGCTTCCGGTAGACCTTGGGTCGGGCGTCAACGGGGCCGGCGTCGTGGCGATTGCTACACGTGCAGCAGCGCGCCTTGACACCCGCTTCGCCGCGGTGCTTTGCTCCCCTCGGGGCGGTGATCTCCGGTCGCAAGGGAGCCTTTGCGACAGCATGAACCATCCAATGGCTTTTTCACCGCTGCCGCGTTTTTCCAAGCCCAAGATGCCACGTGACTAATGGGTCAACTGGAGAATGAGAATGGAATTCGGCATCATCACAGCGCGCATCGATGAGATCGGCTATATCACCCACGCCGAAAACCTCGGCTACACGCACTGTTGGGTGACAGACAGCCAGATGCTCCGCTCCAATTGCTTCGCCGTGCTCGCACTGGCAGCCCAGCAGACCCGCGCCATGAAGCTGGGCACGGGTGTTTCCGTGGCAGGGCTACGCCTCGCTCCCGTGACCGCCAACGGCATCGCCACCATCAATCGGATCGCGCCAGGCCGCACCTTTCTTGCGGTCGGTACGGGCAATACGGCCATGCGGCTGATGGGCCAGCCCCCCATGCGCATCAAGGAATTCGCCGAGTACCTGCGCGTGGTGAAGGCCCTGATCCGGGGCGAGGAAGTCGATTACACGCTGAACGGCAGGACCCATCCCATCACGTTCCAGATGCGGAACTTCAAGTACCTTGACATGGAGCACTACATTCCCTTGTACGTCGCCGCCTACGGTCCGAAGGCCCAGGCGCTGGCGGGAGAAATTGCGGATGGGCTGGTGACCGGGATTCCCCGGGGCGGATCCATCGAAGATATCCTCGCCCATGTGAACGCCGGCGCCGCACGCTCCGGGCGCACGCTCGAGAACTTCCACATCACGACGCGGATCAACCTGGCCATCCTGGAGCCGGGGGAAGCGGTCAACTCGGAGCGCGTCGTCCAGGAATGCGGGCCGGCGTTCATGACCAACGTGCACTACCTGGTGGACAGGCTGAAGGAGACCGGCGCCGAGCCACCGGATTATCTCAAGCCCATCTGGAAGGACTATCTGGACTTTCACATGCGCAGGCCCCCTGAAACGCGCCACCAGAAGCTGCACGCGAGCCACAACACCTATCTCGATCCCGAGGAGGCCCGGTTCGTCACCGCCGACATGATCAAGGCGTTCTGCGTCGTCGGCGAGCCGGAGGAGGTCGTCGACCAGCTCCGGGCCCTGGAGCGCACGGGAGTGAGCCAGATCCTGTGCAATTTCCCGCTGGACCGGAGCTATCGGATGCTCGAGGATTTCGCCCGGGACGTCATCGAGAAGATCTAAACGAGGATGAGGCAATGGACTTCGGAATCGTTTCGGCGAAGATCGACGAGGTCGGCTATATCGCCCACGCCGAAAACCTCGGCTACAACCACTGTTGGGTCACCGACAGCCAGATGATTCGCTCCAACCCCTTCGCGGTGCTCGCTCTGGCGGCCCGACAGACCCGCACGATGAAGCTGGGGCCCGGCGTGACTATTGCGGGCCTGCGCCTCGCTCCCGTGACGGCCAACGGCATCGCCACCATCAACCTGATCGCACCCGGGCGCACCTTTCTAGGCGTCGGCACCGGCCATTCGGCCATGCGGCTGATGGGCCAGCCTCCCATGCGGGTCAAGGCGTTCGCCGAATACCTGCGCGTCGTCAGGGCCCTGATCCGGGGCGAAGAAGTCGAATACACGCTGAATGGCAAGACCCATCCCATCAAGTTCCAGATGCGGAACTTCAACTACCTCGACGTCGAGCACTACATCCCGCTGTACGTCGCCGCCTACGGCCCGAAGGCCCAGGCGCTGGCGGGGGAGTATGGCGACGGGCTGGTCACCGGAATCCCCAAGGGCGGCACAATCGAGGAAATCCTGGCCAATGTGCGCACCGGGGCGCAACGGGCGGGGCGGACGCTGGATGACTTCCGCATCACGGCTCGCCTCAACGTGGTGATCTTGGAGCCGGGCGAATCGATCACCTCGGAGCGCATCGTCCAGGAGAACGGTCCCGCCTTCATGTCCTGGCTTCACGCCTCGGTGGACCGGCTGAAGGAGTCGGGCGCCGAACCTCCGGCGCAGCTCAAGTCCGTGTGGAACGACTACCTGGAGTTTCACCTGCGACGACCCGCCGAGACCCGCCACCAGATTCTGCACGCAGGCCACAACACCTACCTCGACCCCGCGGAGGCCCGCTTCGTCACTGCCGACATGCTCAAGCGCTTCTGCGTAATCGGCACGCCCGAGGAGGTCGTGCTCCAGCTGCGGGACCTGGAGCGCAGGGGGTTGAACCAGATCCTCTGCAATTTCCCGCTGGCCAGAAGCTACCGGATGCTCGAGGATTTCGCCCGGGACGTCATCGAGAAGTTCTAGAGTGGATGAGGCAATGGACTTCGGAATCGTTTCGGCGAAGATCGACGAGATCGGCTACATCGCCCACGCCGAAAACCTCGGCTACAGTCACTGCTGGGTTGCGGACAGCCACATGATCTGGTCCAACTGCTTCGCGGTGCTCGCCCTGGCGGCCCGCCAGACCCGCACCATGAAGCTGGGCACCGGCGTGAACATCGCGGGACTGCGCCTCGCTCCCGTGACGGCCAACGGCATCGCCACCATCAATCGCATCGCACCTGGGCGCACGTTCCTCGGCGTCGGCACCGGCCATTCGGCCATGCGGCTGATGGGCCAGCCTCCCATGCGGGTCAAGGCGTTCGCCGAATACCTGCGCGTCGTCAGGGCCCTGATCCGGGGCGAAGAAGTCGATTACACGCTGAATGGCAAGACCCATCCCATCACGTTCCAGCTGCGGAACTTCAACTACCTCGACGTCGAGCACTACATCCCCCTGTACGTCGCCGCATACGGCCCGAAGGCCCAGGCGCTGGCGGGGGAGTATGGCGATGGGCTGGTGACCGGCATCCCCAAGGGCGGCACGATCGAGCAGATGCTCGCCAATGTGCGCAGCGGGGCGCAGCGCGCGGGGCGGACGCTGGATGACTTCCGCATCACGGCCCGCATCAACGTGGTGATCTTGGAGCCGGGCGAATCGATCACCTCGGAGCGCATCGTCCAGGAGAACGGACCGGCCTTCGTGTCCTGGCTGCACGCCTCGGTGGACCGGCTCAAGGAGTCCGGCGCCGAACCTCCGGAGCAGCTCAAGCCCGTCTGGCAGGAGTACCTGGACTTTCACCTGCGCAGGCCCGCCGCGACTCGCCACCAGCAGCTGCATGGGAGCCACTACACCTATCTCGAGCCCGAGGAGGCCCGCTTCGTCACTGCCGACATGCTCAAGCGCTTCTGCGTCATTGGCACCCCCGAGGAGGTCGTGCAGCAGCTGCGGGACCTGGAGCGCAGGGGGTTGAACCAGATCCTCTGCAATTTCCCGCTGGCCAGAAGCTACCGGATGCTCGAGGATTTCGCCCGCGACGTCATCGACAAGTATTAACCATGCGGCCCCGTGCCGGCGGGTCGGGCAGCGCGGCCGTCCCGCGGTCGCGCTCAAGCGGCGGTGTGTTCGGCGGCTCGCCCCGATCCGCACCGGTCACTTATCGAGCCAGACCTCCTGCAGGCGCCAGAAGTTGTAGCCGGCCTGGTGCGCCACGAAGTTCTTCACATAGGGCCGGGTGGGATAGTAGTTGATGCGGAACCCCATCAAGGCGCGGGCCACATCGGTGACGAGCCGCGCGTCGATCTCCTGCACCAGCTTCAGCCGCTCGGCATGGTCGAACATCTGCGACTGCTCGTCGTATTTCGCCTGCAGGGCCGGGTTGCAGTAGTCGTTGTAATTCCGCAGCGACCCGCAGCCATAGTGCTCGTAGAAGGTGGTATCGGGGTCGTCGGTGGCGATGTTGCCCGCGTTGGCTACGATCTGGAACTCGCGCCGCGAGAGGTAGCCGTTGAACACGCCCGGCTCCATCGACTTCACGGTGGCGTCGACGTAGACGTCCTTCAGGCTCGCCGCCACCCAGGCGGAAAAATCGGTATAGAGCGCGAGGCTGCTGGCGATCATCTCCGCCCGCAGGCGCTTGTCGGGCCCATAGCCCAACTCGCGCATGATGCCGCGTGCCGCCTCCTTGTTCTGCTCGACATCGCCGTAGCCGGGCAGACTGGCGAGCTGCGCGGCGGTCAGCCCCCAGGCTCCGGTCGGCTGCGGCAGCATCACCCCGCCGATGGCCACGCCGCCCTGCAGCACCACCTTGGAGAACGCGCCGCGGTCCAGGGCGGTGCTCATCGCGAGACGGAGGCGGGCGTTATCGAAGGGCGGCTGCTTCGGGTTGAACAGGACGTAGAGCATCGAGGTGCTGTTGATCTCCTGGAATTGCACCTCCTTGTCGGTCTTCCGGATGGACTCCATCAGGGGCCTGAACGCCGCGGAAGGCGTGATCACATCCAGCTGCCTGGCGAGATACGCCGCGGTATACGTGGCCCGCGACTGGATGATGTTCACCCGCACCTGATCCAGGTAAGGCCGGCCCGGCACCCAGTACTCCTGGTTCTTCACCAGCACGATCGTCTTGTCGCGCTGGTATTCCTTGAGCTTGAACGGCCCTGAGCCCAGGGCCTTGCTCCGCCACTCCGCCGCCGGGAAGTGCGCCGGCATCACCGGCGACACACCGGCGGCCAGCATGGCGATCAGCGAAGGCTGCGGTCGCTTGAGCCTGAAGGTGACCTCGTAATCCCCATCGATCGTGATCTCCCGGACGTTGGCGTACCAGAGCCGGCGCGGGTTGAGCTTGAGCCTCTCCGTGGCGGCGCCGCGGGCGATGTCGAATGTGCGCTTCACGTCGCGGCTCGTGAAGGGCTTGCCGTCGTGCCATTTCACGCCCTGGCGCAGTTCGAAGGTGAGCGCCGTCCGCTCCGCGTTCCAGGCCCAGCTTTTCGCCAGTTCCGGGCGGATCGTTGCCAGGGTCTCCCTGGACTGGAAGGGGTCGAAGACGGCCAGGTTGTTGTATACAGGGCTCATCGACACGGTGTGATTGCCGGGAGACTCGTCGTGGAGGGAAAGGCTCCACGGATTGCCGCCGATGAGCACCTGCAGCGTCCCCCCATACTTCTGCGCCACGGCAGGCGCTGCACCCAGCGTTGCGCCGGCCAGCACCGCCAGCGCCAGAGTAATGGTCTGAATCGCTCTCATGGTCCTCTCCTGTTGTGGCGGACTGCCTGCTGCGGCAGCGGCACCGGGGATGGTCGCAAGGCGCGGCGGGCGATGCCGATGTCGGAATGCGGCCGGCCCTGCCTCCCGGCCACGACCGCTAGCGGGGCGAATTTGCGAGGCCGCTATCCACGGTGACGATGGTGCCGCTCACGAACGAGGCCCGCTCCGAGGCCAGGAACACCACCACGTCGGCCACCTCCTCGGGCTTGCCGGCGCGTTTCAGGGGAAAGTTCTGCTGGAACTCGCTCCAGCGGCTGGGGTCGCCGAACGCCTGCTGGGCGCGGACTTTCGAGACTTCAATCCAACGGTCGGTCATGATCGGCCCCGGATTGACGCCGACCACGCGCACGCCATGGCGCAGGCTGTTGCTGCCGAGGGCACGGGTGAAGGCCATCAGCGAAGCATTGCCGGCGGTGCCGGTGATGTAGTTCACGTCGAGCCGCTCCCCCGCCGTCCCGAGCACGTTGACGATCACGCCGTCGCCACGTTCGCGCATGCGCCGATAGTACTGACGGCACATGTTGACGTAGCCGAACACCTTCAGGTCCCAGGCCTCGCGCCAGCGCTCCTCGTCGATGGCGTCGATGTCGCCGCGGGGAATGGCTCCAGCGTTGTTGACGACGATGTCCGCATCGGGGCAGGTCTTGAACACCTGGGCCACGGCGCCCCGCCTGCCCAGGTCCAGCGCCTGCACCGTCACGGCGACGTCGCTGTCGGCGACGATCTTGTGGCGGGCGGCCTCCAGGTCCTGAAGCGAACGGGAGACGAGATGGAGCCGGCAGCCTTCCGCGGCGAATCCCGCCGCGCAGGCCACGCCGATGCCGCGCGAGCCGCCGGTGACCACGACCGTCTTCCCTTTCAGATGAAGTTCCACGTATGCCTCTGCTGGATGGGTGGATGGACCGCGCCGCTCAGACCCGAATGCCCGGCGGGGCCACGGGCCCGCCCGCCGCGAAAGTAGGGCGCGCCGCTTCCGATCGGGGCCCGCACGAAGCCGCCGCCTCTGCACGCCGCTGCGCATCGCACCCTGGTGGTGCTCGGCCTGCACGCTCCCTCCCCGCCGCCGGCGCGGGATGCCCGACCGCCGCATGGCCCCGCGCCTGCTGCTCACGATCGCGCTCCGGGGAGGGCCATCGGCAAGGCAGGCGGCGCGCGGTTGCCGCATGTCGCGCCGGGCGAAATCCGCCCTCGCACGCTCGCAGCAGCAGGAGGCGAGCATGGTTCTCCCCCGCTCGCCGGGGCTGCGCGCCCGTGCGGAAGGCATAGGCCGGCGCGAACCCGGGCATCCGCGGCCATCCGCCCTCGCGCGCCAACGCGCACTGCCGAGCCTTGTGCTGGGGGCAGGCCCGACCACGCCGGCGCGCACCGCTCTCCCCCCCGTGGGCGCGGCACGGGGTTCAATTATCCAGCCACACCTCTGCGAGGCGGTCGGCGTTCCAGCTCCAGCTCTCGCCCCACTCGGGCCGGATGGTGGCCGGGCTTTCCACCGGCTCGAACGGGCCGTAGTACGCGGGGTTGTTGTACACACGCATCGTCGAATAGACGGAATCAACCGCCTGGGACTCGTGCAGGGAAAGTTCGGCGGGGCTGTCCCGCAATTGTGTGTGCAGCACCCCGCCGTGCTTCCGGGCGACCGCCACAGGGGCGGCACACAGCAGCAGCAGGCCCACCACGATGCCGTTCCGAAAGATGCAACCCGCCATCGTCAGGTCCTTTCCCACCCCGGGAACATTACAAGGTCCTTCGCTTGGGACTCGCTCCCACGGCGCTCCCGCGACGCGACGGAGTTCGGCGTGTTGCTGCGCGCACGCTAATCACGCAGGCGCCCAAAAGTCAACGGCGCCGCCACCCCATGACCCGTCCTCACAAATTTGTCGTGCACCCAGTCTCCCCCTGGCGGTGCCGTCCTGGGGGCCACGGCCTCTGGTGGTTGGGCCTGCAGCCGAAGGCGCTGTGCGGCCTGACGGTGTTGTAGTCCTGCCTCCGGCCCTCGATCAAGACCTGCGCTTCAGCCAGGGTGTGGACGGGCCTCTCGGTCAAGCGGCTCGTCTCTCGGCTTTCCGTTGAGCTGGAAGTGGCGCTCGACGACGAGGCCGGGCGCGTGGGTTGAAGCGGGTTCGGCACCGGCTCGATGGACGAGGTGCAGGGCGCGCAAGATCAGAAACGGGCTGGTCGGGGGAGGGGGCGGAGCTCAGATGATGGCGTGGCGCACCTTGGCGGATACCCACTCGCTGAGTACCACCGAGGCCAGGATCGTCACGAAGATCAGCGTCACCTGATTCCAGGCCAGCACGTTTACGGAGGACTGCAGCTCCAGGCCGATGCCCCCCGCGCCCACCAGCCCCAGCACGGTGGACTCGCGGATGTTGATGTCCCAGCGATACACAGCGATGCCCGCGAAGGCGGGCATGATCTGTGGCGCGATGCCAAAGAGCAGCACCTGGAGCCGGCTGGCGCCGGTTGCCGTGATGGCCTCCACCTGGTTCTTGTCGATCTCCTCGATGGCCTCGTAGAGCAGCTTGCCGACAAAGCCCACCGAGCGCAGGGTGATGGCCACGATGCCCGCGGCCACGCTCGGCCCGATGATAAGCACCAGCAGCAGCGCCCAGATCAGTGAGTTGATGGAGCGCGAGGAGACGATGATCAGCAGCGCCAGCGGGCGGGCGAGCCACCGGGAAGGTGTGGTGTTGCGCGCCGCCAGGAAGGCGACCGGCGTGGCGAACAGCACGGCGAAAAGTGTTCCCAGCGTGGCGATGTTGATGGTGTCCCACAATGGGCGCCAGATGCGCCCGATATAGCTCCAGCGCGGCGGCACCATCCGGCTGGCCAGGTCGAGCGCCTGAACGGGCGCGTCCCACACGAAAGACCAGATGGTCGATTCGCCGATGATTCGCCAGCAGTAGACGAACACCACCGTGCCCACCAGCCACCCCAGCCAGATGCGAAGCCGGGTCGCGCGATCGCGGCGAGCCCAGACCCGCGTTCCGTCCTTTTCGACTGTAGGCATGTCAGATCAGGCGGCGGCGAATGTAGCCGGAGGTATACTCGGCCAGCATCACGATGGCGATGATGATGAGGAGGATTGCCGCGGCCGTCTCGAATTCGTAGCGGTCGAAGGCGGTATTGAGCGTGGCGCCGATGCCTCCCGCGCCCACGATGCCGATCACGGCCGACTCGCGGAAGTTGATGTCGAGCCGGTACAAGGAGAGGCCCACCAGGCGCGGAGCCACCTGGGGCTCCACGCCGTAGTTGATGAGCTGCAGCCATGTGGCCCCTGTGGCACGGATCGCTTCCACCTGCGCCGGGTCGATCGCCTCGATGTCCTCGGCGAGCAGCTTGGCCAGGAACCCGATGGTGGCGAAGGCCAGCGTGAGCATGCCGGCAAAGGGGCCGAAGCCGAACATGGCCACGAACAGAATGGCCACGATCACTTCCTGGAACGCCCGGGAAAGCGCGATGATGCCCCGGCACACCAGATACACCGGCAGCACCGAGATGTTGCGCGCGCCCCCCAGCCCGATGGGCACGGAAACCATGACCCCCAACACGGTGGAGGAACCGGTCATGGCCAGGCTCTCCGCGAAGCCCTCCGCGATCTCGCCCCAGCGCGACACGAAGTCGGGACGGAAGAAAGCCAGTACGAACTCCGCGCCGCGCCCCATGCCCTCCAGCACCCGCCCCCAGTTGACGGTGACGGTGGCGTAGGAGAGCACCAGGTAGCCGAGCGCGCCCAGGCAGATCGCCCAACGCAATCGGGGATCGGCAATGAAGGGCGGCTTGCGCCACACGCGGGGGGTTGCGGCGTGGGCGTTCATGTGCCGCCCATGCGCGCTTCGTCTTGGGCCACCGAGGAGCGCACGGCGCCATCGGCCTCCCCCTCGTCCTCCGCACCTTCACCATCGTCGGCCGCGGCAGCCCGGCGGGCCTTGGCGCGGGTCGTGACCGTCCAGTCCTCCTCGCCGTAGATCTCCGTGAGACGTTCCGGCGTCAGGTCGTCCGCGGAGCCGTCGTAGACGACCACCCCCGCCCGCAGCCCGATGATGCGCGGAACGAACATGAGCGCCAGGGGCACGTCGTGCATATTGATGATGGCCGCGAGCCGGCGCTCCGCGCACAACTCGGTCATCAGGCGCATGATCTGGCGCGAGGTCTTGGGGTCCAGACTGGCGGTGGGCTCATCCACGAGCAGGATGCGCGGGTCCTGCAGCAGCGCCCGCGCGATGCCCACGCGTTGGCGCTGGCCGCCCGACAGGGCGTCTGCGCGCTTGTCCTCGAAGCCCGCCAGCCCCACCCGCTCCAGCAGTGCGAAAGCCTGCGCGACCACCCGCGCCGGGAACCGCCGCAGGGCACTTCGCCAGAATGAGACGTAGCCGAGCTGACCGGAGAGCACGTTCTCCATCACCGTGAGGCGCTCGACCAGCGCGAACTCCTGGAAGATCATCCCCATGCGCCGCCGCGCTCGCCGCAGGCCCGCGCCATGCAGTGCGGTCACATCCTCCCCGCCCAGGAGCACGCGGCCGCGGGTGGGCTCCACCAGGCGGTTGATGCAGCGGATGAGCGTGCTCTTGCCGGCTCCGGACGGGCCGATCAGCGCGACGACCTGCCCCTGCTCCACCTCGAGCCACACGCCATTGAGGGCCAAGTCGCCAGTAGGATACCGTTTGACGACATTTTCGACCTTCAGCATGGCGGATCCCCAGCGGAACGGGCGATCGGGGCGCTCACTTGCACGTGTAACTGACGCCGCTGGCCTTGTCGATCTTGCGAATGACCTCCCAATGCGTCTTGTAGCTGATGGGGATGAACTTGTCCTCTTTCTTGAATTCCGCCTTCAGCGGCGAGCCTTTCCATTGGAAAGAGAAGAACGCCGTCTTGATCTTCTCGGCCACTTCGGGCTTCAGGGTGTTCACGTACCCATAGCTGGTGGTGGGAAAGGTCTGGGACTTATAGAGGGACCTGATCTGCACGCGCTTGACCACGCCCCGGTCGAACATGCGGTTCATCACTGAGTTGGCTATGGATGCGGCGGGGTAGTCCTTGTTGGCCACACCCAGCACCGAGTTGTCGTGCTTGCCGGAAAAGACCGCCTTGTAGTCCTTTTCGGCGACCAGCCCGAACTCGGATTTGAGCAGGGCCGAAGGGGCCTTGAAACCAGAGTTGGACGTGGGGGCGGTGAAGGCGAGGGTCTTGCCTTTCAGGTCCGCCACCGAGTTGATGCCGCTGCCCGGGTAGGTGATGATCTCCATCTCATAGCCGAAGGAGTCGTCCTTGGAGGCCATCATGGCGAAGGGCGAGAAGCCCGCGCAGTTCACGGCGATGGGGTTGCTGCCCGTATTGAAGCCCGCCACGTGCAGGCGCCCGGCGCGCATGGCTTCGATCTGGGCGGCGTTGGATTGCACGGCGAAGAACTGCACCTTCCTGCCCGTGCCTTGTTCCATGTGCTTGAGGAATCCGTCCCACACCTTGCGATACACAGCCGGGTCCTCCACGGGCGTGTAGGCGAAAATCAGCACGGCGGGGTCCACAAGCTGGCGGGGGTCCGTGGGAGTATCGGCAACCAGGTCCCCATTCCGGTCGCAGAACCGGGCGTCCAGGTCGCCCCGCGGACAATCTTGAGCCCTCGCATCCGGCACGGCGAACGGCCCCAGCAAGGCCAGCACAAGCACCAGCCGCGACCCCTGCCGCAGCCGTGCTGCGAGATCCCACCCGGTACGCTTCATCATGACGCTTTCTCCACAGGCAAGGGATGAATGCGGCCGCCCGATGATGACGCGGGCCTGTTCGGAACCAGACTTCGCGCTTCCCCAGTTATACACGGCGACATGAATATTTGCGCATCCCGGAAATTCAAGTCGCCGAAATTCAAAAACACACCATTCGCGACATGCGCAGAGAATTACGTTTCTCTGTATGACTAACACTGTCTCCAGGACGACGGCAACGCAATCCAGGAGTAGCGGGAGGCCCCAGCGGCCGGACCGGCCGTGTTCTTGGGCGAGATCGGCGGCAAAGCGCCGCCGGAGCTCCACGGTAGCGCCACGGCATCCGTGCCGGCCTCGTGCAAGAAGCGGGGGAGCGCACCCGCTCGGCGCTGACGTGCCGGAGTCGGCGTCCGCACCGGTTCCGACCCCCCGACGCGGCCTCGACCGACCTCGTGCGCGAGTGCGGGAAACCCTCCTGCTTCGCCGCCTTCACCAGCCGCGAGGCCGTGATTTCGGTGATCGAGGACTCCGCCGACGGCCACAGTCTGCTCGACCGCGCCGCGTGCCGCCAGACCTTGTCTCCCGCGGCCCGCGCGGGCCTGCTCAAGCTGATCCAGGCCGGGTGAGCCGCCGCCACCACGCTTAGCCGGGGAATAAAGGTGTGGCCACCACGCGGGTGCACGACAAATTGTGAGGACGGGTCATGGTGTGGCGGCGGTTTGGGCTTGGGAGCGGCGCTGCCAGAAGTCCTCGAAGCGGCCGCTGAGGATCGAGCAGCGGAGGGCGGTGATGGCGTTGGCGCCGGCGAGGGTCCAATGCATGCCGGCGCGCTTGAGGCGGGTGCCGATGACGACTTTGCAGCCGGCCTCGACGACGCCGGAGGCGACGCACAGGCCCTGGGCGCGGAATTCGGGGTAGCGCAGGCGGTGGCGGTTCTGGGTGAGGTAGTGCAGACGCTTGCGCGCCGCCTCGTGACTCTGGCCATGAGCGTCCAGCGCGGAAAGCACGGTGTCGATCTGGCCGTTGTCGAGCTCGGCATGGCGCTGCTTGGCCCACTGCGCAGCGAGGGCGCTGCCGGCGCCGTAGATGGCCTTGGCGACGTCGGTGAGGTGTCCTTTGGCATGATAGAGGTCGACGATCTGGATGGCGCCGGGGAAGTGCTCGTCGGCGAGGTTCCAGATGCAGGGCGCGCCGTCGCCCAGCACGACGCGGCGCGGGGCGCGCTCCAGGCCACGCCGCCTGACTTCGCGCAGCACGCGCGCGGCGAAGGCGCTGGGTTGCTCATCGGTGTCGCGCGCGGCGGCGCTCTCGATGGCGGCCGAGTTCGTGACCGAGCCCGGATCGCGTACCGGGCAACCTTGGTCGTCGCGGCGCTCTGCGCTCCAGATGGTGACCAGTTTGACCTCGCGGGTCTTGGCCGAGCCGTCGGGTTGCTTGCCTTTACGGCCTGCCAGCTCCGAGGCACGCAGCGGGACGCCGGTGCCATCCATCCCCAGGTCCATCGTCGGCGTCGCAGGCGGCGCGGGTTCCACCACGCTCCGCTCGTCCTTTGCGATCTCGCGGCCGAGCGTCTCGGCGGTGCGCTCGACCTGCTTGGCACCGACCGGCACGCCGGCCAATTCCCCGAGCAACGCGTTGGACTCCGCGAAGCTGGCCCTGCCCGCCGCCGGACCTGCCATGCGGGTGACCGCCGGCGAGAGCGCCGTGGCTGCGAGCCCCAGCGCCCGATCACGGGGACAGAACCCCTGCCGGCAGGCCGCGCAGAGGTAAAAGGCGCGCTCCAGGGTCATCGGCCCGAGGGCGGTCTGGAAGGTCTTGGGACGCCTGCCGGCGTAGTGCGCCTGCCCGCCGCACGGGCAGGCGAGGCTCGGCCCGGCGTGATCCGACCGCTCGGCGTTCAGGCGCCCTTCGACGGCACGCGCGGCCACCTCCAACACCCGCCGCCGCGCCGCGATCTCCACGGCTTCGAAGTCCAGGCCCTCGACGGCGCCTGGGCCGATCAGCGCCGCGATCTCCGCGGCGACTGCGGCGCCGAAGGCTGCTCCGACCCCCTTTTTTTGGCCGCCTCCTCTTCGGAAGCCGCCTCGGGGGCCGACACGCTCGCCTCGCAGAGCCGCTCGCTCGTCTCCACCAAGTCGCGCATCAGTTCCCGGAACCGCCGGTACTCCTCCAGGTGCTGCCGCGTCCGTTCGACCGCAGCGGCGGGGATCACCCGGGTCACGGTCTTGCCCGCCACGGCCCGCGTCAACGACCAGCAGGGCCCATGACCCTGCGCCCCCGGCTTCGCACAGCGGCACCCCGCCTTCCCACACCGCCGGTACCGCTCCACCAGGGAGCCCGGACGGAAGTCCCCGATCCCGGCCAACTGCGCTTTCACTGCATCGCGTCGCGCGCGCAATTCCCACACTCGATCCCCTGGGCTTGGTATGGCCTGTCCTCCCTGACAGCTTTAACCGCTGTCAGACAAGACACCCCCACCCGCGACAAGTCAAGCCTCCTCACCACCATGTCGTGCACCCGGGGAGACTCATCGCCTGGACTAACGCTCCGGGTGGCGCGATAACGTGGGGTCGGTCAGCAAGAACTGCCCACCCCTGGACTGCGCCAGGTTCGATTCGCTGCTCTCCCGGATACTCGCAAGAAAAGGAGTGAACGCCATGCGCTATGGATACTACCTGCCGACGCGGGGGCCGCTGGGCAACCCCGACGACATCGCCGCCATCGTGCGGGCCGGTGAGGCACTGGGCTACGCGTCGATCGTCGTCGGCGATCACATCGTCTTCCCGGTGGACGTCCATTCGACCTATCCCTACACCCTCGACGGCGTGATCCGCAGTCAGGGCGAAGCTTTGGAACAGCTTTCCCTGATGTCTTTCCTGGCCGGCATCACCACGACGTCGCGCCTGGTAACCAGTGTCATGATCCTGCCCCATCGCAACCCGCTCGTGGCCGCGAAAATGCTGGCCACCATCGATGTCCTCTCCAAGGGCCGGGTCACGGTCGGTGTCGGCGTCGGGTGGCAGCGCGAGGAATTCGAAGCCCTCGGCGCGCCCGACTTCGACAAACGCGGGGCGGCAAGCAACGAGTATCTCGAGATCTTCAAGAAATGCTGGACCCAGGACCCCGTCTCCCACCACGGCGAATTCTATTCCTTCAAGGAATTGCACTGCCTTCCGCACCCGGTTCAGAAGCCCCATCCGCCGATCTGGATCGGAGGTCACAGCCGCCCGGCGCTCCGTCGCGTCGCGAGATACGGCGACGGTTGGCAACCTGTCGGCGCGACCACGGCCTCGCCTCTGCCGCCGGCCGAATTCCGGGGCCTGCTCGAACAACTGAAACGATTCACGGAGGCCGCAGGCCGAGACTACGAGGCGTTGACGATTTGCTTCAAGGCGCCGTCCTATGACCCAGGCCGGATCCCCAAGGGCCACGACCGCATGCTGTTCACCGGCGAGCCTGAGCGCATCGCTGAGGATGTGCGCGCCTACAAGGCCATGGGCGTACACGAGGTCATCTTCGATTTCCGCAGCCCGCCGGCCTCGAAGACCATTGAACACATGGACCACTTCATGAAGAAAGTCGCCCCCTTGGTCACGTAACGCGCAGTAGCTGGCGAGGGGGGGCCGCTGCAAAACCCCTTGCGTGGAGCGGGTGAATCGATCGGACCCGGTTCCGCGGTGAACCAGGCCCAGGGAGGGCGCAATGATCGGGAAGCAGCGCGGGCAGTGGGAGCTGGCGGCGTCGGGGATCGAGCACAGGCCCCCACCGCGCCTCATACCAAAATGCGTTCGGTGCACCTTGAAGGCGCACTGAACGCAAAATAGGTTGAGAAGCGCACCGTGACCGACGGGCCAATCACGGAGTCGAAGGAACTGAACGCCGGATGCTGGCTGTGGCGGGTGAAGTCGAAGGAAGAGGCGCTCAAATGGGCCGAGCGCTCCCCGAAGTCCCCGCGACCAACGCCCAGATGTATTGCCGAACATCCATGTCTTGGCTGTGAATCCCTTGCCGCTCCAGAGCGCCAGTGGTATCGGGTGGTTCACACTCAACGAAGCGCCGCGGCAGGGCACGATGGCGGTGCGCGAACTCAATCCATGCTGGGCCGGGTATGCTGCTGCTGGAACACGAGGGCAAGGCGCTGCTGGCGGCCCACCGGGTCCCCGTGCCGCGGGGGCTGGTGGTGCGCTCCCCGGCCGAGGTGGACTGGGCCCGGCTGGCCTATCCGGTCGCAGTGAAGGCCCAGGTGGCCGCCGGCGGCCGGGGCAAGGCTGGCGGCGTGGTGCGGGCCGACGGCGCCGTGATGGCCCGGGCCGCCGCCGAGCGCCTGCTCTCCGCCACATTCAACGGCGCACCCACCGAGGCGGTGCTGGTGGAGGCCTGGCTTGCAATCGAACGCGAACTCTACCTGTCGGTCGTGGTGGACGGCGAGGCTGAGGGCTACTCGGTGCTCTACGCCCCCCGCGGCGGGGTGGACGTTGAGGCGGGGCCGCCACCGGCGCGCTACCCGGTAGGCCCACCCGAGGCCTTCCGGAGCTGGCGCCTGCGCGAGGAGCTGGCGCCGGTGGAGCCTGACGGGCGGCTGCGCGAACAGGTCGTGACCCTGGGGCGGCGGCTGCTGGAACTCGCCGTCGCGCAGGATTGTCTCCAGGTGGAGGTCAATCCCCTGGCGCTGCTCCAGCACGGTGGACTCATGGCCGCCGACGTCCGCCTGGTGCTCGACGAGGCGGCGGCCCATCGTTCCGCGTTGGTGCACGGCCACCTGCGGGCCGCCCAAGCGCGGGAATCGGATCCGGTGCGGCGCTGCCTGGAAGGCCGGCTGATGCTGGTGCCCCTGGACGGGAATGTGGGGCTGATCTCCGGGGGTGCCGGGATGACCATGGCGGCCATGGATCTCATCCAGGCCGCGGGCGGGCGGCCGGCCGGCTTCCTCGACTGCAGCAACAACCCCACACCGCAGGGCTACCGCCTGGCGTTCGAGCTGCTGGATGCGGACCCGGCGGTTCGCGTGATCCTGGTGAGCATCTTCGGCGGCGCCACGGACATGGAGCGCGTGGCGCGCACCATGCGCACCATCATGGGTGAGCGCCGCGCCGCGAAGCCGGTGGTGTTCCGGCTCAACGGCACCTATGCGGAGCGCATCCCGGGCGTCTTCGCCGAAGCCGGCCTTCACAACCATCCGACCTTGGAGGAGGCCGTGGGAGCCTCTGTGCGGATCGCCAGCGAGGCCGCGTGAGCATTCTGCTCGAGCGCGGGAACCGCGTGCTCATCCAGGGCATCACCGGCAAGATGGGCCGCTTCTCCGCCGACGATCTGCGGGCCTACGGCACCCGCGTGGTGGCCGGGGTGGTGCCCGGCCGCGGCGGCGGCCAGCTGGACGACCTCCCGATCTACGACACGGTACGCGAGGCCCAGCAGGCCACCGGCGCCGAC
The DNA here is from genome assembly GCA_016204605.1 of Candidatus Lambdaproteobacteria bacterium. Lineage (GTDB taxonomy): Bacteria > SAR324 > SAR324 > SAR324 > JACQKK01 > JACQKK01. Next base: position 18,708 of record JACQKK010000037.1, read on the forward strand.
ACGGCCCTGGTTTACGTGCCGGCCGGCGGGGCGCTGGACGCGGTGGGCGAGGCCATCGAGGGGGGCTGCCGGCTGGTGGTGTATCCCGGCGACGGGCTGCCGGCGCGCGATGCCATCGCCATGCGCTGGCTGGCCCGCGACGCGGGCGCAGTGGTGGTGGGGCCCAACACCCCGGGCCTCATTTCGCCCGGCAAGGCCAAGTGCGGCTTCATGCCCTCGCACTGCTTCATGCCCGGCCCCCTGGGCGTGATCTCCCGCAGCGGCTCGCTCTCCTACGAAGTCTGTAAGCGGCTCACGCTGGCTGGCCTGGGGCAGAGCACCGTGGTGGGCATCGGCGGAGATCCGGTGAAGGGCCTCACCGCGGCCGAAGCGCTGGCCCGGTTTCATGACGACCCGGAGACGCGGGCCATCGTCTTCGTGGGCGAGATCGGGGGCACCGACGAGAACGAGCTGGGCGCATACGCCCGCCGCCCCGACGCCAAGCCCTGTGCCGCCGTGGTCGTGGGACGCGCCGCGCCGCCGGGGCGCAGGATGGGCCACGCCGCCGCGCTCATCGGCTCGGCCGGCGACACCCACGAGGCCAAGGTGCGCCTGCTGCGCGCTGCGGGGGTACACACCGCCGCGTTGGTGAGCGAGCTGATCACCAATGTGCAGGCCGCGCTGAGCCGTGCCGAGACGGGCGCCGGAGGCCGGGCCACCGGCGCCGGCCGGGGCTGAAAGATGCGGGGCATCACGATGGAGGAAGCCATGAGCACAACCGAGACCAAGCTGGCCGAGCAGGAGCTCGAAATCCGGGCCGAGGCCGAGGAGGGGAAGATCACCGAGGAGGCGCTGGCGGCCGTCCGGGCAATGATCGGGATCAAGCTGCGGCCCGAGCAGTACCTGCGTGACGCCACCCCGGATACCATCGTCAACTTCTCCAACGGCATCGGCGACCTCAATCCCCTCTACCGCAACCTGGAGTACGTGCGCTGGACCCGGGTCGGGGGGCTCATCGCCCATCCGCTGTTCCCGCTCGTGCACCACTGGCCGGGCCGCTCCTACTGGGGCCTGCCGGGGGTTCATGGGTTTGCGGTGGGAAACGACTGGGAGTTCTTCCGCAACATCCGCCCCGGCGACCGGATCAACTGCTGGAACCGGGTGGTGGACATCCAGGAGAAGGCGTCGCGCTTCTCCGGCCGCCTGGTGCTCCAGTTCGCCGAGACCACGTACGTCAATCTGCGCGACGAGATCGTGGCCCAGGCCCTGGGCTGGACCACCCGCCACGAACGCAGCGCGTCGCGGGAGAAGGGCAAGTACAAGGAGATTGTTTCCTACGAGTACTCGCCCGAGGAGATGCGCGAGATCGACCTCAAGGCTCTGATGGAGGAGGAGCAGATCCGGGGGGCCCAGACCCGCTACTGGGAGGACGTGGAGGAGGGCGAGGAGCTCCCCGAGATCGTGCGCGGTCCCCTGTCCTTGTCCGACACGATGGGCTTCATCGCCGCCTGTGGCCGCGCGCGCACCCATGGCGTGCTGCTCAAGGAGGCGGTGAAGCATCCCAAGCATTACATCCGCAACCTCCAGGCCGGCGGGGGGATCGAGTACACCGGCATCGGCCATCATCGCGAGGACTTCGCCCGCCAGGTGGGCGTGCCCGGGCTCTACGACTACCTGCCGCAACGGGTGGCCTGGATGGGCTCACTCGTCACCAATTGGATGGGCGACGACGCCGTGCTCAAGCGTTTGCGCGTGGAAGCACGGCGCTTCAACGTGCAGGGCGACACGCAATTCTGTCGGGGTCGGGTCACGCGCAGGTACAAGAAGGACGGCTTCGCCCTGGTGGATCTGCACCTCGAGGCGGTGAACCAGCGCGGCGAGACGACCACCCCGGGTCTGGCCACGGTGATCCTGCCTTCCAAGGATATTCACACCCGGCCCATCACCGATGGTGCGGCGCTGAGCCTCGACCTCCCCGTGGTGCGCTGAGCCGGCGCGGCTTCCAGTCCGCCACGGATGCTCCGCGGCAATAGCCGGAGACCAGCACCTTGACCAGCATCCGCGGGTGGTGGCCCGCCCGCCCCCCCCCCAGCCATCCTCGCCGTAGCCCACCGAGAACCATCGGGCGTACTTCGGGCGTGGACTTCCGCGCGCGGAAGGCGCGCTCGACGCGCCAGAGGCTCTTGTAGGTCTGCGTCACAGCGTCGGTGGGCAGGCGGGTGTTGGTCCTGAGCACGAACTTGCCGTCGAGGCGGGCTTCGCGCGCTTCATCACGGTGGCCCAGGGCGCCGTCGCCATCGCGGATCGGCGGCGCGGAGCTTGCCCCTCGGACGGCCGGCGGGCACGGCCTCCGTGCCGCCGGCCCAGCCGCCCGTGGCGAAGAATCCTGCGCCGAAGCGTCGCGGAACCTCAGGCCGGAGAGCTACCCCCCTGCGGCCATGTTTTGCGTCTGCTGCAATACTGGCTTAGAAAGGGGGAGGGAAATGACCCAGGCAAAGCGACCATACAAGGGGAAGGCTCCCGATAGCGGAGCGAGGCCATGGAAATTTGGGCACTGACGCTGTTTCCTTCGTACCTCGTGATCGGCTTCTTCGCGCTAGTGGTCTGGTGGCTGATCTACGATCGGGTGCTCACGCGCGGTTACTCCGTGCGCGACGCGGTGTTCGGGAATCAGCCCAACCCCGCCGTCGCCATGGACCTGCTCGGCGGATTGCTGGCCAGCGGCATCCTGGTCTATGCCATGGTCACCACCGCGCCCAGCGCGCAGTTCAGGTTCAACGTGCTCGGCGTCGCAGCCAACGGGACCATCCTGCTGGTGCTGCTGGCCGCGCTACGACTGCTGGTGGCGGGGCTGTTGCGGCTCTGGTTCGGGGACCGCCTGGACGCACAAGGCGAACGGATCTCGCTGAACAACGAGCTTTTTCGGCAGCGTAACCTGGCCGCCAGCCTGTTTTCCGGGGTGCTGTACCTGATTCTCGCGGCCGGGCTGGCGGAGCAGGCCGTGTGGATCACGGCGGGGTTCCATGTGGACAAAGTCTGGAACGTCGCCGGCACCTGGCTGTTCGGCCTGATCGTCGTGGTGTTGCACTCGTTTCTCTATCTGGGCTACGGCCCGCGCAACAACATTCTTCACGAGTGCTTCCACGACAACAATCCGGCTGCAGCCTGCTCGCTGCTGGGGCTGATCGCCGGGATGCTGCCGATCAACCATGGCCTGCTGGTGGTGTACGGCAAGGCCCATCACTGGTTCAACACGCCGGAGCTGTGGGCGGTGCTGGGGGGCAGCCTCGTCATTGTGCTCGCCGCGCGCACGGTGCTGCAATTGGCGCTGTGGCTGCTCATGCGCATCAACCTGCGCTACGAGCTGGTCATCCACGACAACGTGGCCTGGGGCCTGCTGGACGGCGGCGTGATCTTCAGCCTGTGCCTGGTGCTGTTCGCCCTGATGGTCTGAGCCGTGTCCCGGGGCACGGCAACCCGCCTCGCGCGTCGGATCCGAAATCGCCTCCGTCGGGAACGGCCCCCCCTCCCCCCTTGCCGCCATAGGCGTTAACGTACTGCCCTCCGGTGGGTGGCTTCTGCGAAGTCACGATTCCCGGCGTTCCCCGGGAATTGAAATGTTCGGATCGGACTTTTCTCAGCGCCTGAGGCTGAAATCCGCGCGGTGCGCGGCTTTCGGC
>JACQKK010000038.1 GCA_016204605.1 Candidatus Lambdaproteobacteria bacterium
CGAGAGCCTTAGCGCGGATGAGGCATGGTAGACTTGGTCCGACCATAGGGATTGCGCCAGGTGCGGCCAGCTAAGCGCGATTGCGGCGAGGGCGGCCAGCCCGCCCGCCAATGGGGACACGACGAGATCGAATCGGGAGCGAAATTCCGGGTTGGATATGTTCCATGCGAAATAGGCGAAGCACGCCACCACCAATACCTGCACCGCAAGGTTATCGAAGCGGGAGCCGGCCGGGAAACCGTGCACACCACGGACCCAAAATATTCCTATCGCCAGCAAGAGCGCCCAATGTACGGTGATCGAAACCTCCCTGAAGTGCCAGCCGCGCTTCCAAATCGCCAATGACAGCATGCCCGTCCTCCGTGTTTCCCGGAAAGATGCACCCACTTCGCTGTTGCCCACCCCCAAGTACAGCATCCGGTGCCAGCGGGCTACGGAGTGACCCCGCGATATGCCCCCGCGGTCGCCCTGCTCCGAGATGCTGCAGGCTCCAGGGCGGGTTTTCGAGGGTCTGTAGCGAAGTGGAGGGTGTGGGCGCCCTGAAAGCGCTCATGCGGGTATGAGTGGCAACGACAGGGGTAAGCAGGACGAGGGCGAGCCGGAGCGGGCCGATGGGCAGACGGATCGAGCGGATGACCATTGAGCGGACGGGAACGATGGGCGAAGCAAAGCCGCCTCCCCCCCACGCCGCCTGGCATGTTCCCCCGTCAACGCGGCCCCCCGGTGGGACCACAGCGGTCATCCGACCGGGCGTCGGTGCACGCACGCGTCCCAAGACGCGCCGCAGGTGCGGCGATGGCGCCGGCCGGCTCACGCCGGAAGGGGATCGCCCTCCAGCAGTTCCACCGTGACCGGTTCGCCGGGCACGACGACGGTGCGCTCCTCCTCGATCACGACGAGGCAGTTCGCCCGTCCCATCGAGTGCAGCAGGTTCGAGGCCTGTTCCCCGGTGAGCCGTACCCGCAGCCCCGCCGCGTTGCTCTGCAACACGCCGCGCAAGAAATGGCGCTTGCCGTCGCGCTTCTCGATGCGCTCGCCGAGGGGCACCCGCAGCGTGCGGAAACCGGTCTGCTGCTGGTGCGCCATCCGCAGCAGCACCGGTCGCACGAGCTGGAGGAACATCACCATGCTCGAGACGGGGTTCCCCGGCAGGCCGAAGAACAGGGTGCGCCCGCGGCTGCCGAACACCACCGGCTTGCCCGGCTTCACATTGACCTCGCGGAAGAGCACCTGGATATCGACCTCCTCGACGGTGCGCTTGACGTAGTCGAAATCGCCCATCGAGACGCCGCCCGAGGTCACCAGCACGTCGAACTCGGCCAGGCCGCGCTCCAGCAAGTCGCGCAGCTCGGCAGGGTCGTCGTGGGCGATGCCGAGGAAGCGGGCCTCCGCCCCGGACTCCGTCGCGAGTGCCATCAGGGTGAAGCTGTTGGCATTGCGCACCTTGCCGGCCACGAGCGGCTCGGCGGGAGCGATGATCTCGTTGCCGGTGGCGAGCACACCCACCCGGGGCCGCCGCACCACGGGGACCTCCGCGTAGCCGAGCGCGGCCAGCAGACCGAGCTGGGCCGCCCCGAGCCGTTCCCCGCGGCGCAGCGCGAGCGCGCCGCGGCGGAAGTCGCCGCCGGCCGGGCGGATATGGTCGCCCGGGCGGGGCGGTTGGCTGATCCAGACGCGGTCGCCCTCGCGCCGGGTGTGCTCGATCATCACCACGGCATCGGCGCCGGGCGGGATCGGCGTGCCGGTCATCAGCTGCATGGCCTCGCCGGGCCGCAGGGGGCGCGACCCCGCCGCCTCCGCCGGCAGCACGTCGGCGATCGCGAGCGGCCGGCGGGCGCACCGCGCGGCGTCGGCCACGTCGGCCTGGATCACCGCGTAGCCGTCCATGGCCGAGTTGGCGGCGATCGGAATATCCTCCCGGGCCAGCACGTCCTCTGCCAGGTGACGCCCCGCCGCCGCCGCCAGCGGCACGCGCTCCAGCTCCGCGATGGGCAGGGCCTTGCCCAGCACGATCTCGAGGGCCTGGGCGAACGGGATCATCGCGGCGTGCTCCATGGCCGGCGGCTGAAGCGTGGCACGGGTTTCGGCCCGGGGAGCCGCACGGTGTGGCTCTGTGCGCCCCCCGACCAGATTCCACGATACGTGCGATGGGGCGAAAGTCAAACCCAAGGAGAACGCTTTGCCTCTGACAGCGCGCGCGATTTCGTGCACTCTTGTGCAGACGTGCCGAAGCTGTCAGCCTGCGGCCGCTCCTGAACCCTGGCCCTCGACGACCCGATCCGGAATGACCGCACACCCCGAGCCCTGGACCGCGCGCTTCCGCCTGCCCCCGAGCGGCCAGCAGGCGCTCGACGGGCAGCTCGCCGCCCTGGAGCAGCCGCCGGGGCTGGCCGACGCGATCGGCCACCTGCTCGAACGGGCGCAGGAGGCCGGCGTCGCCCCCGCCTGGCTCGCGGAGCCGGCCGCTGCGCGGGCGCTGGTGCGGATCGGCTACGCGGCCCCCTTTCTGCTGCGGCGCCTCGCCGCCCGCCCCCACGCGCTGGCGGCCCAGGCCGGCGCCGAGGGCGAGAGCGGGGGCGGGGGCGTGCTGGCGGGGCTCGGGGCCGCTGCCGGGCTGCTGCCGTTCCCGCCCGATGCCGCGCCCGAGCTGGACGAGGGCGAGCTGATGCGGCGCATGCGCGGGTGGAAGTACGACAACTTCGCGCGCCTGACCGCGCTGGCGCTGCTGGGCCGCCACGATACCCGGCTCACCTGCGCCCTGCTCTCGCAGGTGGCCGATGGACTGATCCGCCTCGCCTGGCGCCACGCCTTCGCCGGCCTGGCGGCGGGATACGGGCTGCCGCGCACAGCGGCGGGCGCGCTCGCCGGCGGCACCGTCATCGCCATGGGCAAGCTCGGCGCCGGGGAGCTCAACTACGCCTCGGACATCGACCTGATCTTCATTCACGAGGGCGATGACACCCCCTGCCGGAGGCTCGCCGCAGCGCCGGCCGTCCCCGGCGCCCTGGGCGAGGACGACACGGTCTGGTGGGCGCGCTGGGAGCAACTGCACGCGGGCGGCGCGAGCGCGGGTGAACCAGGGACGTACAGCTCGGCGGAGTTCCACCAGCGGCTGGCCCGGCAGGTGGTGCGGCTGCTCGGCGCCGAGACCGGCGAGGGCATCGGCTTCCGCGTGGATGTCGATCTGCGCCCGCAGGGCCGCAGCGGCCTGCTCGCGCCCTCGCTGGCCTTCCTGCGCGACTACTACCTGGTGCACGGCCGGGAATGGGAGCGCACGGCCATGCTGAAGGCCCGCCCCGTGGGCGGCTCCCCGGCGCTGGGCGAGCGGTTCCGGGAGCTGATCCGGCCGTTCGTCTACCGGCGCTACCTCGACTACAGCGCCCTCGAGGGCATCGCCATCGTCAAGCACGATATCAACCGCACCCACCGCGCCGCGTTGGCCCGCAACCTCAAGCTGGGCGAGGGCGGCATCCGCGAGAACGAGTTCTTCGTCCAGGCGCTGCAACTGCTCTATGGGGGCAGGAAGCCCGAGCTGCAGGTCTCGTCCCACGGTGCCGCCGTGGAGCGGCTGGTGGCGGCAGGCATCGTGGCGGCGCAGGATGGCGCGACCCAGCTGGCCGACTACTGGCTGCTGCGCGAGGTGGAGAACCGCGTGCAGATGGTGGGGGAGGTGCAGACCCAGGACCTCCCGGAAGACCCCGCCGAACGGCTCCGCGTGCTGCACGACTTCGCGCCCGGGTTCCGGGAGCGCCTGCCGCAGGCCCTCGCGCGGCTGGAACAGGCGCGCGCGCGCACCGGGGAGCGGTTCCGCCAGTTGTTCGCCGGCATGGGCGAGCAGGAGCTGCCCGAGGCGGAGCAGTGGCAGGATGCCGTGCGCCGCAGGCTGCCCGAAGACCGGCAGCCCGAAGCGTTCGCGCGGATCGACGCCATGCTCAACCGCCTGATGCAGTCCCGGATGGGCGAGCGCTGCGTGGCCAAGGTGGCGCGCCTGCTCACCCGCGCCGAGCTCTACGGGACCGGCACCGAGCCGGCATTCCCGCGCTGGCTCGACTTCATGGAGCAGATCGGCAACCGCAACTCGATCTTCACGCTGATAGCCGGGAACCCCTCGATCGTGGGCTGGATCAGCACGATCTTCCGCGAAGGGGGCATCCACGCCCAGCGCCTGATCCGCCACCCGGAGTTTCTGGAGTCGTATTTCTCCCTCGCCTCCGCCGGCCCGGAGAGCTTCGGCGAGCGCTTCGCCGCCCTGCTGGAGACCGCGCGCGACGACGAGGAGTTCATCCTCGAGGTGCAGGTGGCGCGGTCGCAGGCGCTGATCCAGATTCTCACCGAGTACCTCAACCACCCGGAGCGGCGCCGCCATCGCGCGCTGCTGGCGGAGCTGGCCGACGCCACCGTGGACGTGTGCACCCGCTACGCCTGGCGGACGATGGTGCGGCGCTTCGGGCTGCCCGCCGGCGCCCGCGACGAGGCCGCGGTGCACGGCTTCGCCGTGCTGGGGCTGGGCAAGCTCGGCAGCCGCGAGCTGCATTTCGCCTCCGACCTGGACCTGGTGTTCCTGTACCGGGAAGATGGCAGCACGGCCGGCGGGCGGAGCCACAACGAGTTCTACACCAAGCTGGCCCAGCGCCTGGGGACGCTTCTCACGGCGCCCTCGCAGTTCGGCTTCCTGTACGAGCTCGATCAGCGGCTGCGGCCCTTCGGAAACAAGGGCGTGCTGGCGCCCAGCCTGGGCGCGTACCGGGAGTTCCTCCCGCTCGCCGATGTCTGGAGCTTCCAGGCCTTCACGCGCATCCGCCCCCTGTGTGGCGACGCGGCGCTGGCCGGGGCGCTGATCGGCGACATCGGCCGGGCGTGGCGGACACGGTCGCTGGGCAGGGGGCAGATCGCCGGGGCGGTGCGGGAGATGCTGGGCCGGCTGGTCGAGGCCCAGGCGCCCCGGCCGCGGGATCGGGGGCGGGTGATCCCCCTCAAGTTCGCCATCGGCGGGATGATCGGCTTCGAGTTCCTGCGCCAGGCCCATTTCCTGATCGAGCGCAGCGCCGAGGGCGACTGGACGCCGCCGCCCGACCATGACACAATCAGGCAACTCGAGCCGGCCTATGCGGCGCTAGGCGATCTCGATGAACGGCTGGCGTTCTACGTGGGCGGCTACCGCCACGAGGCGGCGCCCGAGCACTTCGAGCGGCTGGCGGCCATCCGCAACCGCTGGAGCTACACGGCGGTGCGCGAGGCGACCGAGCGCCTGGCAGGGGAGATCGAGCGATGCTTCGCCGCCTTCGCGAATTCCACCCGCTGAAGACTCTGCATCCCTTCTGGCAGGCCGGGCTCAGCACGGCCCGCGCCTACGAGGCCACGCTGCGGCGGCTGCTCGGCGAGGGCTTTGCCGACATGACGCCCGCCGGGCGCGAGGCGGCCATCGACCACATCGTGCAGGCCGCCGCGGCGGCGAGCCTGGTGGTGGCGCCCCTGCCCTACGCGGAGCTGCCGATCCAGGCCGCGATGGTGCGGGCCATCGCCCGCGTCCACGGCGTGGACGCCCGGGAGCCGCTGCTGGCCCACGTGCTGGGCGCGCTAGCCGGCGGGCTGGCGCTGCGCCAACTGCTGCGGATCGTGCCCGTGTTCGGGGCGCTGCCCCATCTCTCCCGCGTGTACGGGGCCACCTGGGCGCTCGGCTACGCAGCGGAGCGCTATTGCGCCAGCCGCGCCAGCCGCGCCAGGGGCCTCGCGCCCGAGCAGCCTCCGGCCGAGGTGCTGGGCGAGGGCGCGGCCGCGCAGGCTCGCGAATCGGCCGCCTGGCCGGGGCTCGCCGGGCCAGTGCTCGCCGAGATTGAGCAGCGCCTGCGGGCGGTCGATGCGCTCTACCACCGCGGCGCCCTGACCGAATCCGAGTACCTGCACAAGCGGGCCGAGCTGCTGGCGACCGTCTAGGCTGCCTGCGGCGGCGCGCGCCCGATCCGCGGCATGGCCGCGCGCCCGCTCCGTGGAAGTGCCGCCCCCGACCCCACAGCCCGCCCCCCGGGTGGCCATGACGGCGTATCGGTTCGAAGCCGAGACGATCCACCTGCACGATCTGCGCGTCGAGTGCATCATCGGCGTCAACCCCGCCGAGCGCGAGACCCCGCAGCCGCTGCTGATCTCGCTGTCGTTCCCCCGGGACTTCGCCCAGGCGGCCCGACGCGATGCGCTGGAGCACACCATCGACTACGCCGAGGTGGCGCGGGCGGCGCGCGAGTTCGCCGGCGCCGGGCGCTACCTGCTGCTGGAGACGCTGGCCCGCCGGCTGGGCGAGCACCTCTGCACCCGCTTCGCGCTCGACGCGCTGAGCCTGCACATCCGCAAGCCCGCGGCCGTGGCCGGCTCTGCCGGCCCAGCCGTGAGCCTGACCATCCACCGGGTCGAGCCGGCCGCCGAGGGACGTTCGCCATGACCGCCGCCGCGCCCGAGTTGCCCGCCGCCCGCCCGATCCTGATCACCGGGGCCGCCCGAGGGGTGGGGCGCGCCATGGCCCTGCACCTGGCGCGGCCGGGCGCGCTCCTGTTGCTGCACTACCGCAGCAGCCGCGTTGCGATCGAGGCCGTGGCCAACGAGGCGGCGGCGTGCGGGGCGCGCGCCATCCCGCTACGGGCCGATCTCGCGCTGCCCGCCGACCGCGAGGCGCTGCTGGCCGAGGTGCACGCGCACGTCCGCACGCTGGGGGTGCTGGTCAACAACGTGGGGGCTTACGAGGCTACCGGCCTGCTGGAGACCACCCCCGAGCAGTGGCAGCGGGTGCTGGACAGCACCTGCACGGCGGCGTTCCACCTGACCCAGGGGCTGCTGCCGCTGCTGCGCGCCGGGGCGCCCTCCCGCGTGATCAACCTGGGCGATTCCGCCGCCGACCGCATCGCCGCCCGCCCCTTCGCCACGCCGTACCACGTGGCCAAGCTCGGCGTGCACGTGCTCACGCGCAGCTACGCCGCACTGCTGGCGCCCGAGCGCATCACGGTCAACCAGATCTCGCCCGGCTTCCTCGCCAACAGCGTGGGTGAGCCCCCGCCCATCCCGGCAGGGCGCACCGGCACATTCGCCGATCTCCTGGCCGCGCTCGATTACCTGCTCTCGCCCGGCGCGGCCTACGTCACCGGCGCCAACCTGGTCGTCGCCGGCGGCTGGAACCTCTGAGCCCCACCCTCCCCCGCTTCCCGCAGCCGACGCGCGCGACCGCCGCCGAGCGAGGCTCGCCCCGGGCCGCTCGCGGCCGCGATTGGCCCTTGACATGGCCGGCGCGCTCCGCCTAGAATAGCGGTTCGCTGGCCAGGCACGCGGGAATAGCTCAGCTGGCTAGAGCATCAGCCTTCCAAGCTGAGGGTCGCGGGTTCGAATCCCGTTTCCCGCTCTACGCGCCCCTGGGCGCGATACACCGCGGGGTAGAGCAGTCCGGTAGCTCGTTGGGCTCATAACCCAAAGGTCGCAGGTTCAAATCCTGCCCCCGCTATTCGCCATATCAAAGACTTGCGGCCGGATTGCCGGCCCGAAGCAACTGAGGCGACGTGAGGCGAACAGCCCGCGTCGCCTTTGTTATTTGAGGCGGGAGTGAGGCGGCTCGAACGCGCCCCAGTGCGAGAAGTCTTTTCCCCCAGAAATGCCTGCCGTGGGTCCTCGTCCGGCACGTAGTGACGGTAGCCTGTTCGAAGAACGCCGGGCAGCAGCGTTTCTCCTTGGTACGGTTGGCCATCCAGCCGATGTACCGGGACCTTCCCTCGTCGTCCCGGCACGAAGATTCGAAGGGCGGAAGCAGGGCCATTGGCGTTCCTCCGGGTGCAGATTCCACTGGAGATCGCTGCGCAAACGAGCGAGACGAGCAATCGCGATCCCATCGCCAACCCGTTTCGCACTTGTTTGCACCGGAGTCTCCGATGACCGTGCGCACGCTCGCCGTCCTGCCCCTCCTGATTCTCCCC
>JACQKK010000050.1 GCA_016204605.1 Candidatus Lambdaproteobacteria bacterium
AGTCGCTCTGGCTGCCGGAGCACCTGCCGATCCCGGTCGGGCGGCTGACGCCGCCCACCGGCGGCGGCGAGATGCCGGAGCACTACAAGCACCTGCTGGACCCGTTCGTGGCGCTGGCCGCGGCGGCCGGGGCCACGGAGCGCCTGCGCCTCGGCACGGGCGTGTGCCTGGTGGCCGAGCGCAACCCGCTGCTGCTGGCCAAGGAGTTGGCCACGCTGGACCTGGTCTCGGGCGGGCGGGTGCTGTTCGGCATCGGCGCGGGCTGGCTGCGCGAGGAGGCGGAGCTGTACGGGGCCGACTTCCCCCGCCGCTGGGCGCAGACCCGCGACCACGTGCTCGCCATGAAAGCCCTCTGGGCCGCCGACTCGGCGGGCTATCAGGGCCGCTACGCGCGCTTCCCCGAGGTGTGGTGCCACCCCAAGCCCGTGCAGCGGCCCCATCCGCCCATCTTCATCGCGGGCGAGCTCGAGCGCGTGGCGGAGCGGATCGCCGAGTACGGCGACGGCTGGCTGCCGCGCGGCCGGGGGCTCGGGCCGGGCGCCCTCGAAGGCGGGCGGAAGGAGATCGAGCGCCGCATGCGCGAGCGCGGGCGCCACGCCGCCCGGCTCGACGTGACGGTGTTCGGCGCCGAGGCGGAGCGCGCCGAGGTGCGCCGCCTGGCCGAGGCCGGCGCCACCCGCGTCCTGCACCTGTTCCGGCCCCGCCCCCGCGCGGAGACGCTGGCCCACCTGGAGCAGGTCGCCGAAGCCGTGCTGTGAGCGGTGGCGACCTCTCCCCCTGACCCCCTCTCCAAGAATTGGAAAGGGGGAAGGCTCGTTCATCGGCCCTGGTGGCGGGTCCGGCGCTTCAGGGCGCTTCCGGCGCCCAGCGGCCGTGTTGGCGAATGGCGTCGTACATGGCGTCGGGCGCCAGGTCTGCGCCGTTTGGCCATTGCACCGCGCCCAGCACCACCTGCACCGCGTTGAACGCGTCCGGGTCCCGCAGCGGCTCGAACACCGTGCCGGTGACACTTGGCGCGGCCAGAAACGGCCCCAGCTCTACCAGACCCGTAGTTCCGTCCACGAACCGCACCCGCAGCCGACGCTCGCTGAGCGCCTCGACCGCGACGACCCGCCACGGCACGGTGTGGCGGATGGCCGGGGCTATCTCAGCGGATCGATCGGTCTTGGGGTCTTGAGGTCTCTGCATAGGTTCCAGTCCTCCATTTATTCTTCCCGGTGGTCGGTAGCCCATTCCAGGACAAGCGCCACGGCCCTGCGGGGGAGTGCCCCCCGGATGACCCGCAGTTCCCGGAGATCAATCAGTGCCTCATGCTCGCCGTACAGCGCGTGAAAATGCGGCGGCGCATGATCGTGCCAGAACATCTGGATCACGATGCCGTAAAACGCGCTCAGGGTGGGCATAGGCGGGTCCGTCGCACGGTCCGGACGACACGGTCCCACGCATTGAAGATTCTGAGGCAGCCGATTGGCGGTCGCTAAGCGGCCTCGATGCCTCGTCGCGATTCTACCGGGAGCCTCGTCCGCAGGCAAAGCGCGGTCCGCCGCTGCTGTGATAAGCTGAGCGGTCGCGATCGATTCCCGGCCCGCACCGCAACCCTGCCGCCGCCATGACGCCCCCGCCCCGATCCGAAGTCGAGGCCCTGCGCGCGTTCGCCGCGCGTCTGCTGGGGAAGGGGGCGGGGGCCGCGCCGGCGCCGGTCGAGCGCCTGCGGGGCGGCGGCTCCGAGCGCCGCTTCTACCGCCTGTCCACCGGGGCCGGCAGCGTGATCGGCGTGGTGACGGAGAATGCCGCCGAGCTGCGCACCTTGCTCGCCTTCACCCGCCACTTCGCCGGGCGCGGCATCCCCGTGCCGCGCCTGTACGGGGCCGACGAGGCGCGCGGCCTCTACCTGATGGAGGACCTGGGGCCGACCACGCTGGCCGAGCAGATCGAGGCGTGGCGCAACGAACACCCGGCAGGGCCGGAGGGCGGAGCCCGCGCGCTCGCGGCGCTGGAGCAGGTGGTGCGCTGGCTGCCGGTGATCCAGGTGCGGGGCGGGGCGGGGCTCGACTATCGCCTCTGCCCGGGCGGGGAGCGCCTCGGGCTGGACGCGTACCGCGCCGACCTGGCCCGCTTCACGGGCGAATACGTGACGCGGTATGCCCCGGCAGGCGCGCCGCCGGAAGACGTCGCCGCCGAGCTGGAGGCCCTGGCGCGGCGCTGCGCCGACCTGCCGGCCGAGCACTTCTGCTACCGCGACTACCAGACGCGCAACATCATGTGGCGCGGCGGAGCGCCCGTGTTCATCGACTACCAGTCCGGCCGGCGCGGCCCGCTCCAGTACGACCTGGCGTCGCTGCTCTACAGCCCCGACAGCGCGCTCGACGATGGGTCGCGCGGGCGCCTGATCGAGGTCTATCTGGAAGCGCTGGCCGGTTGCGGCGTCGCGCCGCCGCGCGCGCCGTTCCTGCACGGGTTCGATGCGGTGGTGCTGGTGCGGCGGCTCCAGGCGCTGGGGGCCTATGGCCAGCTCGCCGCCCGCGGCAAGCCCGAGTACGGGCGGAAGATCGCCCCGGCCCTGGCGGACCTGCGCATGCTGCTGGCGCAGGGTCGCGCCACGGCCGGTCTGCCGGCGCTGGCGGCCTGGCTGGAGCGGGTGATCGGCCCGCCGGGGTAGGGGGCCAGTTCGGCGGAATCGAACGAGCTATCGCCGTGGCCCGCTCGCCCAGCGCAAGACGCTCAACCCGCACCGGGTCTGGCGGACCGACATCGAAGCGGTGACGACCGAGGGCGACCGCGAGGTGGCGTCATCTCCCCGTGGCGCTCGGCGTTGCCTGCACCGACGCCGTCCCCCGTCGTGCCGGCATGGCCCGCCGTGAGCCGATGCGCACCGGCGGCGGGTTGTGGCAGGACGGGGCGTGTGCTAAGCAATCCGGGAGTTTCCGGCCATGGGAAGGAGGACACCCCATCCATCCCGGCTCGACCGGCAAGGGCGCGATCCGCGCAGGCGGGCCGTCCGGCGACTCGTCCCGCACCGGCAGGACGGGCGCGGGCAGTCTCTCGAACATCGACCAGAAGGGGGAACCCGATGCATTCCAAGACCGCGACCTTCGTCCTCGCGACGGCCCTGGCGCTGGGCGCGACCCACGCCGGGCCCGCCCTGGGCCAGAAGTACGGGGGCGTGCTGCGGCTAATGACCGACGGCAGCCCGGCGAGCCTTTCCATCGTCGAATCGGCCAGCCAGACCACCCAGATTCCGATCATGCCCGTCTACAGCAACCTCGCGCTGTACAAGCCGCTGGAACCGAAGGATTCGCTCGATTCGATCATTCCGGAGCTCGCCTCGAGTTGGAGCTGGAGCGCGGACGGCACGGTGCTGACCTTCAAGCTGCACCAGGGGGTGACCTGGCACGACGGCAAGCCGTTCACGGCGGCCGACGTGAAGCACAGCTTCGACGTCTATCGCGGCGCCAAGCGTTCCGGGCTGAAGCTCAATCCCCGCAAGGACTGGCTGAGCCAGATCCGCGAGATCGTCACCAACGGCGATGCCGAGGTCGCGTTCCACCTGAAGGCGCCGCAACCCTCGCTGCTGGCGATGCTGGCCTCCGGGGCCATGCCCGTCTATCCGGGCCATATCGACTTCGGCGAGCTGCGCACCCGGGCCATCGGCACCGGCCCGTTCAAGCTCAAGGCGTACGAGCGGGACCAGCACTTCACCCTGGAGAAGAACGGCGCGTACTTCGTCAAGGGCCGGCCCTACTTGGACGGCATCCGGGTGAACATCATCAAGACCCGCGTCAGTCGCGTGGCGGCGCTGATCGGCAACCTGACCGACATGTCCTACACGACCGAGCTGAACTCGACCGCCAAGGACCAGATCGTCGCGGCCGTGCCCAACATGCGCGTCCAGCTCCAGTCGAACCAGGTCTCCCGCAACATCGTGATGAACACCAAGAAGCCCCCCTTCAACAACCCCAAGCTGCGCCTGGCCGTGAACCTGGCGGTGGATCGCAAGGGGTTCATCAACGCCGTGCATCAGGGGTTCGGCGCTCCCGGCGGCGCCATGCTGCCCTCGTCGATGGGGGTGTGGGGCCTCGATCCGGAGCAACTGGCCCGCCTGCCGGGCATGGGCGACGGCCCGGCGCAGAAGGAGCAGGCGCGCCAGCTCATGAAGGAGCTGGGCTACAGCCAGGAGAATCCGATGCGCATCACGGTCGTGACCCGGGCCACGCCCACCTACGTCGATGCCACGACGTTCGTGGTGAGCGAGCTCAGGCAGGTGGGGTTCGCGCCGGAGCTTCAGCAGATCGATACGGGGCCCTGGTTCGGCACCATGACCCGGCGCGACTTCGCCATCGGCGTGAACCTGACGGCGACGGCGGTGGACGATCCGGACATCAACTTCTTCGAGAACTACACCTGCGGCACCAGCCGCAACTGGACCGACTACTGCAACCCCGAGCTGCAGAAGAAGATCGTCGAGCAATCGAGCACGTTCGATCCCGCCCGCCGGCTGAGGCTGGTGCGCGAGATCGACACACAGCTCCAGCAGGACGGCGCCCGGCCGATCCTCTCCCACCCGCAAGGGTTCGTCCTCTGGCGCCCCGAGATGAAGGGCTTCGTCATGCACAACTCCATCTACAACAGCTACCGCTTCCAGGACGTCTGGCTGGATAGGTAGGCGGCGGCGACCTCACCCCTGGTCCCCGCTCCGCAGGCGGGGAGTGGGGAAGCCTGCTCCGGGGCACCGATGCGGGCCAGCTCCGCCCCTCGCCTCACGTCAATCTCGGCCGGATGCCGCCCACGGGGTTGGCCTGCTCGAAGGCGTGGGCAAGCTGGAGCACCTCGAACTCCGCGAGGTGGCGCCCCACGATCTGCACGCCGACGGGCAGCCCCTCGGGCGTGAAGCCGCAGGGCACCGAGATCGCCGGCAGCCCCGTGATGGTGATGGCGTAGCAGAGCGCCATCCAGTCGATGTAGGTCTTGAGCTTCACGCCGTCGATCTCGCTGATGTAGGGCTGCGTGACGGGGAACGGCGGCACGGGGGAGACGGGCAGGATCAGGTACTCGTAGGTTTCGAGGAACTCCCGCACCCGGTGGTAGAGCGCGGTGCGCTTGGCCTCGGCCTGGGCCACCTGGAGCCCCGTGAGCTTGAGCCCCTCCTCGGTGTTCCAGATCACCGTGTCCTTGAGCAGGTGGCGGTGGGTCTTGAGCTTCTCGCCGTGCTCGAGGGAGAAGCGCCAGGCGCGGAGCACCTGGAACACCTCGTCGGCATCGCGCATGTCCGGGTGGGCCCGCTCGACGGCGCAGCCGATGTCCTCGAAGTGCTTGAGCTTGCCCTCGATGACGCGGGTCACGGCGGGATCGACCGGGTAGCGCCCGAAGTCCGGCGTGTACGCGATGCGCACGCCCTTGAAGCTGCGACCGAGCGGCGCCAGGAAGCGGCTGCCCGGCTCGGGGATCGAGATCGGCGCGCGCGCGTCGGGACCGGCCATCACGGAGAGCATCAGCGCCACGTCCCCCACCGTGCGGCCCAGCGGCCCCGTCACCGAGATGCCCCACCAGCCCCACTGCGCCGGCCAGCGCGGCACGCGCCCGGGCGAGGTGCGGAAGCCCACCACGTTGTTGAAGTTGGCCGGGTTGCGCAGCGAGCCCCCCGTGTCGCCGCCGTCGCAGAGCGGCAGCATGCAGGTGGCCAGCGCCACGGCCGCGCCGCCGCTGGAGCCGCCGCAGGTGCGGCTCAGGTCGTAGGGGTTGAGCGTGGCGCCGAACACCGGGTTGAAGGTCTGCGAGCCGGCCCCGAACTCGGGCGTGTTGGTCTTGCCCACGACGATCCCGCCCGCGGCCTTGAGGCGGGCCACGCTGAGCTGATCGACCTCGGGCACGTTGTCCTTGAAGATGGGTGAGCCGTAGGTGGTGCGGATGCCCTTGGTCTGGTGCAGGTCCTTGATGCCGATGGGCATGCCGTGCAGCGGCGCCAGGTCACCGCCCTTGCCGGCCCCGTGCTTGGCCGCGCGCGCATCGGCGTCGCGCGCCTGGGCCAGCGCCTGCTCCGCGACCAGCGTCACGATCGCGTTCACCTTCGGGTTGACCTGCGCGATGCGCTCCAGGTGCGCCTCCATCACCTCCCGCGCCGAAAGCTCGCGGCCGCGCAGCCGGCGGGAAAGCTCGCATGCGGTCATGGCGCAGAGCTGCTCGCCGCTGGCGCCCGTCGTCGCCGCGCCGGTGCCACTGCCGCTCCCCGCGCCCGTCGTGCCGCCGGATGCCGGATTTCCGCTGCCGTGCTCGGTGCTCATGGTGAACCTCCGCGCTGAATGATGGATGGGCTACGGGATGGATGGGCGACCGGCCGGGCTGCCGGGGCCGGACGCCGCCGAGGGTGTGTCCGCTCCTTGTATGCAACCGCCCTCCGGGCGGCAAGGGGAAACGGAGCGGCGGGCGACCTCTCCCCCCGACCCCCTCTCCAAGAATCGGTGAGGGGGAGATCGGCCAGGGCCCGCGGCTCCATCGCCCGATCTGGCGCCCCCTCTCTCTCCGACTGTTGGAGAGGGAGGGCCGGGGAGGGTGAGGTGCCCGGCCGCAGCACGTTGACCGTCGATCCAGCCGGAGACCCGTGGCGCGTCGATCTGCCGCAAAGGGTCATCGGTGGCGTAGGCTCCTGCGGCCGATAGCCGGGCCGCCATCAGAGCGGACGCGCCCCCACGTTGCGTTCCTCCCTCTGCGCCCAACCCATCGTGGCGCACCCTTCCGCTGTGATGCGCGCCTGTGGAAGAATGGAAGGACAAGATGCCGCATCGCCTGCCCGATCCGCGACGTGGGGTTGACGCCGTCCACGGAAGCGCGTAAAAGAGAATGATTATCCGTTAGGCCAACCCAGCATCCACCCCATCCCGAGGAGGCACTGATGAAAGCGCTGAAAGGCACGAAGACCCACGACAACCTCAAGGAGGCCTTCGCAGGCGAATCGCAGGCAAACCGCCGCTATCTGTACTTCGCGAAGAACGCCGACGTGGAGGGCTATCCGGACGTGGCGGGGCTGTTCCGCGACACGGCGGAGGGCGAGACCGGTCACGCCCATGGCCATCTCGACTATCTCAGGCAGGTGGGCGATCCCGCCACCGGC
This sequence comes from Candidatus Lambdaproteobacteria bacterium, assembly GCA_016204605.1. GTDB lineage: Bacteria > SAR324 > SAR324 > SAR324 > JACQKK01 > JACQKK01. The sequence continues at coordinate 7,106 of JACQKK010000050.1, forward strand.
GAGCCGATCGGCAGCACCGACAAGAACCTGAAATCGGCCGTCAAGGGCGAGACCTACGAGTACACCGACATGTATCCGGGCATGGCCAAGACCGCCCGCGATGAGGGCTTCGCCGAGATCGCCGACTGGTTCGAGACCCTCGCCAAGGCCGAGAAGTCCCACGCCGGGCGCTTCCAGAAGGCGCTCAGCAGCCTGTAGACCGCCAAGCGCCGGTGGGCCGGAACCCCGGAGTTGGGGACTATCCGAGCCACCGGCATGCGGGTTCCGGCGGGGCGCGCCCGGTGCGACCGGGAGTGCCCGTCCCTTCCGGGTCCCCACGGCGCCACGGCACGACTCCTTCAAGCGAGTTCCTCAAGCAAGAGTGGTGCGATGACTCGAATCAAGGCCACGCCCACCGATGGGCTCAGCTACAGCCCGCTCGATGCGCACTATCTGGATCCGGAGAAGCTGGGGAAGGAGCTGACCCGGGTCTTCGACATCTGCCACGGCTGCCGGCTCTGCTTCAACCTCTGCCCCTCGTTCCCGGCGCTGTTCAAGGCCGTGGACGGGTATGATGGCGACGTCGAGCAGCTGACGCCCGCCCAGACCGACCACGTGGTCGACACCTGCTACCAGTGCAAGCTGTGCTACCTCAAGTGCCCTTACACGCCCGATGACGGCCATGAGTTCCGGCTCGATTTTCCGCGCCTGATGGCGCGGGCCAAGGCCGTGCGCGTCAAGCGCCGGGGGCTGGCCCTGCGCGAGCGGCTGCTGGGCAACCCGGATCTGCTGGGGCGGCTGGCCCGGCTCACGCCCAGGCTGGCCAACCTGGCCAACCGGCTCAAGCCCAACCGCTGGCTGCTCGAGCAGGTGCTGGGCATCCACCGCCACAAGCTCCTGCCCGAGTTCCACGGCGAGACCTTTCAGGCCTGGTTCGAGCGCAACCGGGAGACGTACCGCAGCGCGGGCGAGCACGGCCGCGTGTTCCTGTTCCAGACGTGCTTCGTCAACTACAACAACCCCGACGTGGGCAAGGCCGCGCTCGAGGTGCTGCACCGCAACCGGGTGGACGTGCAGTGCGACTATCGGCGCTGCTGCGGCATGCCCGCGCTCGACGGCGGCGATACGGCGCAGGCCCAGCGCATGGCGCGGGCCAACATCCGCCAGTTGCTGCCCTATGTGCGCGAAGGATACAAGGTGCTGGCCATCAACCCCACCTGCTCGCTGATGCTGCGCAAGGAATACGCCGACCTGGTGGGCGGGGAGGAGGCGAAGGAGTTGGCCGCTGCCGTGATGGACCCCAGCGAGTTCCTCCACGGCTTGCACCAGCAAGGCAAGCTCGACACGAATTTCAAGAGCACGCCCGGCGCCATCAGCTACCACGTGCCCTGCCACCTGCGCGCCCAGAACATCGGCTTCCGCTCGCGCGACGTGATGCGGCGCATCGGCGGCGAGACGGAAATCGAGCTCGTCACCGAGTGCTGCGGCCACGATGGCACCTGGGCCATGAAGCGGGAGTTCTTCCCGCTCTCCCTCGAGGCGGGCAAGAAGGCCTTCGCCGGCATGAAGCGCGAGTCGCTGATGACCACCGATTGCCCGCTGGCGGCGATCCAGTTCGAGCAGGCCACCGGCGTGCGGCCCCTGCACCCGCTGCAGGTGCTGGCGCGCGCCTATCGGGCCGATGGCTTCACCAACCCCGTGCCCCCCAAGGCGGAGAGCTGAGGGCGCGGGGGCACATACACACTTGAGCCACACCAAGACCGAGCATCGACACCGTGATGGAGAGCGCCATGCAGCTGCCGGTACAGCCTGCCGACGTCGTCGATATCGCCCAGTACGAGAAGCTGCGCCCCGGGTTCCGCCAGCAGGTGATCGCGGAGAAGGAGCGCCGCCGGGTGCGCGTGGGCGAGCACTTCACGTTCCTGTTCGAGAACCGCCTGACGGTGCGCTACCAGATCCAGGAGATGCTGCGCACCGAGCGCATCGTCGCGCAGGCGGCCATCGACCACGAGATCGAGACCTACAACGAGCTGATCCCCCCGCCGGGCGGCCTCTCGGCCACCCTGCTCATCGAGTACACGACCCGGGCGGAGCGCGAGGTGCACCTGCCCCGGCTGCTGGGGCTGGAGCGCCACGTCACGCTGCGCGTGGGCGACCTCTCTCCCGTGCCGGCCGCGTTCGATACGCGCCAGATGGGCGAGGAGCGGCTGAGCTCGGTGCAGTACGTCACCTTCGCCCTGGGCGAGCCCCACCGGCAGTCTTGGAGCCAGGCCGCCGCCCAGGGCCGCCTGCGCCTCGTGGTGGATCATCCCCACTACCGCGCCGAGACGGCCCTCGGGCCGGAGGTCGCGGCCGCCCTGGCCGAGGATTTTTCGTAAGGCGCACATCGGCCTGGCGCCGGGCGTTGGCATCCCCTCCGCCCGGCCCCGGCATGGGAGCGTGATCCGTCGCCCACGCCGCGCCCTGCCGCCACGCTCCCGCTCCGGACGCACCCATGCCGCCCGCACTGGTGTCCACGCCCGCCACTCCCGCCGCCACAGGAAGCGGTGAGTCGAGCGCCGCGCTGAGCGTCGCGCTCAAGGCCGAGGCGCGCCGGCTGGGCTTTGCAGGCTGCGGCATCGTGGCCCTCGGCGACCCCGCGGGCGCGGGTGCGGTCGCCCCTGCGCAGGCCGGCGCCGCCTGGAGTCACCCGTTCTATGAGCGCTGGCTGGCGGCCGGCTACGCCGGCGCGATGGCCTACCTGCACCGTCACGCCGCGCCCAAGCGCCACCCGGCGACGCTGCTGCCCGGCGCGCGGAGCTTGATCGCCCTCACGCACCCCTATGGCGTCCCCGAGCCGCCCCGCCCGGCGGGCGGCCTCCACGGCCGCGTGAGCCGCTACGCCTGGGGGCGCGACTACCACGACGTGCTGGCGGAGAAGGTCGAGCACCTGGCGGCGTTCCTCCAGGCGCGGCTGGGTCAGCCGCTGCGCCACGCCGTGGCGGTCGATGCCAAGCCCCTGCTGGAGCGCGAGTATGCGGCCCGCGCCGGGCTGGGCTGGGTGGGCAAGAACGCCTGCCTCATCCACTGGGAGCAGGGCTCCTGGCTGTTCCTGGCCGAGCTGCTGGTGGATGCGGCGCTCGCGCCGGATGAACCCCAGGCCGCCCGGCCGCCGGCCCGTGCGGCGCGCCCGCCGGAAGCGGAGGCCGGTGCCGCGCATGGCGATCCCCCGCGCTGGGCGCTCAAGGAGAGCTGCGGCTCCTGCACGGCCTGCCTCGACGCCTGCCCCACCGGGGCCATCGTGGCGCCGAAGACGGTGGATGCGCGGCGCTGCATCTCGTACCTGACCATCGAGCTGAAAGGGCCGATCCCCGAACCGCTGCGGCCGGCGCTGGGTGGTTGGGTGTTCGGCTGCGACATCTGCCAGGACGTCTGCCCGTGGAACCACCGTGCGTCGGAGGTCGGCCAGCCGGTAATCCGCGAGCCGGCCTTCCAGGCCGCGCCGGAGCGCGCCTTCCCGGCGCTCGCGGAGTTGCTGGCGCTGGACGAGGCGGGCTTCCGCGCCCGCTTCGCCGGCACGCCCCTGCTGCGACCCAGGCGGCGCGGCCTGCTCCGCAACGCGGCTGTGGCGCTGGGCAACCTGACGCCCCCCGCCGGCGCGCCGGACCCCGGGGGCTTGCGCCCCCCCGCCCTGGCAGCGCTGCGGCGGGCGCTCGCCGACCCCGAGCCGCTCCTGCGCGGGACGGCCGCCTGGGCGCTGGGCCGGATCGGCGGCAGGGCCGCGCGGGAGACGCTCGCCGCCCGGCTGCCAGACGAGACCGACGCGACGGCGGCGGCCGAGCTGCGCCGCGCCCTGGCGGGACTGGGCGAAGCCGCGCGCTGAACCGGTGTTGCTCAAGGAACTTGAGGGTGCCAAGTAGCACAAATCTGAAGGAGGAACCCGAAACCTGCCATTACAAGGCCCGCAAAGCCGCGCCAACGATTCGCGCGATGCCGAGCAGTGTCCTCTCTCAGTTGTTCCTCCTGGTCCACTCTGGGTGCGCTGAGCCGCAATCCTTGCTGCTGTGTATGAAAGTACTCAAGAATTTGCTTCAGGAGTCTATATTGCTCAGGACTTGGATCGGGTCTCACAAAGATTTCCCAAGCAAGGAGACCGACGCCGACGATGTCGAGCAATAGGCCGACTGTGCTTACCCAGCGGGAATCGAATATTTCGTACCAGCACAGCAACGCCGTAAGGCCAGCAACCGTTGCTATGAGTGAACCCCAGAAGAATCGATCAGGCCAGGGCCACTTCTCGCCTGCAAATGGCGGGCGAATATATCGGTGCTCAACTCCGCCAAGCGTCTTGTGCTTGAAGACGACTTCACCTAACCAGTTCCAGCCTTTGCTCATGACCGTCCATCCATGGTTGGCGAATCACCTGCGGCGCCCATCGCTATCGATCGGATCAGGCCGGTGTCCACAAATAGATTCTTAGCAGGATTATATCTAATCGGCGCAACATTCACAATTTATTGATTTGCCGATCACAACGAATCGCGACACGCTGTTGATAATCACCGCGACATGTATCTGCGGCGAGATTGAGTTGCGACAAAGCAGAAGGCGCAACGTCAAAATCGTGGGGTCGCCGCCGCCGGCGGTTCCCCCCCTACGAAATGCGAAGCCCCGGTCAGGGCGCGAACCCTGCCGGGGCCAAAGGAATGCAGGCCGGCTGCTTACAGCGGGCGTACGTTCTTCGCGGCAGGGCCCTTCGGGCCTTGCTCCACGGCGAAGTCCACGGCTTGACCTTCCAGCAACGTGCGGAATCCTTCCATCCGGATTTCCGACTGATGACAGAAGAGATCCTTGCCCCCATCATCGGGGGTGATGAAGCCGAAGCCCTTGGACTCATTGAACCACTTCACTTTACCTGTCACGTCCACCTCTGTGTGGTGAGAACCATCCGCATGCCGGATGTTCTCCGGGCACGGTCCTGTACGGGAATGTAGAGGATTGGGATACGGTTCGATTCGGACACGGTTGAAGCATACCAGTGCGGGACACGAACCGCAAGCGCATCGCGCCGCGTCCCGGATCGCGAGGGGACACCCCCTGCAATGAGAGCCCGTGATCCGCACGAGCGGGACGGCTCGGGTGCGCCCGGCGCGAGCGGTGCGGGTGAGCGACCGGCGGCGGCCCCCTCTGCCGCGGCGCCTCAGCCGCGGTACTCGAAGCCGAGGATCGTCACGTCGTCCTGGCACGGGTTCCCGGCCGCGAAGTCGCGCGCCCGGGCCAGCACCGCGTCCAGCGCGGTGTCGATGGCGCTGCCGCGGGTCTCTTCGAGCACCTCGATCAGGCGGTCGTATCCGAAGAGCTCGCCGCCGGGATGCGGCCACTCGGCGATGCCATCGGTGAAGACGAACACCTTGTCGCCCTGCCCCAGGCGGTAGGTATCCTCCTCGTAGGGGATCGGTTGCTCGGTGAACATCCCGAGCGCCGTGCCGCCGCGCTTCAGCATGACGTGCCTGGTGCCGTCGGCGGGGATGATCACCACGGAGGGGTGGCCCGCATTGGCGACGCGCAGGTGCCCTTTCTGGTTGACGCGCATGAAGATGCCGGTCATGAACCGGCCGGATTCATGCGCCGAGAGCACCCGGTTGAGATGGTTCAGCACGCCCTGCGGGGAGACATTGCGCGGGATCGTATCCAGACCGATCTGCGCCATCATGGTCATGAACGCCGCCGCGATGCCGTGGCCGGTCGCGTCGCCGAGGAAGACGTTCAAATCCCCCTCCCGGTTCATTCGCATGCCGTAGACGTCGCCCGAAACGGTGGAATGGGGAATGTACCGCAGGGACACATCCGCATAGGCGACCTTGACCGCCGCAGGCAGCACCGCGCGCTGGAACTCGGCCGCGTTGCGCAGATCCTCGCGCATGCGCTTGACGTGCTCGACGAGGGCCAGCTCCATCGCCTTGCGCTGGGTGAGATCCTGCCCCACGCACACCACCCCTTGCGGGGTTCCGTCAGGCTTCCGCAGCGGCGACGTCGAGAACAGGATCGGAATCTCCTCGCCGTTCTTCGCGCGGTAGCGTCTTTCCCTGCTGCCGAACTCGCGGCCTTCCTGCATGGGATCGACCAGCTTGGCGGCATCGCCGAGAATGATCTGCACCGGCTTGCCGATCAACTCCTCGGGCCGATAGTGCAGCAGCCGCAACAGCGCATCGTTCGCCCGGGCGATGGTGCCGTCCTGATTCACGACCAGCAGCGTGTCGTTCATGGAGGACAGCACGTTCTCCAGGTAGTCCTTGGCCTGCGAAAGATCCCGGTGGGATTGACGCAGGTCGATGATCATCGTGTTGAAGGCATCGGCCAGATTGCCGACCTCGTCCCGGCTGCGCACCTCGGCCCTGGTCTCGAAGTTCCCATGGGCCACGGCTCCCGCCGCTCTGCGCAGCTTGAGCACCGGGGAGACGATCGTATGGGTCAGGAACACGAACGTGACGACGCCAAGCACCGCGATGCCGGCGATGACGATCAGATCGAACAGGACGATGAACTTGTTGAAACGCCTGATCTCCTCGTTCACGAAATCGAGCTTGACATAGACCTCGATCACGCCGCTGATCGGCAGGTGTGCGAACCGGATCGGAACGTATACCTCCATCAACTGCTCGTATCCCCGCTCGTTCCTATTGTCCATGCCGACGGGCGGCTTGATGGCCACGGCGGTTTCACCGCTGATGGCGCGACGGAAGAGCTCATTGTCCGGAAATTGCTTGCCCCTGATGTCAGTCGCATCCGAGTAGATGATGGTGCCATCAGGGGCCCAGACCTTGATCCGGATGATCTCCTGCGTCTTTACCTGCCCATAGAACGCCGCGAATCTTGCGATATTCTGCCGCCACAATGCCGGCGAGAAATCGCCGGCTCCGAGATGAATCTGAGCCTGAGCGAGCACAAGATCCGCGTTGATGGCCTTGGCACGCTCGATCATCGACTTGTCGAATTCGCGCTTGATCAGAAAAGAAAGCGACAGTGACCCGAGAACGATCAATACAAACGCCGCCGCAAGACCGAGCGCAAGTTTCCCCTTGATAGTGAGTGTCATCACGGTTCTCATCCAAATCCTGCTCGACTGCAGTCGTAAGGATGGTTTGATACCAAGTTGCATTCAAAGTGGCCTCAAATCCCGTTCGCCTTGTCTCCGCGACTGGCGCCACTCCGAGTGATCGCCCCTCTCCATGCAATGGAGAGGGGAGGGGGTGAGGCCGGTCGGGCCACGGCGCTCCGAGCAGCCTCACCCCCTCGGTCCCCCCTCTCCATCGGTGATGGAGAGGGGGAGGGCGCGCCAGCAGCGAGCGTGAGCTGGTTGACGAGATCGGCCCATCTTGAAAGCGAAATGGTATGAAAACGCAAGTCCTTCGTTGCGCCCGCCGATCCGCTCATATTCTATATTCTATACAGTGTTGCGCATGATTCAACGTGTCTATGGAAAATGTCGACATCATGTCAAGCGGGACGTGGCTATATAAACAAGTAGGACGATATCGCTCCAACTCCGTCGGATCTGGTGATACAAGTGGCGGGTATCGGTCGAATGTCGGGCAACAGGTTGCACGGGCGGCGAGCAGCGCCCGTGCGGCGCCGGGGTTTGATGCCCGCGGACTGCGCGGGCCGCGCTGCCTCGCAGCGGCCGCAGGGTGACTCTGGCCGAGGTCTCGCCATGGTGCGAGCTCACCCCCCGGCGGGGTTGAGGCGCAGGGTGAGGGTGAGCGGCCGGCCCTCGCGCAGCAGGGTCAGCTCGACCGGGCGCTCCCAGGGCAGCCGCTCGAAAGCGAGCCGTAGCGCGGCGAGGGTGGCGACGCGCTCCCCGGCCACCCGCTGGATCACGTCGCCCGGCTTGAGCGCGCCGAGGGCACCGGCATGGGCGGCCGGGACCCGGGTCACCTTCACCCCGCCCGGATCGGCGCCGAGCCCGAGGCCGCGCGGCGCCGGGTAGCCGCGCCACCCCGGATCGTCCAGGTAGACGCGGGCCAGATCGCCGACGCCGAGGGGCACGGCGTAGCGCCCTTGCGCGTCGAGCTCGCCCTGGCCCACGGTATCGTCCCACAGGCTGAGCTGAGCGACGCCAGCGGCGCGCGCGGCATACAGGTTCGCGCCCAGCTTGTACGCCAGATGGCCCGAGCCGATCAGCACCACGACGATCGCCTGCGGGTCGTCGTCTGCGGCGGCGAGCCCGGCGGCGCGCCCGCCCATCAGCCGGTCCCAGAGCGTCTGCACGCGGTGGTAGGCGCGGAACTCCGGCGCCTCGGGCGCGAGCGACCGGCCGTGGCCGCCGCGGTTCAGCACGTCGAGCAGCAGCCGGGCGTGGGGCTCGGGCGCGTCGTCCAGGTCGCCGATCTCCGCCCGCAGCGGTGCGGGCAGGCTCTCCAGCTTCCCCTCCCGGGCGGCGGTGCGGGTGGCGCGGTCGGCGTTGACCCCGCGGACGGCCATCCGCCGCTCGCGGATCAGCAGGAAGATGTCGCGGTAGTAGGCCCAGGGGAAGCCCCACGCCTCGTACCAGTCCGCCTGTTCGAGGAAGGCCAGCTCCTCCAGCCGACCCTCGCGCCAGGCGTCGAGAGCCGCATCGGCGGCGGGCGGCAACATCTCGAGCGCCACCGTCACCCGCCGGCCCGCGGCGGCGAGCTGTGCGATCACCTCGCGCTGGAAGGCGTGGCTGCGGGAGCTGGTGTGCTGCTCGCCCAGGAACAGCAGGCGCACGCCGCGCAGCCGGTCGCTCAGCTCCGCCGGCGTCAGCGGCCGCCCCTGCCCGAGGTCGTACGTGGTGCCGGGCGCGACCGGGAACACATAGCGGGGCGCCGGCGGGGCGGCCGCCGAGCAGGCCGCCAGTGCGAGCGCCAGGGACAGTGCCACGGTCGGGGTGAGGGCGGGATCGCGGGCGGGCCGTCGCCGCACCGGCCGGCGGGGAGGTGCGTCTCCAGTGCGGGGTGAGGATGCGCGAGCTGGCTCAGCCGGCCAACCCCTCCCCCCTTGGAGGGGAGGGGGGCCCGGAGGGCGGGGTGGGGACCCGAGGAGACGCTCAGCCACGGGCCGCACCCAGGTCCGTGGCGAGGGGGAACAGGCGCACCTGGGCAGCGCCGCCGGAGCGGGGCGCCAGGGCGACGCCCTCCGTCACCACGGTGTAGCGGATCAGGGCGATCCCCCGCCGCTCGCCGCCCGCGGCGGTGCGCGCCAGGCTGGTGAGCGTGCCCACGGGCTCGTCGCCGCGGTAGAGCGGGCTGCCCGCCGCGAGCCCTGCCGCGGGCGCCTCGGGCAGGCGCACCGCCACGAGCTTGCGGTTGGGGTGGCCGCGGTGCTGCATGCGCGCATGGGGCTCCTGCCCCACGTAGCAGCCCTTGCTGAACGAGAGGTGGGAGTAGAGCGCCGCCTCGCCGGGCAGGTGATCACGCCCGAAGTCCGGCCCCATCCGCGGCAGACCGGCCTGGATGCGCGCCTCGTCGTACGCCTCGAACCCCACCAGCCGCGCGCCCGGGGTCGCGGCCAGCAGCGCCTCGATGAAGGCCGGCGCCTGGGGCGGCGGGAGCAGCGCCAGCACGCGCGGCAGCGCCGGGAGCGGGTCGGCGAACGCGACCAGCGGCCCGCCCCCGAACGCGGACGTGCCCGGGGCGAGCCCCAGCGCCGCCAGCGCGGGCGCCGCGCCCGGGCCGAGCAGGTCCAGCCGCACGAGCCCCACCGGGCCGATCTGCACCTCCTCCCGCACGTGGTAGAAATCGAGGTGCTTCGCCACTCCCTCCGCCTCGCCGGGCGCGGTGAGCACGAGAAAGTCCTCGGGCTTGGCCCGCCCCACGAGGGTCTCGAACAGGATCTTGCCGCGGCTGGCGCAGAGCAGGGCGTGCTGGGCATGGCCCACGGGCAGGGCGCTGACGTTGCTCGTCACGAGGCCGTTGAGGTACGCCCCCCCCTCGGGACCCCGCACCAGCAGCACGCCCCAGCCCTCCAGCGCCAGCACCCCCAGCCCCGAACGGATCGCCTCCAGCTCGCCCGCGAAATCCCCGAAGCCCAGCGGCAGCGGGCAGCCCCCGGCCTCGGCGAACGAGGCGCCCCGGGCCTCCTGCAAGGCGTGCAGCCCGTTCGGGTCGCGCGGGGTGGCGGCCATCGGGAACCTCCGGCGGGGGATTGTGGCGGCCGGCTCAGTGAACTCCGGCGCCCAGCCAGTGTACCATGGCCGCGCGGGCGCGGGCCACCGGCGCGGCGGGGCGGCACCGGGGGCGCCTACCCCCGGCCCCTCTCCATCGGTGATGGAGAGGGGTGACGGCTTGCGGCCTGGCAAGCGGCGGCGGGGCTGCGCGGGTCGCGTCGTAGCGCGAGCCGATCTTCAAAAATCCTTGACGGGTGTACTTTTTTTTTTAAGAGGAGGCAGCCCCTGTCGCACGCAGGGGATTTCGCAACGGTGTCCAGTGCTTGCGGAACCAATTCGCCCAGGTCGTACTCCTGGACAAGGAGGGGTCATGATAGCCATTCGACGATGGCTGAGGGTTGTGCTGTTTGCCGTTTTGCTGGCGACCACGGCACCCGTGGGCGCGCAAGACAATCCGTGCCAGGACCCGCTTTACCTGGAGTTGAAGGGCAAGAAGATCGACGAGTTGAGCCAACGGGAATTCGATATTTTCAAGGCGAAGGACACGGCGTGCACCCAGCAGCAGCGATCTTCACGCACAGAAGAGGCGCAGACAGGTATGCAAGCGGCGGTCACAGCCGCGCAATGGATCTACGTATTAATCGGCGGTCTGTTACTTCTTGTACTTTTGGGTGCATGATCTGGGAGTCGTGAACGCCTTTCATGTCACAGTTGCCGTTGTGGCATTCGCGTGGTTAACGCTGGCAGCGGCCTGGGGTTGGCTGGCGCGCCGCCATGCCCACCACCGACTTCAACCCATACGCGTGCATCCCCACTGGCTCAAGCTGCAACTGGCGCTGGTTGCGGTCGGTGGATACGTCCTGATCTCCGGGAGACACCTGCTTTTCGCTCGATTTCCGGTGCCTGACGGGTGGCAGGGTGTCAGTTACGCACTGGGAGCACTTTTGTTGGTGTTTGGTATGGGGTTCGCCATCTGGGCACGAGTCGAGTTGGGGCGTTGGTGGTCGCCGAGGCCAACGATCTTTCGAGATCAGCCGCGGATCACCACGGGGCCGTACCGGTTCACGGGCCATCCCATCTATGTCGGGATCAGCCTGATGCTCATTGGGACATTGCTCGCCACGCAATTCGAGATGCTGCTGAGGATGACTCCGATCCTGATCGCCTTCTACGCCATCAAGGCATATATGGAGCAAAGCCTGCTGTCCAAGAGCGACCAAGGTTCTTCGGCGGACCAGTAACGGTGACGGCCCAACTGGCGTAGCGGTCCAGAGTCTTTCACTCACTACTTTCACATTGCCCTGCGCCCCCGGGGCGGGGGCGCAGCATAGCTGGCAGCCACCCGCTACGAGGGCTTGGGGGCGGCGACCTTCAGGTTCTGGCCGGGCATGATCTCCTCGAAGCTCTTGAGCTCCTGAGGCGCCGCGCCCTTCCAGACCTCGGAGGCGGCGTCCTGCTTGCCCAGCATGGCCTGGGCGTCGTCGCGGGTGGCGAAGAACCCAATCCGCGTGCGGTAGCGGAAGGGCTGGCCTTCGCCCTCGCGCCGCTGCGCGATGTAGACGAAGTCGCCGGCCTTGGCCACGCCCCTGAGGTCGGCCAGGGCGGCCTGATGGCTCTCGCGCTCGGGCAGCTCGATCACCCAGGGCCGGGCACGCTGGGCGCCGAAGTCGAGCCGGTCGCCCCGCAGTTCGCGGTCGGAGGGAAGCATCACCCAGGAAACCGAAGCCAGGCCATTGGCCTTGGCATACTTGGCCACGATCTCCTTGCCCTTCTCCTCGGCGGCGTCCTTGCTCTCGAAGAAGCCGGCGCGGATGCGGTACCACTGCCTGCCGTTGACCTCGGTGCGGTAGAGGTAGGCGTACTGGCCCTCCGCGAGCAGGGCCTTGACGATCTTCATGGCGGTGTCGAGGCGCGTATCGAGCAGGGCCACGAGCTGCACGGCGTACTTCTTGGTGACCGGCCCCTCGGCCTTGCCGGTCGGCCCGCCGCTGACGGTGAGCACCTCGCCCGTCTCGACCATCACGCGCCACCTGCCGTCGGTCTCCGAGACGAACGCGTAGTCGATCTTGTCCTTGTTCTGCACCAGGATCGTGCGCCACTCCCAGGGGTTGTTCACCAGCTTGCCCTTGCTGGCGATGGTCCACAGGTTGTCGCCCTCGCGCACCTTGTAGCTGCGCGGTCCGCTGGGCGGCGCCACCGCGGCCTTCGGCGCCACCGCGGGCGCCGCCGGCTTGGCGGCTTCTGCCATGGGAGCCGGGGGCGGCCCCGGCGCGGGCGCGGGCGGCCCGGCGGGCTCCGCGAACTCCTGGGTGGTCTTGAGCCGACTGATCGGGCGGCGGTCCTCACGCCCATAGAAGAACAGCGCCGCGAACGCGCCGAGAATCAGCACGACGGAGATCAACACGCTCCAGACCAGCGCGGGCCGGAAACGTCCTTCCTTGTCTTGTGCCATGGCATGCCCTTCCTTGAGCCTGAGCCAAATGCTTCCCGGCCCGGTGCCGGGACGGACCCAGGGCGTATCCCCGACCGTCTGGTGCCCAGACGGCTGAGCGCCCAGCCCTATCCCATCTTCTAGCGCATCGGCGGCGTCGTTGGCAAAGGGAAGCGTACAGGGCGGCAGGTCGCCGGGACCCGCCCCCCGGCCCCCACTCCAAGATTTGGAGAGGGGGAGCGCGGCTTCAACACCGCCGCGGGCGCGGCCGCCCCCTCCTCGCGCTGCGCTCGGGGCGGGCTTCCTGGGGGGAGCGGGGGCATCCTCTGGCCCTCGCCGGTGGCCGGTTCGGGGCTCCCGGCGTCCCTACCCCGCCCTGCGGGCACCCCTCCCCACCTGGTGGGGAGGGGAAGGGGAGGGGACGCCCGCTCAGCGCTCGGCCGCATCCCGCGCGAGAATCCAATCGATCGCCTCTGCGAGGCTCTCGAATACGCGCCCGCCGCGCGCGGCGAAGTCGGCGGGAAGAGCGCGTTCGGTCTCGCGACCCGAGCCCGTGCGGACGAGCAGCGGGATCAAGCCCAGGTGCGCGCCGGTCTCGATATCGCTGCGCTGGTCGCCGATCATGTAGGCGCCCGCGGGTTGCAGCCCGAGCTCGCGGCAGGCGGCCAGCACCATGCCCGCCCCCGGCTTGCGCCGGTCGCTCTCGATGTCGTAGGGGGGCCGGCCCTGGGGGTGCTCGGGGGCGTAGTGGTAGCCATCGATCCGCGCGCCGTGGGCCGCCAGCAGCGCCCGCAGGTGGTCGGCGCTCTCCCGCGCGAAGGCCTCGGTGATGTACCCGCGCGCCACGCCCGACTGGTTGGTGAGGACGACCACGGGGTGGCCGGCGGCGTTGGCCCGGGCGATCGCCTCCGCCGCGCCAGGGAGCAGCCGCATCTGCCCGAAGGCGGAAAGGTAGCCCACGTCCTCAATCAGGGTGCCGTCCAGGTCCAGAAACAGGGCGGGCCGCGGCCGGGCTGGGCCGAGGGCGGCGGCTCCGGTCGGAGGCTGGGATTGGGGACGCCCGCCGGCGCCCGGCTCAGTGTTCGTCGCAGCGCGCGGCTCGAACACCGGCCTCACGCCGGGGGCGAGCGGATGGGCCGCGGCCGTCTCCGCCAGGAAGCGCAGGTTGAGTGCGGTCAGGGGCAGATGCGCAGGCTGCGGCCGGAAGCGGCGGTGCATCCAGAAGTAGAATGCCGGGGCGCGCCTGACCTGGGCCTCCAGCGCATCCGAGATGGCCTGGGAGAGCGCCAGCACGTCGCGGGCCTCCTCGCCGCTGGGGGAGCAGC
>JACQKK010000051.1 GCA_016204605.1 Candidatus Lambdaproteobacteria bacterium
GCCCTGCCCTGAGGGCGGCCTGGTATCCACGGTAATCCGGCTCCATTTCAATAGTGCCACTGCAACCGCGTGCCTGAGGAGCCCTGCGCAGCAGGGCGTCTCGAAGGCCACCGCCCGCCCCGCGCCCTTCGAGACGCGCTCCGCTTCGCTCCGCGCTCCTCAGGGACGCGGAGCATTGATCTCATTCAGAACGCAAAATGGTATCCCTCCCTCCTTGCGGGAACCAGCCCTGAGCTTGCCGAAGGGGAGGGCCGGGGTGGGGGGCGCTGGGCCCACTCACCCCCAGAGCGCCTCCAGCGCCCTGGCCAGCAGCACGCGGGCGAGGCGCACCTTGTAGGCGTTGTGCGGCAAGGGCTTGGCGGCGGCCAGGGCGGCCTGCGCCGCCCGCTCGGCCAGGTCGCGGGAGGGCGCCCGGCCGTCCAGCACGGCCTCGGCGGCGGAGCTGCGCGCCGGCGCCGGGGCGAGCCCGCCCAGGGCCACCCGTGCGTGGCGGATCGTCCCCCCTTCGACCGCGCAGCCCACGGCCACGCCCGCCACGGCGAAGTCGCCGGCGGTGCGGTCGCGCTCCTTGCGGTGCAGCCCCCGCCAGCCGGCAGGGGCCGGGGGCAGCCAGACGGCCGTCAGCAGCTCGCCGGCGCCCAGGGCCGTTTCGCGCCGGGGATCGCCATCGGTACCGCTGAAGAAGGCGTCGAGGGGCAGGCGACGCTCGCCCTGGGGCCCGGCCAGCCACGCCTCGGCGCCCAGCGCCAGCAGCGGCAGCGCCAGGTCGGAGGGGTGGGTGGCCACGCAGCCCGCCTCGCCCATCACGGAGAGATACGCCTGGAAAGGGCTTTCCCGCGCGGGACAGCCGCTCCCGCCCTTCTTCAGGCACGCCACGGCGGGGCTGCGGTAGTGCAGGCAGCGCGGCCGCTGGCAGAGGTTCCCGCCGAGGGTGCCCTGGTTGCGGACCTCGGGCGTGGCCACCCCCTGGGCCACCTGCGCCAGCAGCGCGTAGGGGCCGCTCAACTGCGGTGCTTCGACCAGGCCGGCGAGGGTGACCATCGCCCCCACGCGCAGCCCCTGGCCCTCGGGCTCGATCGCGGCCAGCCCGGGCAGGCGCGCGAGGCTCACCACGCGCTCGCAGGCGACCAGGCCGTCCTTCAGCTCGCCGAGCAGGTCGGTGCCGCCGGCCAGCACTCGCACGGCCTCGCCGCCTTCGTGCAGGGTTCGGGTCGCTTCGGCGAGTGCCGTCGGCTCGACGTAGTCGAAGGGCCTCACGGGACGAGCCTCCCCTGGGCTTTCAGGGCCGCGAGCACGCGCTGCGGCGTGAAGGGCACCTCGTGCAGGCGCACGCCGGCGGCGTTGGCCACGGCGTTGGCGATGGCCGCGAACACGGGCACCACCGGCGGCTCGCCCAGGGCCTTGGCGCCATAGGGGCCCACGGGGTCGGGCTCGCCCAGGAACAGCACCTCGACGGCGGGGAAGTCCACGATGGCCGTGGACTTGTGCTCCAGGAAGCTCGGGTTGAGGGTCACCCCGGAGCGCGGGTCGAGAAACAGCTCCTCGCGCAGGGCGATGCCGAGGAACTGCAAGACGGCGCCGGAGACCTGACCCGCGGCCAGCCGCGGGTTGACGATGCGCCCCGAATCCTGTGCGGCCACGTAGCGCAGCACGCGGATGTGGCCGTTGCGCCGATCCACCTCCACCTCGGCGAAGTGGGCCGCGAAGGAATTGACGATGTGCGTGCTGCTGCCGGCGTTCCAGCGCCAGCGCGTGACGAGCTCGGCGCCCAGCCCGGCCGCCACCTCCTCCAGCGCGAGGCTGCGCCGGCCGTCCTCGCTGATGAGCCGCCCGGCTTCGAGGCGCGCCGCCGCCACGCCCAGCATCTCGGCGGCCCGGCGCCGGAGCTGCTCGGCGGCGGCCAGCGCGGCGCGGCGCACGGCCTCGCCGGTGCTGAAGGTGGTGGTGGAGCCGGCGGTGACGTGGCCGGGTGGCGTGCGCGCCGTATCGGCCATCACCGTCTCGATGCGCTCCGCCGGCAGCGTGAGCGCCTCGGCCGCGATCTGCGCGAGCACCGTGGCCGAGCCCTGGCCCACGTCGGTCAGCCCCAGGTGCAGGGCCACCCGGCCGCTCTCCGCGATGTGCAGCTCGGCCTCCGCCTCGCGCCCCGCGCCGCCCTTGTAGGTGCCCATGGCGACTCCCAGGCCGCGCACGCGCTCGCCCGGCTCCGCGCCGTCGGGTCGGCGGCGGTGCCAGCCGATGCGCTCCGCGCCCACCAGCAGGCAGGCGCGCAGGGCGTTGCTGGAGAAGGGCACGCCGCCCTCGACCGGCTCGTCGGGCAGCAGGGCGTCGGGAGCAGTGACGCGGGTACCGGGCTGGCCGGCCGCGGTGACGTGATGGCGCAGCCGGTAGTCGAGCGGGTCGATGCCGAGCGCGGCGGCGATCTCGTCCGCCAGCACCTCGACCGCGAAGTGGCCGAGCGGCGCCCCCAGCCCGCGGAAGGAGCCGCCGGCCGGGCGGTTGGTGTAGACGGCGTGGCCCTCGTAGCGGGCGTTGGGGCAGGTATAGAGGTAGAGCGCGCCCTGGCCTGTGCGCCGGTTGACGTTGATCCCCGACGAGATGTACGCGCCGGCGTCCATCACGCTGCGCTGCTCGATGGCCACGGGCGTGCCGTCGACGCGCACGCCGATGCGCAGGCGGTTGACCGTCGCCTGCCGGTTGCGCCCGCCGAGCACCTCCTCGCGCCGGCTGTACTCGACCCGCACGGGCCGACCCGCCTTGCGCGCCAGCAGGGCGGTCAGCACGCCCAGCCGCGTCTCGTCCTTGTTGCCGAAGCCGCCGCCCATGGCCGTGCAGATCACGCGGATGCGCTCCGCCGGGATGCCGAGGCCGCGGGCCAGCAGGGGCCGGTCGGAGGCGTGCACGGCGCGGCTGGTCTTCCAGAGGGTGAGCCGGTCGCCTTCCCATTCGGCCAGCGCCGCGCGGGTCTCCATGGCCACGGGCGCATGGGCCTGGGTGCGGAAGGTGCCCTCGAAGATGCGCGCGGCCTGGGCGAACCCGGCCGCCACGTCGCCCCGCTGCACCACGAGGGGCTTGCCGCCCACCAGGTTGCCGCCCGGATGCACCTCGGGCGCGCCCGGCGCCAGCGCCGCCTCGGGATCGAGCACGGCCGGCAGCGGCTCGTAGACCACCTCGATCGCGCGCAAGGCGTCCTCCGCCTGCGCCTCGCTCTCGGCCGCCACCAGCGCCACCTCCTCCCCCGCGAACCGCACCAGCGGCTCGAGCGCCCTCAGGTCGCGGTCGATGGGCTGCTGCGGGGCGTCCTCCGGCGTGAGCACAGCGTGGACGCCGGGCAACCGCAGCGCCGCCGAGGCGTCCACGCGCACGATGCGCGCGTGGGGATGAGGACTCCGCAGCACGCGCCCGTGCAGCATGCCGGGCCGGTGCAGGTCGGCGGTGTAGCGCGTACGGCCGGTCACCTTCTCGGCCAGCTCCCGCCGCGCCACGGGCGTTCCCACCACGCTCAGCGCGGACACATCGGCTGGTGCGGTCATCGGCTCTCCCCGGCTGTCGCCCCGCGCTGGACCCATACG
Organism: Candidatus Lambdaproteobacteria bacterium; assembly: GCA_016204605.1. GTDB lineage: Bacteria > SAR324 > SAR324 > SAR324 > JACQKK01 > JACQKK01. The sequence continues at coordinate 3,573 of JACQKK010000051.1, forward strand.
TGAGCCCGTGCGGGGGCCCGTGCCCACGGGATCAGGAGGGTTTGCGTGCGTCGCGCGCCGCAGCCACGGCCGCCGCCAGGCCGTCGTAGGCGTTGCAGCGGCAGATGTGACCCACCAGCTCCCAGCGGATCAGCGCGTCGGACGCGGCGGGGTGGCGCTGCAGCAGGGCGTGGGCGGCCAGCGCGAACCCCGGCGTGCAGAAGCCGCACTGGCCCGCGTCGTGGTGGATGAAGGCCGCCAGGATCGGCTGGAACTCCGGGCGCCCCGCCAGCGCCTCGATGGTGACGACCTCGCGCCCGCGCACCTGGAGCGCCAGCACGTGGCAGGCGTTGATCGGGCGCCCATCCACCAGCACCGCGCACGCGCCGCACTCCCCCCGGTCGCAGGCGCGCTTGGCGCCCGTCAGGTCGAGCCGCTCCCGCAGCACGTCGAGCAACGTCTCGCGCGGCTCCACGTCCAGCGTGCGCGCCACGCCGTTGACGGTCAGCGTTACCGTTGCGCGAGCAGGCGTCATCGGCTGCATCCGGGGAGGGGTGGATCGAGCGCGGCTTCGCCGCCGCCGGGAGAGCATCGCGCATTTCGGCGCGGATGGCTACCCGCACGCCGGCTACCGCTTTCTGCGCCGGCGCGCTATCGTGAGCCATTCGGAGGCGCGCGACCATGAGCCAGGCCAGCTTCGACACCCTGACCTACGCCAGGAAGCTCCGCGAGGCGGGCTTCACCGAGCGGCAGGCCGAAGCCCAGGCCGAGGCGTTGCGGTCCGTGGTGGAGGAGAACCTTGCCACCAAGCGCGACATCGAGCTGGTGAGACGGGACGTTAAGGAACTGGAGGTACGCCTTGTTCAACAGATCGAGCCGGTACGCCGGGACGCGAAGGAATCTGAGACCCGGCTTGTCCGGGAGATCGAATTTGTGCGCCGGGACATGAAGGAGCTGGAGACCCGCCTGCTACAGCAGATCGAGCTGGTGCGCCGGGATATGGCCCTGATGCGCCGGGACATCATCATCTGGCTCGGCGGTCTGATCGTGGTCGCGGTCACCGCCCTGGGCGCCCTGATGAAGCTGCTTTGACAGGACCCCCACCAGTCGCAAAGTCGCAAGTTCCGCGCCAGCTCGCTCGACGCCGCCCCGGGCGCGGCGCTCGGCCCGCCGACGCGACATGCGGGCCTTGGGAAGCTCTCTGACGCGCGCTCATGTTTTCGTTCGCACCACCGCTTCGGCCCAGGCGACAACGGCCTCGGCGATCCTCACGGCCGGGCGGTACTCCGCATCAGTGACCGGCTCGGCAAGACCCGGATAGCGTGTCTTGTGGGCGTATTCCGTCAGGCCGATCGCCGGCTTGACCTCCGCAGGAATGGCGAGCCCCTTGCCTTGCAGTCCATCAAGCAGTTGCGAAAGGTTGTGGGTGTACTGGAACCGCAGGCCGTGGGCGCGATAGACGGCCTTGATCGCCTTCTCGGCGGCCTGCTGCGCATGAAAGCAGAGATCCGCGTAGACGCCACCCTCGGGCAAAGGCACGTTTGCGAGGGCCAGGTCGCTCTTGGCCCGACCGAGCCATTCCGCCGGAGAACCGTGGGAATGCCCTTCAGGAGGCACGGTACAGCTCCTTGCCCTCTTCCAGCGCCGGGCAGATGACCAGCGATGGTTCGCCGCCATAGAGGCGAACGTCCTCTTCCGTCACCACGGCGAAATCCGTGGCCCATCCGAGCCCGGCCATCGCATGGTACAGCCGCACGGCGGTCTCGCGCCGGTGGATGCCGTCGGGCATGACCACCAGCACGTCGAGGTCGCTGTGCGGCCCCATCTGCCCACGCGCGGCGGAGCCGAACAGGACGATGCGGAGCGGATGCACGGTCTCGACGATCCTGCGCACCAGCTCCCGCAGGACATTCTCGGGGGGGCGGGCTTCCGTGTTCATCGCCGCGCTCCTGTGGGCAACACCGGCGGGTGCCGCGCCGCCGCGAGCTGTCTCGGCGCTCACGGGCTCGCAAGCCCCTGCCGACCGTGAGCGCGTCGCGCCGCGCCATCGGGGCCGGCTGGTGGCCGCTGCCCGCGGGGCATCCGGACGTGGCACGGCTAGCGCCCATATCCAAGCAGTACCAGTCGCGGCGGACTTTCGCCACCTGCCGAGCGGCGAGGGGGGTACGCCGGAGCGCTGCAGCGGCGCCGCCCCGCGCCCCTCACTCGACGATGCCCTGGGCGCGCAGCTCGGCGCGCCGGGCGGCGTCGAGGCCGAGGATGCGGCCGAGCACGTCGTCGGTGTGCTGGCCCAGCAGCGGCGCGGCGCAGCCGATTCCGTTCGGGCGGCGCGTGAGGCGCCAGGGCGCGCCGAGCAAGGTCTGCACCCCCACCTCAGGATGGGGCCAGCGCGTCAGCACCCCGCGCGCCGCGAGCTGCGGGCTCTCCGCCAGGTCCTTGGTCGAAAGGCAGGGGTAGGCGGCCACGCCTTGGGCCTGCAGCGCCTCGGTGACGGCCCAGCGGTCGCGGTCGCGGCACCAGGCGGCGAGCAGCGCATCCAGCGCATCCTCGTTGGCCTTGCGGGCGGCGCGGTCGGCGAAGCGCGGGTCGCCGGCGAGCGCCGGCTGGCCGATGGCGCGGCACAGGGCCGGCCAGTGCCGCTCCTCGGAGACGGCGAGGGCCACCCACTGGTCGTCGCCCCGGCAGGCGTAGACGTTGTGCGGCGCGTGGAAGGGGTCGCGGTTGCCCATGGGCGGGTAGGGCGGGTTGCCGAGCACGTGGTTCATCCAGCCCTCGTAGGTCAGCCCCAGCATGCACTCCCACATGGAGAGGTCGATCACCTGCCCGCCCGTTCCGTTCGCCTGGCGCGCGCAGAGGGCGGCGGCGATGGCCAGGGCCGCGTGGACGCCTCCGTTGGGGTCGCCGTAGGGCATGCCCACGTCGCGCGGCTCCCCGTCCTCGCGGTAGGCCGTCTGCACCGAGAGACCGGCCAGGGGCGAGATCAGGGGGCCGTAGCCCATGTAGTTGCGGTAGGGGCCCGTCTGGCCGAAGGCGGAGATCATGGCGATGGTGAGCGAGGGGTTGACTTTGAGCATCTCCTCGGCGCCCACGCCCAGCCGCTCGGCCACCCCCGTGCCGAAGTTGCTGATCAGCACGTCGCACCTGGCGGCGAGCTGCCGCACCAGCGCGATCCCTTCCGGGCGGGAGAGATCGACCCCGATGCTGAGCTTGGCCTGGTTGATGATGTTGAAGTAGCCCGTGCGGTTGATGCCGGGCGTCATGCCGGTGGGGTAGGGGGTCGAGCGGCGGGTCAGGTCGAGCCGCTTGGAGGACTCGACCTTGATCACCTCCGCGCCCAGGAACGCAAGCATCGTGGTCGCGTGCGGGCCGGCCCAGACCCAGGAGAGATCGAGCACCCGCACCCCGGCTAGCGGTGGGCCGCCGGCCGGCGCCCCCGCCTTTGCCGCCGCGGTCGGGGCGCCGGGTGCATGAGGCAAGGGGGATGGGCGCGGCGGGAACAGGCGCGCCGGCTCGCCCTTGGCAGGACCCGCGGCTTCGCCCAGGCGGGGCGCGGGGGTGCGCAGCGACCACCAGGGGTGCTTCAGCCGGTAGGGGGCGCCGGGGAGCTTCAGCTCGCCCGCGACCGGATGCGCGATCCGGGCGAAGGCCCCGCGCTCGAGCAGGTGCGGCTCCCGCTCGATCTGCGCGAAGGTGTAGACGGGCGCCGCGCCCACCCGCGCCTTCTGGCAGGCGTGGAACAGGTCGCTCACCGTCCAGCCCTTGCTCCAGGCGCTGATGCGCGTCTTGAGCTCTCCGACGTGCCCGCCGCGCAGGTCGCGGGTCAGGAAGCGCGGGTCGGCGGCCCAGGCCGGGCTCCCCATCAGCTCGACCAGCCGTTCCCACTGCGACTGCTCCGCGCAGATCATGAAGAGGTGGCCGTCCTTGCAGCGATAGAACCCATACGGCTCGTAGGCGGTCGGATCGTCCCGGCGGTCCACCTTGCCCATGTACGTGTAGTTGGCGAAATTGCGCGAGGTCAGGGTCGCCACCACGTCGTGGATCGAGACGTCGACGTGCTCGCCGCGCCCCGTCTCGCGCGCCGCGAAGCAGGCCGCCAGGGCCGCCACCGTGCCGTGCAGCGCCGCCTGGGCCAGCGCGTGGTGTCCAAAGGGGCGCAGCGGCGGGAGCTCCCTGGGCGCGGACTTGCCGGGCGAGAGCGTGCCCCAGCCGCCCCCGTGCATCAGGGTGAGATCGTTGCCGGCATAGTCCTTGTGCGGCCCGTCCTGGCCGAACGGGGTCAGGGAGAGCATCACCAGGCGCGGGTTGAGCCGCTCGAAGCGGTCGAAAGCGATGCCCTGGGCCGCCATCGCCATGGGCGGCAGGTCGTGCACCAGCAGGTCCGCTTCGGCGACCAGTCCCTCCAGGCGGCTGCGGTCGGCGGCCCCCGCCAGGTCCAGCACGAGGCTGCGCTTGTTGGCGTTGAGGAAGAGGAAGGTGCCGCTGGCCTCGGGATCGGCCCGGCCGGCCCGGAACGGCCCCCACTGCCTGGCGGGATCGCCGCCGGGGGGCTCGACCTTCACGCAGGCGGCCCCGAGATCGGCCAGCAGCTTGGCGGCCAGCGCCGCCGTGATGCCGCCGCCCAGTTCCAACACCCGCAAGTGCGCAAGACCGCTCATGGTTCAGCTTCCGTGTCGCAGAAGGGAATAGGGGCACCCCCGGCCGGCGTATTGCGCGACCGAAAGGTCTTCCCCGTCAGGACGATCGCCCCCTCGATCGGAACTCCTGTTCCAACCAGGAGTCCGGGGCGAAAGTCAACAGCGGGGTGGGGTGGCCGGAAGGCCCATTGCCGCCGATTCACGCCGGCGCCAAAACGGAGGTCTCCGCCAAACGGAGTCACCACCCACCCGCTGGCAATGGGTGAGGCCGCCCGCGGAGGCGCACGTTTTCGAACTGAGTCACTACCCCAGGGTCGGGCCGATGCTGCGGGGATTCATCGGCGTGCGGCGTCCGGCGCGAGGCTCAGCCGAGCACCTTGCTTTCCCAGAGCCGCACCACCTGGCGGGTCGAGATGCCGAGCACCGACATCAGCACGGCATCGGTATCGGCACCGAGCAAGGGTGCCGGCGTGCGCACGCCGTTGGGCCGGTTGGCCAGCTTCCAGGGAATGCCGATCTGCTCCCGGCGGCCCACCACCGGATGGTCGAGGCGCGTGTAGTAGTGCCGCGCCCCCAGGTGGGGATCCTCCACGAGGTCCTTGGCGCTCAGGCAGGGGAACGCCGGCACGCGCGCGGCTTGGAGCATGCGCGTCACCTCCCAGCGATCCTTGCCCCGGCACCAGGGGCCGATGACCGAATCCAGCTCCGCCTCGCGCGCCTTGCGGCCCTGGGCGCTGCGCAGCCGCTCATCCTTCAGCCAGTCGATGCGCCCGAGCGCCTGGCAAAGCGCGTTCCAGTGGGCCTCGCTGGTGACGGCGATGCTGACCCAGGCATCCTCGCCCGCGCAGCGGTACAGGTTGTGCGGCGCATGCCAGGGGTCGCGGTTGCCCATGGGCGGGTGCGGCGGGTGGCCGAGCGCGTGGTTGATCCAGCCCTCGCAGCCGATGGACGCCGCCGCCTCCCAGAGCGAGATGTCGATGGTCTGTCCGCCGCCGTGCAGCCGCTTGGCCGCGAGCGCGGCCACGATGGCGAACGCCATGTGCACGCCCGCGACCGGGTCCGCATAGGGGAACCCCACCTCGCGCGGCTTGCCGTCGCCGTAGCCGGTCGAGGCGGTGATCCCGCTCAGGGCGATCATGGCGTTGCCGTAGCCGATGTAGTCCTTGCACGGGCCGCTCTGGCCGAAGCCCGAGATCGAGGCGATGATGAGATCGTCCTTGACCGCGCGCAGGGCCGCGACCCCCAGCCCGAGCCGCTCCATCACCCCTGTGGCGAAATTGCTGGTAACCACGTCGGATTCCGCCGCGAGCCGCTTGACGAGCGCGATGCCCTCGGGGTCGGCCAGGTTGATGGCCACGCTGCGCTTGCCCTGGGCCAGATCGTTGAAGTAGCCGGAGGTGTTCACGCCGGGCGCCATCCCGGTGGGCTGGATGTTGATGCGGCGCGACTGATCGAGCCGCGACCCCGATTCGATCTTGAGCACCTCCGCGCCGAGATGGGCCAGTTGCAGCGTGCCGTACGGCCCTGCCCACACCCAGCACAGGTCCAGCACGCGCACCCCGGCCAGCGGCAGCTCCACGGGCAGCTTCGGCTGGAGCTGCGGCTCCGCCGCTGCGACGCGCGGCCGCGGCGGCAGGAGCTGTTCGGGCTGCGCGTTGGCCTCGCCCAGCAGCGGGGCCGCGCCGCGCAGGCGCCACCACGGCTTGTCCAGCAGGTACGGGGCGCCCGGCATGGGCAAGGTGCCCGCGGCGGGATGGCTCTGCTCGGCGATGAAGCCGCGCTCGCGCAGGTGCCGCTGCTTGAGCAACTGCTCGTGGTTGAGCACCATGGTCACGCACACCCGGCGCTGCTGGCAGGCGTGGAAGAGCTGCTCGGCCTGCTGGGTGGCCATCCACTCGTCGAGATGCGCGTTGAGCGCCCGCTCGTTGCTGCCGCGCAGCTCGCGGGTGGCGAAGCGCGGATCGCGCGCCCAGGCCGGGTTGCCCATCAGCTCCAGCAGCCGCTGCCACTGATCCTCCTCCGCCACCACCAGGAAGATGTAGCCATCGGCGCAGGCATAGAACCCGCTCGGCGCGTGCAGGTTCGGGCTGAGGCGCGAGATCAGCTTGCCCTGATAGGAGTAGGAGGTCAGCGTGCGCTGCGGGAACGACGCGTTCACTTCCTGCACCGACAGGTCGATGTGCTCGCCGACGCCGGTGTCGAGCGCCCCCAGGTACGCCGCCACGGCCGCCACGGCCCCATGCAGCCCCGCCTGGATGTAGGCGTGCTGGCCATAGGGCTTGATCGGCGGCAGCGCCGTATTCGTGCCGGGGCCCGGGCAGAGCCAGCCCCAGCCCGAGGCGTGGATCAGCGTCAGGTCGGTCGCCTCGTAGTCGCGGTGGGGCCCCGTCAGGCCGAACGGCGTGATGGAGAGCATCACCAGCCGCGGGTTGAGGCGCGCGAAGCGGCGGTAGTCCAGCCGCAGGGCCAGCATCTCCCGCGCGGTGTGGCTATGCAGCAGCAGGTCGCACTGCTGGACCAGCCTATCGAGGGCGTGCTGGCCCTCCTCGGTGCCCAGATTCAGCACCAGGCTGCGCTTGCCGGGATTGAGCGCGAGGTGGAGGCCGCTGGTCTCGCGGCTGGCCTTGCCGGCGGGATAGGGCCCCCGGTGGCGCGTGGGCTCGCCCTCGGTCGGCTCGACCTTGACCACGGTCGCGCCGAGGTCGGCCATCAGCTTGCCGGCGACGGGCGCGGCCACGCCGCCGCCGACCTCGATCACCCGCAGCCCTTCCAGCCCCATCCCCATCGCTGTGAGTCCTGCGGCATGGTGCGTGACGCGCGCCGCTGCTCAGGCGCGCAAAGGCGGGGCCGGCTCGGGCTCCGCAACGGAATGGATCGGCGTCGCGCTCGGGCGTCCGCTGCGACGGCACCGACTATGCGTGGCCGCCCGGACTTGGTCAAGGGACGACAATGCGACACGTGCGCCGCGCGCTAAGCCGAGCCTGCCGACCTACGCCCGCGCGACGATGAACAGGCGCTTGAAGGGAAAGATCGTGCGACCGTCCGCGCGCCGGGGATACGCCGCGGCAACGCGCCGCCGGTACTCCTCCCAGTAGGCACTGCGCAGCGGCTCCTCCAGCGCGTCGAGCAGCGTCTTGAGCCAGGAACCCTTGGTGAACTCGGCCACGGGATTGTCCCCGCTCAGCACCTGGTGGTACTCGGTCTCCCACAGCTCCAGCTCCCTGGCGTGGGGCGCCAGCAGGTCGTAGTAGACGTGGGCATCGCTGACGGGCGAGCGGCGCTGCACGCCGCGCAGCCGGGCCGCCCAGGGCCCAGCGTCGGCCGTGTCGAACATGAGCGTATGCGAGGGCGCGTCGAAGTTGCGGGGCATCTGCACCGCCAGCGCGCCCCCCGGCCGGACGCAGCGCATCAGGCGCGGGAAGAGCGCGGCGTGGCCCTCGATCCACTGCAGGGCGGCGTTCGAGTAGAGCACGTCCACGGGCTCGTCGAGCGTCCAGGTGGCGATATCGGCCATGCGCCAGTCGGCCCGCGTGGGCGTCTTGGCCGCCTCGGCCAGCATCTCCCGGGAGCCGTCGATGCCGGTCAGATGCGCCTCCGGCCAGCGTCCGCGCAGCAGGCTTGTCACGTTGCCGGTGCCGCAGCCGAGGTCGACGACGGTGGCGGGCGCATCGAGCGGAATGCGCATCAACAGCTCGATGGCGGGTCGCAGGCGGTGGCTGGCGAAGGCGAGGTACTGGCCGGGGTCCCAGGTCATGCTCATGGCGGCGATCTTTCTTGGGGTGCATCACGGGAATGGCGGTGGTATAGCACCTCTGCGCGGAGCTGTCTCGGGGGAGGTCGGGTGGCGCAGCAACCGTGGGTCGAGGAATTTGCGCTGCGGTGCAGCCGCCTGGCGTCGAAGAGACCGGAGGTGCTATGAGCGAACGACTGGCCGTCGTCACCGGCGCGAGCGCCGGCCTCGGCAAGACCCTCGCGCGGACGCTGCTCGAACGCGGCTGGCACGTGCTGGGGCTGGCGCGACGGGATGCGTCCCTCCACGGCGACCGCTACCGCCACGAGCGCATCGATCTGGCCGATTTCGACGCCGTGGAGAGCTACTTCACGCAGCGCTTCCCGCGCGATCACGACCTGGCGGCGGTGGAGCGCGTGGCGCTGGTCAACAACGCCGGCGTGCTGGAGCCGGTGGGGCTGCTCGGCAACGTGAGCCTGGCCGACCTCGCGCGGGCGATGGCCGTGAACGCGACGGCCCCCGCCTGGCTGGCGGGCTACTTTCTGCGCCACGCCCGCCGCACCCGTCTGCGCATCCTCGATATCTCCTCCGGCTCGGCGACCAACGCCAAGGCGGGGTGGGCGGCCTACTGCATGTCCAAGGCCGCCCTGCGCATGGCCGGGCTGGTGCTGGCCGAGGAGGCGCAGACCCCGGGCGAAGGCGGCCCCGCGCGCGACGTGGCCATCATCAGCTACGCCCCCGGGATGCTCGATACGGAGATGCAGCAGGTGGCGCGCAGTGCCCGGCCGGCGGATTTCCCCGGCGTGCAACGCTTCATCGACGTGCATGCCCGGGGCGAGCTCATCCCCCCGGAGCGCCCGACGCTGGAGATGGCCGAGTTGCTCGAGCGCGACGATCTGCCGCTCTATTCCGAGCTGCGTTACACCCCTTGAGGGCGCCGCGACAGCGACCGGTACCCGAGCCGGCCCGACGGCGCGCCTTGCGAAGGGAAACTTGCGAGAGCGACCTCATCCAACCCCCCAGGAGCGTTCCATGAAGATCGGCCTCTCCCTCACCGTGCAGGACCCGCTGGCGACCGACATGGTCTCCTCGCTGCTGGAGCGCTTCGCGATGGTGCACCACGCGCGCGACCGGGGCTGGGATGCCGTCTCCTACGGCCAGCACTACCTGAACACCGGCGACAGCAAGCAGCTGCAGCAAGTTCCGCTGCTGGCGCGCATCCAGGCCGAGGCGGGGGAGATGATCGGCCAGCTCGGCATCATGCTGCTCAACCTGCACAACCCGGTGTTCATCGCCGAGACCATCGCCTCGCTGGACGTGATCTGGCGCGGCAAGCTCATCTTCGGCGTGGGGCTGGGCTATCGCGACGTCGAGTTCGACGCCTTCGGCGTGTGGAAGGGCCAGCGCGTGAAGCGGTTCGAGGAGGGGCTCACGCTCGTCAAGCGGCTGTGGACCGAGGAGGAGGTGAGCTTCCAGAGCGACTACTGCCGGCTCGACAAGGTGCGGCTGAACATCCGCCCCGTGCAGCAGCCCCATCCGCCGATCTGGGTGGGCGCCAACAACGAGACCGCCGTGCGCCGCGCCGCGCGCCTGGGCGACGTGTGGCAGATCAACGCCCACTCGCCGCTGCCCGATATCCAGCGGCTGCTGGCGGCCTTCCGGGCCGAGCGCAAGGCCCACGGCCTGCCGCAGCCCACGGTGCTGCCCTGCGCCAAGGAGATCTTCTGCGCGAAGGACCTCAAGACGGCGATTGCCCAGGCCAAGCCCTACCTGGGCGCCAAGTACGCCAACTACGCGAGCTGGGGCCAGGACAAGGTGCTGCCCGGCAAGGATACCTTCCAGCAGCCCTTCGAGGAGCTGCTCAAGGACCGATTCGTGCTCGGCTCGCCCGAGGAGTGCTACGAGCAGCTCCGGCCCTACATCGAGGAGCTGGGCGTCAACTACATGATCTTCCGCACCCGCTGGGTCGGGATGCCGCTCGGCATGACGCTGGGGAGCATGCAGCTGCTCTCGGACGAGGTGATCCCCGCCCTGCGCAAGCTCGCGGAGCGAACCGCGCGGGCCGGCGCATAGGCCTGCGGAGCGGGCCTGCGGCATAGACAAGGGCACAGCCCCGCCACACGGCCCGGCGGCCATCAACCTTCCTTCGGCGGAGTCCCCATGCGCGTCAGCCTGTCGGTCACGGTGCAGCAGCCCGTCGAGCGCGATCTGATCACGGCGTTCGAGGAGAACATCGCGATGGTGCATCACGCCCGCGACCACGGGTGGGACGCCCTCTCCGCCGGGCAGCACTACCTCAACGAGGGCAACCGCATGCTCCAGCAGGTGCCCATGCTGGCCCGGCTCCAGGCGGAGGCGGGCGAGATGGACCTGTGCCTGGGGGTGATGCTGCTCAACCTGCACAACCCGGTCTACGTCGCGGAGACCATCGCCTCGCTGGACGTGATCTCGCGCGGTCGGCTGTTCTTCGGCGTGGGGCTCGGCTACCGCGAGGTCGAGTTCGCCGCCTTCGGCGTGCCCAAGGGCCAGCGCCTGCGGCGCTTCCTGGACGTGCTGGAGGTGGTCAAGCGCCTCTGGACGGAGGACGAGGTCAGCTTCACCAGCGACTACTGCACGCTGGAGAAGGTGCATCTGACCATCCGCCCGGTGCAGCAGCCGCACCCGCCCATCTGGCTGGCGGCGAACAACGACGCGGCCGTGCGCCGCGCTGCCCGCATCGCCGACGCGTGGTTCGTCAACGGCCACTCGACCCTGCCCACCCTGCGCCGCCAGCTCGGGCTGTATCGCGCGGAGCTTGCGGCGTGCGGCAAGCCGTTGCCCGCGATCCTGCCCGCCGCCAAGGAGATCTTCTGCGCCAGGGACCGCAAGACGGCGATCGCCCTGGCGGCGCCCTACCTCGGCGCCAAGTACGCCAACTACGCCCAGTGGGGCCAGGACCAGGTCATGCCGAGCGGAGAGACGTTCCAGCAGCCCTTCGAGTCCCTGCTCGAGGAGCGGTTCGTGCTGGGGTCGCCGGAGGAGTGCTACGAGCAGTTGCGTCCGTACTGGGAGGAGTTCGAGGTGAACCAGCTCAACCTGCGCACGCGCTGGGTGGGCATGCCGCTCTCGACGGCCCTCGCCAGCATGCGCCTGATCTCGACCGAGCTGCTGCCCGAGCTGCGCAAGGTCGGCCGCAAGCCGGCCTGGGCCGCGCAGCGACCTGCCCGCTCGGCCTGAGGGGCCGCCGGGTTGTGGGTAAACAGGATGGCGAGTGGCTCTGCGGGCGGCCTCGCCCACCCGCTCGCTTCCGCCCAACCGGCCAACCACGGGCCGCCCTCACCACCACGCCGTGCCCTATCTCCAGGAGATGCCATGAAAGTCGGGCTGTTCGTCACCAACCAGCAGCACCTCGACCGCGACATGGTGAGCGCCCTCGAGGATCAGTACGCCATGGTGCGGCTGGCGCGGGATTCGGGCTGGGACGCGCTGTTCAGCGGGCAGCACTACCTGAACGAGGGCGACAACAAGCAGCTGCAGCTCGTCCCCATGCTGGCGCGGCTCTCGGCGGAGGCGGGCGAGATGACCTGCGGGCTGGGCGTGCTGCTGCTCAACCTGCACAACCCCGTCTACGTCGCGGAGACCATCGCCTCGCTCGACGTGATCTGCAAGGGCAACTTCGTGTTCGGCATCGGGCTCGGCTACCGCGACGTCGAGTTCGACGCCTTCGGCGTACCCAAGGGCCAGCGCGTCCGCCGCTTCGAGGACGGGCTCGCCCTCGTCAAGCGGCTGTGGACGGAGGACGCGGTCAGCTTCGAGAGCGACTACTGCCGGCTCGACAAGGTGCGGCTCAACATCCGTCCGGTGCAGCAGCCCCACCCGCCGATCTGGATCGCCGCCAACAGCGACCCGGCAGTGCGGCGGGCGGCGCGCCTCGGGGACGCCTGGCTCATCAACCCCCACGCCACCGCCGAGACCGTCGCCCGCCAGACCGCCGTCTACAAGGCCGAGCTGGCCAGGCAGGGCAGGCCCGTGCCGCGCGTGTTCCCGTGCCTCAAGGAGATTTTCTGCGCCATGGACCGCAAGACGGCCATCGCCATGGCCGGCCCGTACCTGGCCGGCAAGTACCGCGACTACGCCAAGTGGGGGCAGGACAAGGTGATGCCGGGACGCGACAACTTCGAGGCGCCCTTCGAGGCGCTGCTGCGCGACCGGTTCGTGCTGGGCTCGCCCGAGGAGTGTTACGAGCAGTTGCGCCCCAACTGGGAAACGCTCGGCGTGACCATGTTCATCTTCCGCACGCAGTGGGCCGGCATGCCCGTCTCGACCGCGATGCACAGCATGCGCCTGATGGCCGCGGAGCTGCTCCCGGCCCTCCACGCCGTGTGAGCGAACGTCGGTAGAGTGGGGGATGTTCCTCGGGGAGCGTGAAGCGATGCGACGCGCCCCCCCACCCCGGCCCTCCCCCGCAAGGGGGGAGGGGAGCCGTTCCGGTACATGACGGTAGTCGAGAGGGCACCCCCTCCCTCTCCAATTGTTGGAGAGGGAGGGCCGGGGAGGGTGAGGTTCCGCGCCCGTTACTGCAGCAGGTTGATCTCGTCCCAGTACGCGGTCGTGTTGGTGAAGTTGTAGAGGTAGAGGTCCTTGATGTTGCTGGCGGCCAGGTCGAAGAACGTGATGGCCTGGAGCTGGCGCACGTCGTCCACATAGACGTCGTAGGTCTTGCCCGCCCAGTCGATGTTGCGGAACTCGATCTTGTACCAGGTGTTGGCGGTGTACAGGCCCGCGCTGTACGAGGACAGGCTGTCCTGGATGGTGAACGTGCCGTCGCTGGCGAGGCGGAACGTGAACGGCAGATACGCATTGGCGCTGCTGTCCGTCGCGATGAAGTACCCCGCCGCGGCCGCGGTCGAGGTGCCGCGCACGTAGAAGCGCACCGTCAGCGGCTGAATGGCCGTCGTCAGCGAGCGCTTCACGCCATCGTAGTGTGTGTTGTTGCCGCCGGTCATGGTGAAGCTGTACGTCGTACCGTTGGCGGCCGTGAGGCTGGTCACTGCCCGCGTGGTGTAGGTGCCGCTGAGGGTGTTCCAATCGGTGAAGCTGCCGTCCTCGAAGGTGTCGCTGAACAACGAGGTCTGCGGCGCCGTGCCCAGGTCGATGGCCGTCGTGGGTGGGCTGGTCAGGTTGGTGGTGCTCTCCTGGCCGAGCTGGCCGTAAAAACCGTAGCCCCAGCACTTGACGGAGCCGCCGCTGAGCAGCGCGCAGGTGTGGTTCTGGCCGGTGGCGATGGCGGTGACCCCCGAGCCGAGGTTGATGGCCGTGGCGGGCGGGCTGCTCAGGGTCGTGGTGTTCCCCTGCCCGAGCTGGCCGTTGCCGTTGTAGCCCCAGCACTTGACGGAGCCGCCGCTGAGCAGCGCGCAGGTGTGGTTCTGGCCGGCGGCGATGGCGGTGGCGGTGACCCCCGAGCCGAGGTTGATGGCCGTGGCGGGCGGGCTGCTCAGGGTCGTGGTGTTCCCCTGCCCGAGTTGGCCGAAGCCGTTGTAGCCCCAGCACTTGACGGAGCCGCCGCTGAGCAGGGCGCAGGTGTGGTTCTCGCCGGCGGCGATGGCAATTGCGGCGACCCCGCTCAGGTTGACGGCCGTGGCGGGCGGGCTGGTCAGGTTGGTGGTGTTCCCCTGGCCGAGCTGGCCGTTGCCGTTGTAACCCCAGCACTTGACGGAGCCGCCGCTGAGCAGGGCGCAGGTGTGAGCCCAGCCGGCGGCGATGGCGGTGGCGGTGACCCCCGAGCCGAGGTTGATGGCCGTGGCGGGCGGGCTGGTCAACTGGGTGGTGTTCCCCTGCCCGAGTTGGCCGAAGCCGTTGTAACCCCAGCACTTGACGGAGCCGCCGCTGAGCAGCGCACAGGTGTGGTCGTACCCGGCGCCGATGGCGGTGGCGGCGACCCCGCCCAGGTTGACGGCCGTGGCGGGCGGGCTGGTCAGGTTGGTGGTGTTCCCCTGGCCGAGCTGGCCGTTGCCGTTGTAACCCCAGCACTTGACGGAGCCGCCGTTCAGCAGGGCGCAGGTGTGGTTATAGCCGGTGGCCGTGGCCGTAGCAGTGGTCCCGGAACCGAGGTTTACAGCCGGAAGGCTGTTGCCCATCTCACCGCTGGCGTCGCCGCGGTAGGCCGTGTCCCCCAGCCCGAGCTGGCCATAGAAGTTATAGCCCCAGCACTTGAGGGAACCGTCAGAGAGCAGGGCGCAGGTGTGATAACCCCCGGTCGCGCCGCTGGTCGCGGTGAGCGCGGTGCCGAGGCCCGTGGCGGGGGTGAAGGAGGCGTGGAACGTGTACGCCCCCACGGCGCCGAGCGCGCCGGTCACCTCGACGTAGTAGGTGCCTGCGGCGAGGCTCTGGGTGATGAGGAAGTTGTAGCCGCCGGCGCCGCTGTCGTCATCGAAGGTAAGCTGGCTGCCGGCGCTGTTAAGCAGGCGGCCGTAGGTATCGGTGTCGCCGGTAGTCTGCACCGAGAGCGTGCCCGAGGCGGTGAGGTCGATCTTGAACACGTCCTTGTCGGTGCTGGTGTTCAATATGCCGGCGGTGGTCGAGCTCGACGCGACGGCGGTGGCGGCTGCGGTGGTGTCGCCGTGGTCGTCGCCGGAGACGACCGTGAACGCGGAGACGAGCGAGTAGCTGCCCGTGGCGCCGCTGTAGCCGCTCACCTCGACGTAGTAGGTGCCAGCGACGACGTACCGGCTGATGGAGAAGTTGCTGCCCGTGCCGCTGTCGTCGTCGCTGGCGAGCTCGATGCCCGACGAGTTGAGCAGGCGGCCGAGGGTATCGATCGAGCCGGTGGTCTGCACCGAGAGGGTGCCCGAGGCGGTGAGGTTGATCCGGAACACGTCCTTGTCCGTGCTGCTGTTCAGCACGCCCGCGGTGGTCGAGCTCGAGGCGACGGTGAAGGCGGTGGCGGTCGTATCGCCGTAGTCATCGCCGCCCGTGGACGTGGGCGTGGCGGGGCCCGCCGCCGGGCTGGAGATCGCGCTGGTGCCGCCGCTCGTCGTCACCGTCATGGCGTAGTAGTAGGTCGTGCCGTTGACGGCGGAGGTGTCGGTGAAGCTCGTCGCGCTCGAAGCCGGGCTGCCGACCAAGGTGCTGGCGGTCGTGACCGTGCTGGTGGTGCTGCGATAGACCCTGTAGCTTGTGGCGCCGGAGACGGCCGTCCAGGTGATCGTCACCTGCGCGTTGCCCGCGGTCGCCGTGACTCCGGTGGGGGCCGAAGGCACGGCCGAAGGCGTGGCGGGGCCCGCCGCCGGGCTGGAAATGGCGCTGGTGCCGCCGCTCGTCGTCACCGTCATGGCGTAGTAGTAGGTCGTGCCGTTGACGGCGGAGGTGTCGGTGAAGCTCGTCGCGCTCGAAGCCGGGCTGCCGACCAGGGTGCTGGCGGTCGTGACC
>JACQKK010000040.1 GCA_016204605.1 Candidatus Lambdaproteobacteria bacterium
CCAGCGCCTGAGCAGGAACTGGAGCAGATACACGACCCCCACGATCAGCAGCGTCTGCGCGATCTTGGCCGGCCACGGTGCGAGGTCGATCAGGTGCTGCACGTTCTCGATCATGCTCTCTCCGCCGGTGCCGCCAACGCGCCGGTACTCCCAGCTGTGGGTCGCGGCTCCGTGGCGCGCCGAGTGCCGTGGCGCGCGCCCTCACCCACCCCGGCCCTTCCTCTCCCCCAGGAGAGGGGGCAGCCGCGCCAGCGGCGGGGGTGAGGCCGCGGCGCCTGCCCGCCCGGCTTCACGAACTTGACCCACCGCCCAGCTCCGCCCGCAGTTGACAAACCCTGCTCCGCTTCGCTACAAGTCAAAGCCGCTCGCGCGGTGTATACACGAATACACGTATACCGACCATCTTCCGACCGGGCCCATGCTGCCCTCGACCTCGGGGCTGCCGCCGATCAGCCCCCGCGCGTACCCGACCTACGCCGATGAGGTGACGCGCGTGCTGCGCGACGCCATCCTGGAGGGGCGGCTGCTGCCCGGCCGGCGGCTCACCGAGCCGGAGCTGGCGCAGCAACTGGGGGTGAGCCGCACGCCGATCCGCGAGGCCCTGCGCGAGCTGGAGCACGAGGGGCTGTTGCAGCGGGTGCCGGGGCGGGGCACCATCGTCGCGGAAATATCGAGCCAGGACGTGGAGGAAATCTACGCGGTCAAGAGCGCGCTGGAAAGCGCCGCGGTGCGTTCGGCCTGCGCGCGCATCAGCGGGGCCGAGCTGGCCGAGCTGGAACGGCTGCTCCAGCGGATGAAGGCCCTGGCCGAAGCGGGCGATCTGCTGCCGTACTCCCGCATCAGCCGCGAGTTCCACGAGCTCTTGATCCGCTCCTCGGGCAACCGCTGGCTGGAAGAGACCTACCGGACGCTGGACGTGCGCATCCAGCAGTTGCGCATCTACGCGCTGGCGACCCCCTCCCGCCCCCGGGTCTCCGTGGCGGAGCACGAGGCGATCCTGGCCGCGGTGCGGCAGCGCGACGCGGCCGCGGCCGAGGGCCTGATCCGCGACCACGTCGAACGGGCCGGCGCGCTCCTCTCCCGCACCCTGCGCGAGCGGGGCTTCCCGCTGCCCACGGCCGCCACGCTGCCCTGAGCCCGCCCCGGCGGCCAGGTCGCGACCGGAACCGATCCGACCCCCCATCCCAACCCCGAGCACCGAGGAGCGCCGGCCATGTCGAGCCCGATCGCCGCAGCGGACGTCGAAGCCAGGATCAACGAGTTCATCGAGAAGACCAAGGCGCTCGACGGCAAGGAAGTCCGCGAGCGCACGCAGTGGAACTTCGACGCCAGCGCCGATGCCATCCGCCACTTCGCCTTCGGCATCGGCGACGACAACCCGCTGTGGATCGATCCCGACTACGCGAAGAAGACCCGCTACGGCAGGCTGGTGGCGCCGCCGGGGTTCCTGTGCTCGGTGATGTACCCGATCCTGCACGGGGCGCCCATGCTGGCGCCGCTCTCCTCGCTGATCGGCGGGGTCGAGTACCGCTTCGGCGTGCCGGTGCTGGAGGGCGACCGCCTGCTCGCCGTGCCGCGCCAGAAGGAGACCTACGAGAAGAAGAGCGGCTCGGGCCGGCGGCTGATCTTCGTGATCTCGGAGATCACCTACACCAACCAGCGCAACGAGGTGGTGGGGACGGCGACCGGCACCATGATCCGCGCCACGCAGGTGGGCGAGGAGCTGCTGTTCGAGCGCCCGCTCTACCGCTACAGCCAGCCGGAGCTGGACGAGATCGGCAAGGCGATCAGGGCCGAAACGCGCACGGGCGGCAAGCCCCTCAAGGGCTCCGACGTGAAGGTGGGCCAGGAGATCCCCACCATCGTGCGCGGGCCGCTCACCATCGGCGACATGGTGTGCTGGCAGGCGGCCATCGGCCCCTCATACCGCGCGGCCGGGCTGGGCTACCTGGATTGCCTCAAAGCGCCCCACGCCGCGGTCAAGAACCCGGTCACCGGCTGGCCGGTCAAGTATTCCCAGCAGCATGAGGATCCGCACTTGGCGGCGCAGCGCGGGATGCCCGGGCCGTTCGACAACGGCGTGATGCGCTTCGCCTGGGTCTCGCCGCTGATCACCAACTGGATGGGCGACGCCGGCGTGCTCAAGCGCCTGTACGTGCAGGTGCGCAAGCCCCACATCTACGCGGACACCATCTGGTACTCGGGCAAGGTGGTCGAGAAGAGCGAGCAGCAGGAGGGCACCCTGGTCAAGATCGCCATCAGGGGCACCGACCAGCTCGGCGCCCAGACCACCGGCGGCGACGCGGACGTGCTGCTGCCTTCCCGCTGATGCCCGCCCCCGACCCCGAGAGGAATCGAAACCCATGGGACAAGTCCGCATCCTGAGCGAAGCCGAAGTCAAGAGCCTGGTCAGCCCGCTGGAAGCCCAGCGGGCGGTCGAGCAGGCCTTCCAGGACTTCGCCAACGGCATCTCGCGCATGGCGGCCCGGATCACGGTGAACATCCCCGACGTGATGGGCAACATGCGCATCCTGCCGGCCGTCAAGGTGATGCCGGTGCAGCGCGCCATGCCGCCCACGCGCGGCTTCCTGGGCGTCAAGATCTACACGGGCTACGTGGGCCCGGTGTTCAAGGAGATGGAGCGCGACCGCTTCACGGTGCTGCTGCACGATCTGGAGACGGGCACGCTGCTGGCCGTGGTGGCGGCGCGCTACCTGGGGGCGCTCCGCACCGGCGCCACGGCGGCCGTGGCCACCAAGTACATGGCCAATCCCGGCGCGCAGGTAGTGTGCGTGGTGGGCGCCGGCGAGCAGGGCGAGACGCAGGTCACCAACATGGCCGCGCTGCTCAAGCCGCGCCGGCTGATCGTGGCCGACGCCATCGAGGCCAACCTCAAGCCCTTCGCCGCGAAGCTGAAGGCCGAGGGGGTCACGGTGGAGACCACCACCGACACCGAGCAGGCGGTGCGCGCGGCCGACATCGTGTGCACCTCCACCACCTCGCGCAACCCCGTGCTCAAGCGCGAGTGGCTCAAGCCGGGCGTGCACATCAACGCCATCGGCGCCAACCTGGCCAACCGGCGCGAGGTGGATGCGGCGCTGATCAAGGCCAGCCGGGTGGTGGTGGAATACCGTGAGCAGGCGCTGCAGGAGGCGGGCGATCTGGTGGTGCCCATCAAGGCCGGGGAGCTCACGGCGGAGTGCATCGCCGCGGAGCTGGGCGACGTGGTGACGGGCAAGACGCCCGGGCGCACCTCGCCCCTCGAGACCACCCTGTTCAAATCCATCGGCGTGGCCATCGAGGATATCTCCGTGGCCGCCTTCGTGTTCGACAAGGCCAGGGTCGAGAACAAGGGCACGGTGGTCGCGATGTGAGGGATGCACCCATGGGGCCTCACCCCCGCCGCTGGCGCGGCTACGACCTCTCCCCCCGGCCCCCTCTCCAAGAATTGGAGAGGGGGAGATCGGCTTCCATGGCGTCATAGGCGAGGAAGGCAGCGTGCACCCCTCTCCATGAAATGGAGAGGGGTGGGGGTGAGGCGGCGGCGCGACGGCGCTGGGTATCTCCTCCGCCGTGTGCGCCCGCGAATTGGCCGCAGCGGCCGCTGCTGCGCATTGGTGAGCGCCCATGTCGGAGAGAACGAGGGCCGCGGTGGGTGAGGTCGCCGCATCAGGCGCATGACCCGTTTGCGACCAGGGAGGCATTGCAGCACCATGACCAGGCTGCTGGAACACCACAGTCTCGATCTGCTCGCCCGCGCCGGGGTGGCTGTGGCCCCCTACCGCGCGGTGGCCTCGCCCGAAGCCGCCGCGCAGGCCGCCGCGGCCCTGGGCGGGGGCGCGGTGGTCAAGGCGCTGGTGCCGGCCGGCGGGCGGGGCAAGGCGGGCGCCGTGGCCCTGTGCCAGGACCCCGCCGAGGCGGCGGAGGCGGCGCGGCGCCTGCTCGGCACGCGGCTGGGCCACTTCCCCGTCCGGCAGGTGCTGGTGCAGGCGAAGGTGCGCATCGCAGAGGAGTTCTTCTGCGCCTTCACCTTCGACAGCATGTCGCGCGGGCCGGTGCTGCTGTTCTCCAGCCGCGGCGGAATCGAGGTGGAAGACCTCGTGCGCGACGAGCCCGAAGCGATGCTCACCCGCCCGCTCGACCCCGACGCGGAGCTGCCGGCGCATGTCGCGCGCGAGGTGGGTCACGCGGCCGGCCTGCAAGGGGAGACGCTGCTCGCCGTGGCCGATGCCCTGTGCCGGCTCTACCGCGTGTTCCGCGAGAACGACGCCTTCCTGGTGGAGGTGAATCCGCTGGTGCGCGACGCCGAGGGACGCATCCTGGCCCCCTCGGCCGTGGTGACCGTCGACGACCAGGCCGATTTCCGCCACCCCGAATGGAAGGCGCTGATCGACCCGGCCGGCAGCAACGGCTGGCGACCCCTCACCCCGCTCGAGCTGCGGCTGCGCGAGATCGACGCCACCGACGACGGCTCGGCCATCCGCTTCAACGAGTTCGCCGAGGGCCGCATCGCCTGTATGCTCACCGGGGGCGGCAGCGGCCTCGTCACCTTCGACCACATGCTGCGGCTGGGGCAGATGCCCGCCACCACCTTCGATATCACCCCGGGCCGCGTCGAGGAGAAGATGTATCTCGCCACCAAGGCCATCCTGGGGCGACCGGGGTTGACGGGGCTGATCTACGGCGGCAACATCTCGAACTTCATCCCCATCGACGTGAAGGTGCGCGGCGTGGTGCGCGCGCTCCAGGAGCTGCGCGTCGACGCGCGCAAGTTCCCGGTGGTGTTCCGCTGCGCGGGGCCGGGCGTCGAGGTGGCCCGCGAGCTGGCGGCGACCGTGGCCGGGATCGAGTTCCACGACGAGCGCACCTCGCTCGAAGACGCCGTGGCGCGCATCGTGGCGCTGGCCGGAGGGGGCGCGCCATGAGCATCCTGCTCGACGAGCGCAGCCGCGTGCTGGTGCTGGGCATCACCGGCCGCCAGGCCCGCACCCATCTGACCTACATGCGCAAGTACGGCACCCACGTCGTGGCCGGCGTGGCCCCGGGGCGCGGCGGGCAGGAAGTCGAGGGCATCGGCGTGTACGAGACCGTGCGCGGCGCTGTGGCCGAGCACGTCGTCGACATCGCCGTCTTGTTCGTGCCCGGGTCGGGTGCGCGCGACGCCGCGCTGGAGGCGATCGACAGCCGCATCCCGCTCGTGGTCGTGCTGGCCGAGGGCGTGCCGCACCACGATACGGCCCTGCTGCTGCGGGAGGCGCGGCGGCGGGGCGTACGCCTGGTGGGGCCGAACTCGCAGGGCATGATCAGCCCGGGCAAAGCCAAGCTCGGCGGCACCGGCGGGGCCTTCCCCGAGCGCATGTTCCTGCGCGGGCCGGTGGGGATCGTCTCCCGCAGCGGCGGGATGGGCGGCGAGATCGGCAGCGCCCTCACCCGCCTGGGCATCGGCCAGAGCACCTACGTCTCGATCGGCGGCGACCTGCTGATCGGCAGCGCCTTCGCCGACCTGCTCCCGCTCTACGAGCAGGATCCCGAGACCCACTGCGTGGTGCTGTTCGGCGAGCCCGGCACCGGCCACGAGGAGCAGGCGGCCGAGCTGATCCGCCAGAAGCGCATCACCAAGCCCCTCGTGGCCTTCGTCTGCGGCGAGGCGCTGGAAAAGCTGCCCCGCGGCATGAGCTTCGGCCACACCAGCAGCATCATCGCCCGCGGGCTGGGCTCTCCGGTGCGCAAGAAGCAGCTCCTGCGCGAGGCGGGGGCGCTCGTCGCCGAGCGCTTCACCGACATCCCCCAGCTCGTGCGGCAGACCCTGCGCTGAGGCGCAACCTCACCCCCGCCGGCTGGCGCCGGCGCGCCCCTCTCCCCAGGGAGAGGGGCTATGGAATGCCGTGATAGCCGATGGCAATCCCCCGCCCTCTCCCTGGGGAGAGGGCGGGCCGGGGCGGGTGAGGTCGCCCTTCGCGCCACACCCGATGCTCGCGAACTGACATGAGCTCAGCCATGAACATCGTCTCCATCGAGGCCTGGCCGGTCGAGGTGCCGCTGCGGGGCGCCTTCAAGAACGCCCATGGCGCGAAGACCGTCCAGGCCAGCATCGTGGTGCGCGTCGTCACCGGCGCGGGGCTCGTGGGCGCCGGCAACGTGGACCCGGACCCGGGCTACTCGGAGGTCACGCCGGCGCAGGTGCTGCGCGACATCCGCGAGCGGCTGGCCCCCGCCCTGGCAGGACGGCCCGCGCTCTCCGTGCGGGCCGCGCTGGCGCTGATGGAGCGCGCGGCCCGCGGCGCTGGGATGCCCAGGCGGCCGTCGAGATGGCGTTGCTGGACCTCGAGGGCAAGGCGTTGGGCGTTCCCGTGCACCGGCTGCTGGGCGGGGCGCTCAAGGAGACGCTCGCGCTCAACGGCTGGATCGGGATGGGCTCGCCCGAGGAGGCCGTGGCCGAGGCCCGCGCCTTCGCGGCCCGGGGCTACGGCTCCACCAAGATCAAGGTCGGGCTGGGGGTCGAGCGCGACCGCGACCGCGTGGCCGCCGTGCGGGCGGCCGTGCCGGCCATGCAGCTCCGGGTCGATGCCAACGAGGGCTTCGACGTGGCCACGGCGATCGCGCTGGGGCGCGCGCTCAGGCCCTACGACGTGGCGCTGCTCGAGCAGCCGGTGGCGCGCGCCGACATCGCCGGCATGGCCCAGGTGCGGCGGGCCATCGAGATCCCCGTCATGGCCGACGAGGCGATCACCAGCCCGGAGACGCTGGTCGAAGTGATCCGGCGCGAGGCGGCCGATATCGTCAAGGTCAAGGTGATGAAGCAGGGCGGGCTGCTGCGCTGCCTCCAGGCCATCGAGCTGTGCGCGGCTGCCGGCATCCGCTGCGTGCTCGGCCACGGCTTCGGGCTCACCCTCAACACCCTCGCCGAGCTGCACGTGGCCGCGTGCAGCGGGAATCTCCTCGCCGCCCTCGAGTGCGTGGGCCCGGTCAAGGTGGCGGGCGATGTGGCCCGGCCGCGCCTGGAGATGCCCGCGGGCTCCATCGCCGTCCCGCAGGCGCCCGGCCTCGGCGCGGAGCTCGACCCGGCCGCGCTCCAACGCTGGCGGGCGGCCGCGATCTCCCTTGAGATTGACGGCCCGACGTCGTAAGCTCGATGTCCTTCCCGGTCCGCGGCACCATGCCGGGAGGCGGCCTCGCCCGCCTCCCCGGCCGCAGGGGAACGACCGGAATCTGAAGCGGCGCAGTGTGCACCATGGGGGTCCGAGTCATGCGATATTTCGTGCGGTTGGCCGCGTTGATCGCGGCGGCGCTGCTGGTCGGGGGTCTGCCCGCGCAGGCCGATCAGACCATGGAGATGGCGAAGAAGGAAGGCAAGGTGGTGTGGTATTCCTCCATCTCCCTGGCGATCGCCCAGGAGCTGTGCAACACGTTCAACGCAAAGAAGCTCGGCATCGAGTGCGTCCTGCACCGCGACGGCTCGGGCAAGCTCTACCGGCGCTGGATCCAGGAAGCCAAGTCGAACATCTACGCGGCCGACATCCTGCACACCTCGGACATCGGCCACTTCGTGACGCTGCGGCGCGAAGGGGCGTTGGTGCCCTACCTGCCCGAGGTCGCCAAGAAGTACAATCCCGCCTTCGTCGAGAAGGACGGCAACTGGCTGGTGCTGCGGGCCAGCGTCTACGCGGCCTGCTACAACACCAAGAAGGTGACGGCCAGCGAGGCTCCCACGAGCTGGAAGGATTTCCTCGATCCCAAGTGGAAGGGCAAGATGGTCAACGCCCATCCCGGCTACAGCGGGTTCGTCAGCCTGGGGCTGGCCGCGCTCGTGAAGGAATTCGGCTGGGACTACCTCGACAAGCTGGCCGCCAACCAGCCGCGCATCGTGCAATCGGCCGTGGACACCACCACCTACGTCGTGCGCGGCGAGGCCCTGATCTGCTCGGGCGGCGGGCTGTACAACCACTTCGGCGCCATCAAGAAGGGCGAGCCCATCAAGGCGATCATTCCCAAGGAGGGTGCGCCCTTCGTGGCTTCGGCGCAGGCCATCATGAAGAACGGGCCCCACCCCAACGCCGCGCGGGTGTTCACCGACTGGCTGTTCAGCCTGGAGGCGCAGCAGATCCTGGCCAAGCGGGGGCTGTACTCCGGCCACCCGGATGTCGTCTATCCGAAGGGTCTGGTGCCGCTCAAGGAGGTCAAGCTGATGGTGGTCGATCCCGAGGACGCGATGAAGATGGACAAGCCCATCGACGAGGCCTTCCGGCGGAAGTTCGGCGTCTAGCCCCGTGACATGACCCCCGGCGCCGGCCGCCAGCGCGCGCGCCGGCGCCGGGGTGCGCATCCCGAGCCGCGATGGAATCCACCGTCTCCGTACGCACCGGTCTCAAGACCGGCCGCTTCGACCCCACGCTGATGGTATGGGTGACAGCGGCGGTCGTGCTGGCGATCCTCATCGTCGCGCCGATGTTCTACCTCGTGTACGAGAGCGTGGCCGTCCGCCAGGGGCTGGGGCTGTTCGAGACCAAGGCCAGCTTCGGCCTGGGCAACTACGTCAAGGCATACACCGATCCGCTCTACCGCGGCCCGATCCTGTGGACCGTGATCATCGCGGTGTCGGTGGGCTTCTTCAGCATGCTGGTGGGCTCCCTGATGGCCTGGGCCGTGGCACGCACCGACGTGCCGTATCCGGGGCTGATCCGCACGGCGTCGCTGGTGTCCTTCGTCACCCCGCCCTTCCTGGGGGCGACCGCCTGGGTGCTGCTGGCAGGGCCGCGCGAGGGCTGGCTCAACATCTGGTACCGCTGGCTCACGGGCGCCGGGGAGGAAGACTACCTGTTCAACATCTTCTCCATGCCCGGCGTGATCTTCGCGATGGTGCTCTATGTGATCCCGCTGGTGTTCATCGTGGTGCTTTCCGGGTTGAACAACATCTCCTCGGATCTGGAGGATGCCTCGAACATCGCCGGGGCCGGCACGCTCCAGACCATGTTCGGCATCACCCTGCCCCTGGTGATGCCGGCGCTGTTCGCCGGGCTGATCCTGGCCGTCCTGGAGGCGATGATCCTGTTCGGGACGCCGGCCATGCTGGCGATCCCCGCCCGCCAGCACGTCATGACCACCCAGATCCGGGCCTTCATGCAGTCGGAGGACTACCTGGTGGGGCTGGCCTCGGCCTTCGCCCTGCCCATGCTGCTGGCCGCCATCGTGCTGCTCTGGCTGCGGCGCAGGGCGCTGGGTCGGCGCAGCTACGCCACCATCGGCGGCAAGGGCGGCCAGCGCCGCCCGCAGAAGCTGGGGCCCTACCGCTGGGTGCTGTTTGCCGGCTGCGTCGCGCCGCTGGTGTGCGCGCTCGGGCTGCCCTATTTTGCGCTGGGGGTGAACTCGCTGATGAGGACCCAGGGCGGCGGGATCGGCTGGGAAAACCTCACGTTGGGCAACTACCGTTTCATCTACGAGAACGATGCGGTGGCGCAGTCGATCTGGAACACGATCGTGCTGGCGATCATGGCCGCCACGGCGGGCACGGTGATGGCCGCCCTGATCTCCTACATCTACCAGCGCCGGCTGGTGCGCGGCTATCAGGTGATGGGCTTCCTGACGACGGTGCCGCTGGCCATTCCCGGCATCGTGCTGGCGGTGGGGCTGTTCGCCGCCTATACGAAGCAGCCGT
The DNA here is from genome assembly GCA_016204605.1 of Candidatus Lambdaproteobacteria bacterium. Taxonomy (GTDB): domain Bacteria; phylum SAR324; class SAR324; order SAR324; family JACQKK01; genus JACQKK01. The sequence goes on from JACQKK010000040.1 coordinate 9,653, forward strand.
TCGTGCTGTACGGGACGTTGTGGATCCTGTTCCTGGCGTACCTGACACGCTACCTGCCGGTCGCGTTCCAGACCACCAATGCCTCGCTGATGAGCATCCACCCTGAGCTGGAGGAAAGCGCCCGCATCCTGGGCGCCAACCGCCTGCGGGTGTTCGGGGAGATCACGGTGCCGCTGTTCAAGGCCGGGCTGATCGCCGCCTGGGTGCTGATCTTCATGCCCTCGATCCGCGAGCTGAGCGCCTCGGTGCTGCTGTGGACCACGCGCACGAAAGTCATCTCCGTCGTGATCGTGGATTTCTATGAGGAGGGGCTGTTGCAGAACGTTTCGGCCCTGGGCGTGCTGCTGATCGCCATCACGCTGGTATTCGTCGTGGGGGCCTATCGCGTGGTCGGCCGCGACTTCATGAGGACGTAGACGATGGCCACGGTCGATCTGATCGGACTGACCAAGCGTTTCGGCAAGGGTCCGCCCGCCGTGGACGGGGTAACTCTGCACCTGGATCACGGCGAGCTGGTGGCCCTGCTCGGTCCCTCCGGCTGCGGCAAGACCACCACCTTGCGCACGATCGCGGGCTTCCTCCAGCCCGATGCGGGCGAGATCCGCGTGGACGGCAAGGTGATCGCCTCGCCGCGGGTCACCGTGCCGCCCGAGCAGCGCAACATGTCCATGATCTTCCAGAGCTACGCCATCTGGCCCCACAAGACCGTGGGCGAGAACGTGGCCTACGGCCTCAAGTTCCGCCAGGTCTCCCGGGCCGACGCGGCGGCGAAGGTGCGCAAGATGCTGGCCGTGGTGCGCCTCGAGCGCCTGGTCGACCGCTATCCCGCCGAGCTCTCCGGCGGGCAGCAGCAGCGCGTGGCGCTGGCCCGGGCGCTGGTGGTGGAGCCGGCCATCCTGCTGCTGGACGAGCCCTTGAGCAACCTCGATGCGAACCTGCGCGAGGAGATGCGCTTCGAGATCCGCCGCCTGCACGACGAGTTCCAGATCACCTCCGTGTACGTGACCCACGACCAGGCCGAGGCGATGGTGATCGCGGACCGCATCTGCGTGATGAACCTGGGCAGGATCGAGCAGGTGGGCACGCCGGACGAGATCTACGATCGGCCGCGCACCGAATTCTCCGCCCAGTTCATCGGCAAGACCAACCTGCTGCGCGGTCGGCTCGACGGGGAGGGCCGGCTGATCCTGTCCGGCGGCCTGCTGCTGCCCGTGCACCGCAACGGCGGCAGCCCGGTCGAGGGCGAGGTGGCCGTCTCGCTGCGCCCGCACCTCGTGCAGCTGCGCCGCAGCGAGGAGGACGCGGCCCGGCTCCTGCGCCAGGGCTACCGCGCTTTCCCGGCACGAATCACCCAGCGCTTCTACTTCGGCGATTCCATCGACTACCAGGTGGAGCTGGGCGCGGATACGGCGCTGCGGGTGATCGCCCCCGCCAACGAGCGCTACGCGGTGAACGAGGCCGTGGTGGCCCTGATCCACCCCAACCATGCCGTCGTGGTCAGCGCGCCATAGCGGGCCGCGAAACCTCACCCACCCCGGCCATAGGCGTTAACGTACTGCCCTCCGGTGGGTGGCTTCTGCGAAGTCACGATTCCCGGCGTTCCCCGGGAATTGAAATGTTCGGATCGGACTTTTCTCAGCGCCTGAGGCTGAAATCCGCGCGGTGCGCGGCTTTCGGC
>JACQKK010000053.1 GCA_016204605.1 Candidatus Lambdaproteobacteria bacterium
GCCAGGGGCCGCTTCGCCAGGGGCCGCTCGGCCAAGGGTCGTTCGGCCAGGGCGCCCGGCGGCGGGCCCGCGCGCGTCGCCGCCCGCTGCGCGTCGGACCGGATGCGGCCGTCGCGCATCAGCACGTGGCGCGCGGCGAAGGCGGCGATGTCCGGCTCGTGGGTCACCAGCACCACGGTGATGCCGGTGCGCCCCAGCTCCTGGAACAGCGCCATCACCTCCGCGCTGGTGCGCGTATCGAGGTTGCCGGTGGGCTCGTCGGCAAGGATCAGCTTCGGGCGGTTGACCAGCGCCCGCGCAATGGCCACCCGCTGCTGCTGGCCGCCGGAGAGCTGATTGGGGTGATGGTGCAGCCGGTCTGCCAGCCCAACGCGCGCCAGCGCCTCGGCGGCGCGGCGGCGGCGCTCCCGCGTGGGCAGGCCCGCGTAGATCAGCGGCAGCTCCACGTTTTCGAGCGCGGTGGTGCGGGCGAGCAGATTGAACCCCTGGAACACGAACCCGATCACGGCGTTGCGGATATCCGCCAGGGTGTTGACCGAGAGGGCGGAAACCTCCTGGCCGGCCAGCCGGTAGCTCCCTGCCGTAGGCCGGTCCAGGCAGCCGATCACGTTCATCAGCGTCGATTTGCCCGAGCCGGAGGGACCCATGATGGCCACGAACTCACCGCCGCCCACCTGGAGCGAGACGCCATCGAGCGCCCGCAGCTCGGTTTCCCCCATCCGGTAGACCTTGGTGATGTGCTCGAGCATCAGCAGCGGCGCAGCGACGCCCGGAGGAGGTTCGGCGAGCACGGCCATCGGCGGAGATTCCCTCTGGGAGGCGCGTGGGGACTCAGAGCGCGCGGAAGCCGCTGGGCGCGGCGGTGAGGCCCGTTACATCGGTCACCACGGCGTCGCCTTCCTTGAGGTCGCCTCGCACGATCTCGGTGCGGGTGCCGTCGGTCAGCCCGATCTGGACCGGAACCGGCTGCACCTGCCGATCCTTGAGCACCCAGAGTGTGCGCCGGTCGCCCCGCTCCGCCGACGGCCTGGGCGCTCCGGCGCCCCCTTTCGCCGCGGCGCCGTCGCTGCCGTTGGCGGCGTTGCGTCCCGCCAGCAGGGCGGCGGGCGGGCGGAAGCGCAGCGCGGCGTTGGCGATGGTGCGCACGTCCTGGCGCTGGCCCACCACCACGCTGACGTTGGCCGTCATGCCCGGCCTGAGCTTGAGATCGGGATTCCGCACGTCGATCACGGCGTTGTAGGTGACCACGTTCTGGACGGTGGTGGCGTTGTTGCGCACCTGCCGGATCACGCCCTTGAACGGCGCGCCCGGGTAGGCATCGACCGTGAACGTGGCCTCCATCCCATCCTTTAGCCGGCCTACGTCGGCCTCGGCGATGCTGGTGTCCACCTGCATCTTGCGCAGATCCTCGGCGATCACGAACAGCGTGGGGGCCTGCAGCGACGCGGCCACCGTCTGGCCGATATCCACGTTGCGCGAGATCACCACCCCGTTGATGGGCGAGATGATGGTGGTGTAGCTCAGGTTGATCTCGGCCTGGCTCAGGGCGGCGCGGGCCTGCTCCCGTACCCCTTGGGCCGCCTTGACCTGCGCCTGCGAGGTCTCGGCGGCCGCCTCGGCCGTCTCCAGGTCGGCGCGGTTCACGATGCCGCTCGCCGCCAGCTCCTTCTGCCGCAGGTACTGGCGCCGGTTGTACTCCGCCTGCACCATGGCCTGGCCCAGGTTGGCCTCCGCGGCCGCGACGTTGGCCCGGGAGATGGCGAGGGCCGCCTTGAAGAGCGCCGGATCGAGCGTGGCCAGCACCTGGCCCCGCCTGACCCTGCTGTTGAAATCGGCCGAAAGCGTCAGAATGCGCCCCGAGACCTGGCTCCCCACCTGCACCGTCACCAGGGCGGACAGCGTGCCGGAAGCGCTGACCCGCGCGATGAGCGGGCCACGCTCCACCTGCACCGTCTCGTAGCGCAGCTCCTTCTTCGATTGGTTCTGCCCGCAGCCGGCGATCGTCGCGGCGGCGAGGATCACGGCGAGGGGAAACGCGATGGTGGGGTAGGTACGGTTCATGGAATCCAGCCCAAGCGGGACGAGTCCACCCCCGTCCCCTTCAATGGTTTCACGCGCGGCGGGCGGCGTCAAAGACCCGGCGTGGGCCAACGAGCGTAGGGAGCGCCCCGCCTGCCCGTGCGCCCGCGCAAGGTGCGCCGCAGCCGGAATGCCATGGCCCTGCAATCTCCATCGGCGCGAGCACGCGAAAGGTTACGCGAACCTGCCGTCAGGCGTGGGGGGATACGGACGCCGTCGGGAGCGCGACCCGCGTCCGGGCGGGCGTGGGGAGGCTGGCGGCCACGGGCGACGGGCGCCCGGCGCTTCGCCCGGCCGGTCCGGCGCTCACGGAACCGCGGGCCAGCCTCACAGCCATTGCCTGCGCCGGAAATACACCACCATGACACCGGCCACGGCGAGGATCACCGCCCAGACTCCGTAGTAGCCCCAGTGCCATTCCAGCTCGGGCATGTGCTTGAAGTTCATGCCGTAGATCCCGACGATGAACGTGAGCGGAATGAAGATGGTGGCGATCAGCGTGAGCACCTTCATGGTCTCGTTGAGGCGGTTGCTGATGGTCGAGTGGTAGTGGTTGAACAGTCCGGACAAGAGCTCCCGCAGCGTATCGACCGTTTCCACCACCCGGATCGTGTGGTCGTACACGTCACGCAGGAAGGGCAGCGTGCTCTTCTCGATGAGGGGATGCTCGTCGCGCAGCAACGCGTTCAGCACGTCCCGCAGGGGCCAGATCGCCCGACGCATGAAGATGAGCTGCTTGGTGAGCTCGTGCAGGCGCTCCGCCGTGGCCTGGGTCGGGCGCTCCAGCAGCTCGTCCTCCAGATGCTCCATCACGTCGCTGAGCCGCTCCAGCACCACCAGGTAGCGATCTACCACGGCGTCCATCAGCGCGTATGCGAGGTAATCGGCGCGCATGCGGCGGATGCGCCCGCGGTCGGTGCGGATTCGGGCCAGCACGGCATCGAAGACAGGCGTGGGTCCCTCTTGGAACGTGAGCAGGAACCGTTCGCCCAGGACAAAGCTCACCTGTTCGACGATCACCGCGTGGTCCTCCAGTTCCAGCACCTTGATGACCAGGAAAAGGTAGTTGTCGTGGATCTCCAGCTTGGGACGTTGGTGGACGTGCAGGATGTCTTCCAGCACTAGGGGGTGGATGCCGAAGGCGCCTCCCAGCGCTTCCACCACTGCGATGTCTTCGAGCCCTTCCACGTCGATCCAGCTCACGGTGGCCGAATCCTTGAAACGGGCGCAGTCCTCCGGCCGCTTGGCCTCCTCCTCCCAAAGCTCGCGCTCGTTGTAGTCGATCACGCGCAGCCGGGTGCGCTCGGTCTTGCGCTCGCCCACGAACACGAGGGAACCGGGGGAGAGACCCGCCTTTTCCGTGGCCTTCTTGACGTCCTTCAGCATGGCAGCCTCCCCTGGTGCGTGATGCTCACGACGAACCCATGGCGCGCGACGGCGGCCCGCCGACGAGCGTAACGCGTGCGACCGCCAAGTGCCACCGCCCTGACGCACGGTCCGGGGCAATCGCAAAGTCGCATGCGAGCCCGACAAGGTGAGGCGGATCGGGGGGTGCGCAGCCCATGGCGCTCCAGGCGCGGTTTCGCTCGCCAGCGGGCGGCGTATTCGCCGACACGTCGCGCGTGGACGGTGACGACCTTGCGTTTGCCGCGACACACGGCCCCAGCGCGCCATGGCAGGTTGCGCCCCGGCCGCGGATGCGGTTCAATGCGCCGCTAGAGGGCGGGGGCGCGGAGGAGAAACGCCCCACGGCCCGTGTCCTTTCCCCGGAGCACGGCGGCGCGACCAGCGGGTACAGCGGAGACAACATGATCGAGGGAACCCTCATCATCGGCGCGGGGGCGATCGGGCTCTCGCTGGGCTGGCGGCTGCTCCAGCGGGGCGAGCCGGTGACGATCCTGGAGCGGGGCGAAGCCGCGCGGCAGGCCTCCTGGGCCGCCACGGGGCTGCTCTCCTCCGTGCCGGAATTCGGCCAGCAGGCCGATACGGGCTACCTGCTGGGGCGGGAGAGTCTCGCCCTGTATCCGGAGTTCGCGAGTGAGCTCGAGCAGGCGAGCGGGGTGGCGCTCGACTTCCGCCAGGATGGCGCCCTCGCGCTGGCGGTCAGCGAGGAGGAGCTGCACGAGCTGCGCCACTACCAGGAGTACCTGGCCGGCCAGAACTTGCCCGTGGCCTGGCTCGCCCGCGAGCAGGTGCGGGAGCGCGAGCCGGCCGTCGTCGGCTCCGTGTGGGGTGCCCTGCATCGCCACCGCGATTGCCAGATCGATGCGCGGCGCCTGGGCGCAGCGCTAAAGGCCGTGTTCCTGAAGAGCGGCGGCATCCTGCAGGAGCGTTGCGAGGTCACGGAGATCCGGCTGGCCGAGCGGGGCCCGCCCACCGTCCTCGCCGGCGGCCGCGAGTGGAGCGCGCGGCGGCTGGTGCTGGCGGCGGGAAGCTGGAGCGGCCTCATCCCCGCGCTGGCCGACGCGCTGGGGCCGCTGGTGCGGCCCGTGAAGGGGCAGGTGCTGGCCCTGACGATGCCCCGCGCCGACTTCGTGCGCTGCCCCATGCGCACCCCCCACATTCACATCACGCCCAAGGATGACTCCCGCCTGTTCATCGGCGCCACGGTCGAGGAGGCCGGCTTCAACACCGATATCGTGGCGGGGGCCGTGGCGGAGTTGATCCGCAACGCCGTCCGCGCCGTGCCGGGGGTGGCCGCCATGGCCATCCGCGAGATGTGGTGCGGCTTCCGGCCGCGCAGCCGCGATGGGGTGCCCATCGCCGGGGAGCTGGAAATGCCGGGGCTGTACCTGGCCACGGGCAACTTCCGCCACGGCATCCTGCACACGCCCGCCATGGCCAGGCTCATGTGCGAGCTGATCCTCGACGGGCGCAAGCCCGAGCTGCTGCACCTGCTGGCGCCCGCGCGCTTCTTCAGCTGAAGGCGCACCGGCCGGCGGGCCGCGCCCGCCGCGACCCCACCCGCAGCGAAAGGGAGCGAGATGCGCATCGATACCCACGTCCACATCTACACCGCCGATGCGGGACTGATCCCGGAGCGCGGCTACACCCCCGAGCGCTGGGTGACCGGAGACGACTTCATCCAGTTGCTCGACGAGAACGGCATGACTCACGGCCTGCTCGTGCAGCCCAGCGTCCTCGGCACGAACAACGGCCTGCTGGTCGAGGCGCTGCGCAAGTACCCCGCGCGCCTGCGCGGCATCGCCGTGATCGACCCCGCCATCGCCGAGACCGACCTGCTCGCCCTCGATGCGGCGGGTGTGGTGGGCATCCGCCTCAACGCCGTCAGCTTCACGCGCCAGGTGGACTACGGCGTGGGGGCCTGGCAGAAGCTCTACGCGCGCATCGCGAAGCTGAAGTGGGTGATCCAGATCTTCTGCGGCGGCGCCGCGCAGGCCAAGCTGCTCGACGACCTGCGCGACTACCCCCACCAGATCGTGCTCGATCACTTCGGCCGCCCCGACATCAGCAAGGGACTCGCGGACGAGGGGTTCCAGGCCGTGCTCAAGGCGGGCAGGTCGGGGCGGGTCTGGGTGAAGCTCTCCTGCCTGCGGCAGACCATCGACGCCGACATGCTGCCCTACGCCAAGGCCCTGCTGGATGGCCTCGGCCCCGACCGGCTGGTCTGGGGCACCAACTGGCCCTGGAACGGCTACGTCACCAGGATGACCTACCGGCGCAACCTGGACTGGCTGGAGCAGTGGGCGCCCGATGCGGAGCAGCGCGCCCGCATCCTCGGCGAGCACGCCGCCACGCTGTTCCGCTTCCCGCAAGGGTAGGGGCGGCGCGGCGGCCGACACGCCTACCGCCCCTGCGCCCGGCGCGGCTCGGGGAGGCTTATCGCCGCCTTGACCAGCGAGTAGGGCACCAGCACCGCGCCCTCCATGATGCGGCGGGCCGAGCGGTAGGTGACCACCTGCTCCACGTCCCAGCGCCCGCCCGCCCTGCGCACGGTGGCCGCGAGCGTGCTCACCCCCGAGGGATGCATCACCCGCACGTCGTCCTCGGGCGAGGCGGGCCGGCGCGAGACGGCGTGCACCAGCGTGCCCTCGATGCGCGAGGCCACGGCGGCGCACATGGTGCCGCTGGCCGGCAGCGCCCTGTGGGGTCGCCCCATCGAGATCATCCGCACCTGCACGTCGCCCGCCTCGGCGGGGATCGCCTCCCCGGAGAGCGTCGTGTACGGGCCGGGCTCGGCCACCACGGCCACCAGCGGCGTGGCCCTGTACGCTTTCGCCATCTCCTCGGGGGTCTTGCCGATCCCCATCATCACGCCGGCGCGGTTGCGGATCGCCGCCAGCCGCTCCAGCAGGGTGCGGTCGGCCTCGATGGCGTCCGGCAACTCCGTGCCGTTCAGCCCCAGGGCCGAGGCGCGCACGAACACGCAGGGGTTGGTGGAATCGACCAGCGAAGCCTCGACCGCGCCCAGCCCCGGGACGTCGATCCTGTCCACGAGGTTGCCCGTGGGCAGCAGCTTGCCGGTGATCGCGCCGGCCGGGTTCCTGAATTCGAGCCGCACCCGTGCGTGGGTGCCGGCGACGCCCGCCAGCGCGAAGTCGCCGTCCACGGCCGCCTCCCCATCGACCAGCGGGAAGCGCGCCCAGATGATCTTCTTCGTGTTGGTGTTGTGGATGCGCACCAGGGCCTCGTTTCCCGCCGGCCGCAGCAGCCCCTCATCCACGGCGAACGGCCCCACGGCGCCCGTCAGGTTGCCGCACATGCTGGTGTAGAACACCCCCGGGCTCTCGACCGCCACCTGGGCGAAGGTGTAGTCCACGTCGGCCTCGGGGTGGGTCGGCGGGCCGATCACCACCGCCTTCGAGAGCGAGGAGATGCCGCCGCCCAGCCCGTTCAGTTGGCGCTGGTAGGGATCGGGAGTGCCCAGCACGGCCATGAAGATCGCGTCCCAGGCCTCGCGCGAGTCGGGCAGGTCGCGACTGTGGAAGAACACGCCGCGGCTCGTGCCGCCGCGCATGTACACGGCCGGGACTCTGAATTGCTGGGGCATGGCGGGGCTCCACGCTAAGGGGGACCGCCGCCCCGGCGGGCGGCGCGGGACGCTGGCTTCACCGCGATTGTTCGCAGATTCGGCCGTGAAAGGCCAGCCGCTCGGAGATGCCGCCTCACCGCCGGCGGCGCAGCAGGCGCCGCAGGTGGGGCGGCTCGCGGTGGCGCAGCAGGAGCTGCTCGACCCGCCAGGCCACGTCGCGCGGCAGCTCCGTCAGATGGCGGATGTGGCCCCCATCGCGCACGGCGACCGGCAGGCCGTCGCGCAGCACGATGCGGTTGCTGGGTACCGACGCCAGCCGCGGGCCGGGCAGCACGATCCCGAGCAGGTTCAGCGGGTCGGCGGCGCTCAGCGCCACCAGCTCGCCGGCGGCAGGCTTCTTGCGCAGGCCGCGCAGCAGCCCCACCGCCTCGGGCAGGGCGTACTGCTCGCCCGCGTGACCGGCCACGAATCGGCCCCCGCGCAGCTCGCCCCGCGCCTCCATGCGGCGATAGACCCGCAGCAGCTCGCGCCAGGGCGGCGCGAGCCCCTCGCGCTCCATCAGGCGGCGGAACACCACCCCGTAGCGGCGCAGCAGGCCGCGCGCCACCCACTCGACCTCGGCCTCCTCCCAGCGCGGTTCGGGATCGGATGGCGGGGGTGCCGGCGCCCGGGCTGGTTCCACGGCCGGCGACCCGGCCGGCAGAGTGGGCGGCGCCGTGGGCGGAACTGTGAGCGACCCCAGCCGCAGCCGGGACCAGCGCCCGGCGCTCTCCATCCCGAACAGGGACGATCCCGTGCCGCGCCCGTGGCCGGCGAGCGGGGGTCGCTTGGCGGAGGGCACCAGCAGCGCGCGCAGGCCGGCGAAGCTGTCGGCCGTGACCAGCCCCCAGGCCACCAGCTCGCCCAGCGCCTGCTCGAGCTGGCTCTGCAGCAGGCCCGTGGCCTCCATCAGCTCGGCGAAGAACGAGGCGCCGTGGATGGCGAGCCGCTCCCACACGGCCCTGGCGTCGCCCGAGACCGGGAGCGCCACGGGCACGCTGCCCAGGCGGGCCTGCCAGGGCGCCAGCCGGCGGCGGGAGCAGAGCGCGATCGGCGTGCCGCGCACCGGTCCCCAGAGCCGCCCGCCGTGGCCGGGCGTGCCCGGCATGGTGAAGCGGCCCCACACCAGGCGCCCGGAGAGGCAGAGCGCGTCCAGCCACGCCGGCGCGTAATCCACCACCCGGGCGGGCAGAATCTCCCCCTCCCAGGCGGCGGCCGCAGCCTCGAACTCCTCGAGCTGATCCAGCGCCGCCGCGAGCGACGCCTGCCCTTCACCGCGGTGCTCCGCATCCACCCGCTGCCAGGCGCACAGGAAGCGCATCAACTCCGCGCTGGTGACGGGCTCGATCTCCTGGCGCAGCCGGTTGAGCGTGTAGCGATGGATGCGCGCCAGCAGGCGCCGCTCGCACCACTCGACCGCCGGTGCCCGGGCCGTGTAGCGGCCGCGCAGCACGAACCCTTCGGCTTCGAGCGCGGCGAGCGCCGCCATCACCGCCGCCTCAGGCAGGCCGATCCCCGCCGCCAGGGCGGCGGCAGTGACGGGCCCCAGCCCCTCCAGCCGCCCCCGCAGCACTTCCACCAGCGCCCGCTCCGGCGAATCGGCTGCGAGGGCGCCGCGGGTCGGCGGATCGATCGGCGGCTCCAGCACGGCGGCGGGGTGGATCAGCCGCAGCTGCGGCAAGCGCTCCGCGGCCACCCAAAGCGCCGTGCCGCCGGGGGTGCACAGGCAAGCGGCCCGGCGCTCCGCGACCAGCGCGGCCATGGGCGCCGCCCAGCCCCGCCCGGCGGGGAATCCCTCCGGCGGCTCCGGGTCGCCGGCCGCCGGTGCGCCTTCGGCCTGGGTCGGCTCGGCGGGCAGCAGCGCGAGCTGGGTTGCGGGCGGTGGGGGAGCGACGGTGCCGAAGCCGGGGCCGGGGCCGGTCGCGTCGAGATCCGGGGCGCCGCTGGCGACCTCGCCCTCGGTCAGGGTGCCGAGCAACATCAACGCATCGTGCAGCTCGTCGGGCGACCCCACCTCAGGCCAGGCCTCCTCGCGCACGCGCAGGATCGCGGCCGCGTCGAGCGCGCCCAGGTCAGCCGCGCTCTCCACGTCCAGCCAACGTCGGCCGATGACGGCCTGGGTGCGGCGCTCCTCGAGCGGGGCGTCGTCGAGGAAGGCGTAGGGCTTGGCGGTGAGGATCTCCGCGGCCAGCGGCGAGGGCTCGCGCAGGTCGCGCGCCACCAGCCGCTTCTCGCCGCGCTCGATGGCCCGGAGCAGCCGTTCCAGGCCGGCGATGTCCATGGCCTCCTCCAGGCAGTCGCGCAGGGTCTGGCGGACGAGCGGGTGATCGGGAATCTCCCGGTCGCCCACGATGTTCTCCAGGCACGCCTGGGAATCGGGGAACACCAGCGCCAGCAGGTCGTCGGCCTGCATCCGCTGGAGCGGCGGCGCCACCTTGCGCCCGCCCGAGAACCGCAGCACGGCGAGCGCCCGCGTGACGTTCCAGCGCCAGCGCGCCCCGAACATCGGCGCGGCGAGCAGCGCCTGGATCAGCACGTCGCGCACCGTGCGCGCATTGAGGAAGCGATACACGCTGTCGAGCGGGAAGCTGTGGGTCTGCCCCAGCGAGATCACGATCGCATTCTCGTTGGCGGCCGCCTGGAGCTCGAAGTTGAACTGCCGGCAGAAACGCTTGCGCAACGCCAGCCCCCAGGCCCGGTTGAGGCGCCCGCCGAAGGGAGAGTGCACCACCAGTTGCATCCCCCCGCTCTCGTCGAAGAAGCGCTCCAGCACCAGCGTCTCCTGGGTGGGCATGGCGCCGAGCGCGGCCTGCCCGAGGGCGAGGTAGCCGACGAGCTGGGCGGCCGCCGCCTGGCCCAGGCCGAGCTCGGCTTCAGCCCAGCGGGTGGCCGCGTCGATGCGCGCCTGGGTGGGCAGGGCCACCGGCTCCGGTGCGCCGCCATCCCGGGCGGGCGCCTCGCCCGCATCGCCCACCTCGAACGGCACGGGCGAGGGCCGGGGCGGGCTCTCGTTCGGCGCAGGGCTGTCGTCGGGCGCAGCATGCGCAAGATGCGCCGGCCCGCCGGGGCGCTCCCCGAGGCGCTCGGCGATGGCGGTGCGCAGGCGGGAGACCTCGGCCGAAAGCTCGTCGCTGCGCCCCGGCGCCTCGCCGAGCCAGAAGGGGATGCTGGGCGGCTGGCCGTGGGCGTCCGCGACCCGCACCTGGCCCTTGCTGACCTGCAGGATCCGCCAGGAGGTGTTGCCGAGCTGGAAGATATCGCCCTGGTTGCTCTCGATGGCGAAGTCCTCGTTGACCGTGCCCACGAACAGCTCGGAGGGCTCCTGCACCACGCGGTAATCCGCCGTCTCGGGGATGGCCCCGCCCGAGGTGATCGCCGCCAGCCGCGCCCCCTTGCGCGGGCGCAGGCGGCCGTTCACGGCGTCGCGGTGGAGCCAGGCGCCGCGCCGGCCGCGTCGCGTGGTGTAGCCCTCGGCCAGCATGCGCAGCACGGCCTCGAAGTCGTCCCGCGCCAGGTCGCGGTAGGGGTAGGCGCGGCGCACCAGGCCGTACAGCTCCTCCTCGCTCCACTCGTCGCCGGCGACCGCCGCGACGATCTGCTGAGCGAGGATATCGAGCGGGGCCACGGGGATGGTGAGCCGGTCCAGCAGGCCGCGCCGGGCGGCCGCGACCAGGGCCGCGCATTCGACCAGCTCGTCGCGGCTGAGCGGAAACAGCCGCCCCTCGGGCAACCCGCCCAGGTGATGGCCGGAGCGCCCCACCCGTTGCAGCAAAGTGGAGATCCAGCGCGGCGAGCCGAGCTGGCACACGAGATCCACCTGGCCGATATCGATCCCCAGCTCGAGCGAGGCGGTGGCCACCAGCGCCCGCAGCGTGCCGGCCTTGAGCCGCTGCTCCGCATCCAGCCGCTTCTCGCGGGAAAGGCTGCCGTGGTGGCAGGTGACATGCTCGGCGCCCAGCCGCTGGCTGAGCTGATGGGCCACCCGCTCGGCCAGGTTGCGCGTGTTGACGAACACTAGTGTGGTGCGGCGCCCCTCGATCAGCCGGCACAGGCGCTCGAACACCTCCTCCCAGACTTCGCCCGAGATCACCGCCTCGAGCGGCGATGCGGGCAGCTCCAGCGCCAGCGCCATGCGCCGGGCGTGGCCCATATCGACGATGGTGCAGTCCGGGGTGCCGTCCGGGGCCGCCCGCCGCGACCCCACCAGGAACCGCGCCACCTCCGCGATGGGCTGCTGGGTGGCCGAGAGGCCGATCCGCACGGGCGGGCGCTCCGTCAGCGCCTCCAGCCGTTCGAGCGAAAGCGCAAGGTGGGAGCCGCGCTTGTCGTCGACCAGGGCGTGGATCTCGTCCACGATCACGGTGCGCACGGTGCGCAGCACGCCGCGCGCCTTTGCGCTGGTCAGCAGGATGTAGAGCGACTCGGGGGTGGTCACGAACAGGTGCGGCGGCCGGCGCAGGGTCGCCGTGCGTTCGGCGGCGGGCGTATCGCCCGTGCGCACCTGGGCGCGCAGGGCCACATCGGGCAGCCCCAGCTCGGCGAGCGTCGCGCGGATGCCCTGCAGGGGCGCCTGCAGGTTCTTCTCCACGTCGTTGCTGAGCGCCTTGAGCGGCGAGACATACAGCACCTGCGTCGCGTCCGTGAGCCGGCCCGCCAGCCCCTCGCGCACGAGATCGTCGATCGCCGCCAGGAACGCGGCCAGCGTCTTGCCCGAGCCCGTCGGGGCGGCGATCAGCGTGTGGCGCCCGGCCTGGATGGCGGGCCAGCCCCGCGCCTGCGGCTCGGTCGGCGCGCGGAACGTGCGCTCGAACCAGCGTGACACGGCGGGGTGGAAGGGCAGCTCGACCATGGCGGGCACCTGGCGCCGATCCGGCTCCGGGAGGGCCCGGGAAAGCAACCGCATGGCGGCGGCAGCCTCCGTTCCTCTCCGAACTCCGGGTGTAATGCCGAAGTTCCTTTATGCCGCATTTTTCAGCCGGAATAAACAAAAAGATTTCCGCCGGGGGGCTCGGATAGGTCGCGCTTCGCCCCCCGGTTGGATCGGCGAGACGGTTGTGCTCCAATGGGCGGCGGCCGCCAGCCCCGCGGCCGGCCGACTTCCGCAACCCCACCCGACCCATCCATGGCCTCCGAAGCCGCCCTGCCGCTCCAGCGCTTTACCGTGCTCGACCTGACCGAGGGTCGGGCCGGCGCTTACGGCGTGCGCCAGCTCGCCGATTGGGGCGCCCGGGTGATCCGCATCGAGCCGCCGTCCGGCGCCCGGCGTTCTGTCGGGACGTCGCGGGAGGAACCCTCCGGCAGCGCCTGGGCCGACCGGCAAAACCTGCGCCGCAACACCCAGAGCGTGACACTGGACGTCGCACGGCCGGCAGGGCGGGCGCTGCTGATGCGGCTGATCGCCGGCGCGGACGCGCTGGCCGATAGCCTCACGCCCGCGGCTGCGGCGGCGCTCGGGCTCGATGGCGAAAGTCTGCGCGCGGCCAACTCGCGGCTCGTCCACGGGCGGGTCACGGCGTTCGGGGCGCCGGGCCCGTATGCCGAGCGACCCGCCACCGACGCAGTGGTGCAGGCGTTCGCCGGCCTGATGTCGGTCACGGGCGAGCCCGGGCTGGGGCCGCTGCGGGTGGGCATTCCCCTGGCCGAGCTGGCCGCCGGCCTCTACCTCGCCCAGGGCATGCTCGCCGCCCTGTTCGAGCGGGAGCGCCCAGGCCAGCGAAGTGCAGGCCAACGGGGTACGGGCCGGGGGCCCATAGGGCGGCTCGTGCAGACCTCGCTGCTCGAAGCGCTGCTGGCTCTGCTGGATTTCCAGGCGGCGCGCTGGCTGCTCGATGGCGAGGTGCCCGGGCAGGCCGGCAATGCCCATCCCACGCTCGTGCCCACCGGCGTAGCACGCACCCGCGACGGCTTCATCAACTACGCCGCCAGTCGCGGCCCCATGTACCTGCGCTTCATGAAGGCGCTGGGGCTGGAGCGGCTGTTGCAAGACCCGCGCTTCCGGGACGAGGACGCGCGGCTGCGCCATCGCGCCGCGATGAACGCCGAGCTGGAGCCCATCTTCGCCCGGCGCGACAGCGCCGAGTGGCTGGCTGCCCTGGCCGCAGCCGAGGTGCCCTGCGGGCCGATTCTCTCGCTGGAAGAGGCGCTCGGGGGCGCACAGGCACAGCATCTTGGCATCGTCGCAGCCCTGCCGGCGCCAGGCGGGGGCGAGCTCAAGCTGGTGCGACCGGCGGTGCAGCTCGCGCGCACGCCGGGGCTGCTGCGTACCCCGGCACCGGCGCCGAGTGCGCACACCGAGGAGGTGCTGACCGAGGCACGCCGCCGCGGCGGCGAGGTACCGTCTCCCGCGGCCCCGCAAGGAAGGATCGGATCAGGGCGGGATGCGCCATCCGCATCGACCGGATACCCCGGCTCGGCGCTGCCACTGGCCGGCATCAAGGTGCTCGATCTGACCTACTTCCGCGCCGGCCCCAACGCCGCGCGGCAGCTCGCCGACTGGGGGGCCGACGTGGTGAAGGTCGAGCTGCCGCCGGCGCTGGACGATGGCCGCAGCGGTGTGCGCGACGGTTCCGACTACCAGAATACCCACCGCAACAAGCGCAGCATCACGCTCGATCTCAAGGCGCCCGCGGGCAAGGCGCTGTTCCTCCGGCTCGCGGCCGGGGCGGACGTCGTGCTGGAGAACTTCCGCCCCGACGTCAAGCACCGGCTGGGGCTGGACGACGAGAGCCTGCGCCGCCACAACCCGCGCCTGATCTACGGCAGCATCTCGGGGTTCGGGCAGAGCGGCCCCGAGCGCGACCGCGCCGGGCTGGACCAGATCGCCCAGGGCGTGAGCGGGCTGATGGCCAGCACGGGCGAGGCCCAAGGCGAGCCCATGCGGGCCGGTACGGCCGTGGGCGACCTCACCGCGGGGCTGCTGCTGGCCCAGGGCATACTGATCGCCCTGCTCGAACGCGAGGTCTCGGGCCAGGGGCAGTGGGTGCACACGTCGCTGCTGGAAGCGATGCTGGCCCTGCTCGATGGCCAGGCCGCGCGCCTCCTGCTCGCCGGAGAGCCGCCGCGCCGCACCGGCAACGACGATCCGGACGCCTCGCCCGCGGGGACGGTCTCCACCGCCGATGGCCACCTCGCCTTCGCCGCGGGCGACGACGCGGCGTTCGGGAGCCTCTGCGCGCTGCTCAGCCTCCCCGCGCTCGCCGCCGACGCCCGCTTCGCCGGCGCCGAGGCCCGGCTGCGGAACCGGGCTCACCTGATGCCGCCGCTGGAGGCGGCGTTCGCGCGGGAGGGCACCGCCGCCTGGAGCGCGCGGCTGACCGGCGCCGGCATCCCCTGCGCGCCGGTGCAGACGCTGGAGGGCGTGTTCGGCGACCAGCACGTGCGGGCGCTGGGGATGGCGCCGGCCGTGACCCATCCCCGGCTCGGCCCGCAGCGGCTGGTCGCGCACCCGGTGACGGTCGATGGTGCGCGCCTGCCCCTGCGCCGGGCCTCCCCCGATCCCGGTGCCGACAACGCCGAGGTCTACGGCGCGCTCGGCCTCACGTCCACGGAGATCGAGGCCCTGCGGCGGAAGCACGTGATCTGAGCCCGACGTGATTCCATTTCCAAACGGATCTTCCAGCCGCTTTTTCGTGCCAGGGCTTGAAGAGAGCGGGCCGCGGGCGATCGGAGGCGGCGGATGTAGCCACTAATTGTTGTGGAATATTATTGACACCGGCGGTGTCCATGGCATAATCGTATCCACTATGTACGTGGACACCTCACGCAGCGTGCGGGGCGGCAAGACCTATCAGCGGCACTTGCTGCGCGAATCGTACCGCGAAGGCGGGCGGGTGCGGCACCGCACGC
>JACQKK010000057.1 GCA_016204605.1 Candidatus Lambdaproteobacteria bacterium
GGCCTTGGTGAGGAGTGCCACGGCCTCGGCGGTGGCGTTCTCGGCGAGCAGCAGCCGCGCCTGGCTCACGAGGGCGGGCGCGAAGTTGGGCTGTTCGCGCACCAGCTCTGCCAGCAGCGCCCGCGCCTCGATCAGGTTGCCGCGGGCGCGCAGCAGATCGACGCGGATCAGGATCTCCTCGGGCCCGAGGCTGCCGGCCTGCTCGATCCGCCGCAGCGCGCTGAGTACGCCCTCCCAATCCTGCTGCTGGTAGTAGAGGTCGAGCAACTGCTGGAGCAGGGCCGCATCCTGCGGGCGCCGCTCCAGCCCCCGCTCGACCAGATACCGACCATAGGCCAGCCGACCTTCCGCCTTGGCGAGGCGCACCTGGAGCAGCTCCGCCTCCGGATCGCCCGGCTGGATGCGCAGGGCCTCCGCGGTCGCCTGCGCCGATTCCGCGAGCTTGCCGGTCTGGAACAGCACCTCGGCCTCCGCAAGCCTGGCCGCAAAGTAGTTGGGCTCGCGCTTGAGCGCCGCGCGCGCCGAGCTCAGCGCCGCATCGCGATCGCCCAGCAGCGCCTGGGTGCGGGCGAGGTGCACGTATGCCGAGAGCAGCTCCGGCTGGAACTGGATGGCCTGGCTGAACGCGGTGACGGCGCGGAAGCGCTTCTGCTGGGCCAGGTACACCTCCCCGGAGAGCTCCATCACGCGGCCGTCGAAGGGCGAGCGCCTGAGCAGCTCGAGCACGAGCGGCTCCGCCTCGCCGGCCTTGCCGGAACGGATCAGCGCCTTGACGAACAGGAAGGTCAGATCGGCGTCGGAGGGCTTCTTGGCATGCCGCGCGCGGATCGCGGTCTCGTAGGCGGCGAGGGTTTCCGGATTGGCGGCTTGGATCTGCGCCTCGGAAGGCAGGGCCGCCGCACAGCCGGCCAGGGCCAGCAATGCCCCCGCCATCAGGGCGAGCCCCAGCCGGGCCGGCGCCCGGGAACGGGCGGGGAAGTGCCCGGCGGCACGGTCGCAGAACGATGGCTGGCTGTGCACCGATGCAACGCCCACGGGTTCTCTTGGAGGACGCGGAAGCTGAAGGAAGGATCGCCTGGCCTGCACAGCCGGCTTGATCTGCCGCAATGCAACGGCGGGGCCTCGCCCGTACCGGTCGTCGGCACGTCAGGCTCCTATCATACGCCGTCGGGGCCGTGGACGCAGCGCATCCGCTCCTCGAACCGGCGGCGCACCGCTGGACAAAACGCGAAACTGGAGCGGGTTCGCCGCGCCGTCAGGGTCGGGCGCGTTCCAGCCCGATCGTCACCGGGAGCGAAAGCGGGCCCTCGTTCCCGTGCTGGTCCACCAGCCGCAGCGCGAACTCGACCAGGGCAGGAGCGCCCGCCCCTCCCAGCGTGGCCTGAAACTGGAGGAGCTCGAGCGGCGCCGGGTTCAGGGGCGCCATCGGCCAAGCTGAGCGCGGCACCCTGCGGTACAGGTTCGCGCGGTAGAACCGCTCGCGCTCCACGAGCCGGCCCTCGGCGGACAGGATGCGGTAGATCTGCTCCCGCCGCGGCTCCCAGTACAGCCGGGCCACCCGGCTGCCCGCGGAGCCGGGGGAAAGCCACTGCCAGCGCAGGGTATGGGCCGGGACGTCCGCGACGCTCTCCAGCGCCACCCCCTGCGAGGGCGCCCCCGTGCCGGCGCCGAAGAGGGTGCTCACCTGGAAGCGCAGCATCTCGCGGGGCGCGCCGGCGGCGTAGCGGACGTAGGCCAGGCCGGCTTCCTCGGTCAGCGCGCGATCGTCGCGCGCGTAGCGCCAGGTGCGTGTGGCGATCGGATCGCACAGGGGGCAGTACAGGCGCCGCCGCTCCATCCGCACGATGTAGCCGCGCAGCCCGCCCCACCGGGCCTCGCTGCTGGAGGTGGGCACCCGCCACGCCAGCAGCACCTCGCGGTCCTGCTGGCGGAGGGTGACGCCCTCCGTGGGCGGCAGCACGAGCGTAGCCGGCTTGGGCGTCGTCTTGAGGCCGCAGCCCGGCAGCCCGAGGGCGGCGGGCAAGACCGCGATCAGGGCGACGAACGCCGCCCGCCGCGGCCGGCCGCGCTGTGCCGGGATCGGCGCGAAATCACGGTTCATGGGCGGGGCCGTCAGGCCGCTCCCCCCCGGCTCGCGTCGCCGGAGCCGGCCTTCGCGTGGGCGGCGAATTTCACGTGCATGCGGTAGCTGCCGATATCCTTGGGCACGCGCTCGATCTTCGTCACCACGCCCTTGACCGGCGCATAGAACGCATCCCCCTCGCCACGGGCGAAGCGCAGCGAGAGGCGCGTGCCCAGGCCGTAGTTCTGCATCACCTTGATGACGCAACCCTCCCGGTTGACCTCCTCGCATTCGGCCTTGGTGGTGTAGCGATCGAAGACGAGCTCCACCGGAATCGCATGGCCGAGCAGCTCTGCGGCCAGGGAATGGAGCGAGCCGCTGATGCCCGCCGACTGCTTGTGGTGCTCCAATCCCCCCAGCACGCTCGGGATCAGGTCCTCGGCGGCGAACGGCTTGCGCAGGAAGCCATCGGCGCCGCCCTCGCGGGCGGCCTTCTCGGCCTCGGGCGAGCCATCGGCCGACATGACGATGATGGCCGGCTGGATCTGTCTCTCCCGATCGGCGCGAATCCGGCGCACCACCTCGATACCCTCGATCTCCGGCAGGTTCCACGAGCAGATCACGACCGCGAGGGCCGGGTTCTCCTTCCACGCGTCCCACGCCTGCGTGCCGGTGGCCACCACCGCGCACTTCTGCACGCCGCTGTCCGCCAGGGTCTTGGCGATGCTGCGCTGCAGCGCGGGATTGTTTTCCGCGACCAGGAAATTCAGGTGCTGGATCGCCTCGCGGGCCTGGTCTGAAGCCATGGATTCGGACTGGAGCGTGACGCGAGTTCCACCGTGGGCATCGCTCCCTGGCCTTTCGGCGAAGGGAACCGCGCTGGGGTCGGCTGAATCGAAGGATGGGGCGTCGTTGAAACTTTAGCAGATGCACCCTCGCTTGCCAATCGCCCCGCAGCACCCGGAATCCGCGCTTGGCGAAACCAAAACCACGTTGGGTCTGCTGGGATGGCGGCATCGGGCAGGATGCCGGCAGACACCCGCGCGGTGAGGAGGATGCTCACACAAGCGGTTCTCCCGCTCAAGCTGGGTGTTACCGAGGACACGATCACGGCGCACGCGGGGTCATTCCATTTCCAATTCAATCACGGATGAAAACTCCGTGCCCCTGAGGAGCGCGAAGCGCGTCTCGAAGGGCACGGGGGCCAGCCGCGGCCTTCGAGACGCCCTGCTTCGCAGGGCTCCTCAGGCACGCGGATTCTTCATACCGTTGAGTTGGAATCGGAATCAGGGCGGTGCGGCGAGTTCGTGCAGGCGCTGGGGGTGGCGAGGCTCTTGGACGAGGCGTCGCCCGGGCCGGGCAGCGGAGCGGGCCAACCGCACACTTCATCCATGCCGCAAGGGTGAATCAGGGCCGTGACTTTGCACTCACCCCGGTCGGTCGCCGGGCCGATTGACTCCCCGCTGCGCGGGCAATACAGTACACCTCTGCATCATGGCATCGCGCCACCCTGGGGCAGTGGGGCCGGAGGCGGCGCGGTGCGGGGGTCACGGCTGGCGGACAATGCCACTTGCGGCGCGGTGGCGCCGGATTCACCGGGGGAGAAATCCATGAAGATCACAAAAGCGTTGACCCTGGCCGTTTGTGCCGCGTTCGCCCTGCTGGGCAGCCCGGCCCTCTCGCCGGCGGCCAAGGACATCCGCTGGGGCACGGCCCAGGTCGGCTCGGCCGGCCACAAGGCCCTGACGGTGCTGGTCGAGGTGCTCAAGAAGAACATGCCCGAGTACCAGTTCACCGTGCAGCCGACCACGGGGGCCATCCTCACCGTGAAGGGATACGCCACCGGGCAGTACGATGGCTACTACGGCGCGGACATCGCCTTCTACGAGCTGGCCAACGACATCAACCGCTTCAAGGGCTTCAAGGCGCAGATCAAGCGCATGCCGGTGCAGTCCTTCTGGACCTATACCGTCGAGGTGGGCGCCGGAATTCACAAGCGCGAGCTGGGCAAGCTCAATAGCTGGAGCGATCTCAATGGCCGCCGCGTGTTCACCGGCCCCCGGCCCTGGGACGTGCGTGCCCATCTGGAGCGGGCCTTCACCGCGCTGGGGGTCAAGCACCAGTACCTGGACGTGGCCATCAACACCGCCGGCTCGCTGATGGAGGGCGGGCGCTTCGACGCCATGATCATCTACACCAACGCCTTGTCCACCACCGCCCCCTGGATCACCCAGGCCTCCATGGAAACCGAGTGGGCCGCGCTTAATCCCAGCGCGGATGAAGTCCAGAAGCTGAAGCAGGCCGGTTTCCAGGTGGTGGAGGTCGACCGCGCCGTGTTCGGCAAGACGGGCACCACCGTGAGCAAGGTTGTGCTGCTGCCCTTCTATTACGGCTTTCACGTGGGGCTCGAAGTACCGGCGGACGACGTCTACCGCATGCTGAAGATCATCGAGGCCAATGCGGCCGATCTGGTACGCTCCGACGGCTCGTACCAGCAGATCGTCAGTGACATGCCCGGCATGCAGCGCCGCGGGGTGGAGTCATCGTTGGACCTGGTGCCGGTCCATCCCGGCCTGGCCAAGTACATGAGGGAAAAGGGCGTGTGGGATTCCAAGTGGGATTCCCGGGTCGCCAGGTAGCCGCCCACCAGCCGTGCACCGGACGGGAGCGGGCGCTGCATGGGCCCGCCCCGCCTGAGCCCACCGGACCCGCCGCATGAGCCAGGCCAGCGCTGTCCACCCGAGGCTGAGAGCCGTGGTGGACGTGGCGTATTACCTCGTCGCCATCGGGTTCTTCGCCCAACTGCTGATCTACTACGTATACACCACGGGCGGCCCCGTGCTGCTGGCCTTCACGGTGGTGCCGGTCACCTTTGTGCTGTTCGTGCTGGACGCCCTGCGCAAGGAGGAGTTCTATCCGCGCCTGGGCGTTGCCGCCAACCACGTCATCGCCCTCGTCTACGTCGCCGGCTGCGCGTTCGTCTCGGTGTACCTGTACCGGGAGTTCGAGGCGGTCGGCACGGTGCGCGCGGGTGTCTGGAGCCGCGCGGACCTGTTCGCCGGCGGCCTGATGTTCGTATTGGTGATGGAATACACGCGCAAGCGCCACTTCGCGCTGTTCGTGATCAACATCGTGTGCATCCTGTATGCGGTCTATGGCTGGGTCGTGCCCGGGATGTTCTACCACCCGGGGCTGAGCTGGCTTCGCATCGTCACCTCGATGTCGCTGGAGGAGGCCACCGGGGTCTTCTCCTCGCTGCCGCAACTGGCGCTCACGCTGATTGGCTCGTTCGTGCTGGTGCTGGCCGTGCTGCGCGCCTTCGGGTGTGTCGACTCCATCCTCAAGGGGGCCAAGCGGGTCGCGGCGCGCTCCGGCTACGCCCTGCCGCAGGCAGCCGTGCTCGGCTCCATGGGCGTGGGCATGGTCAGCGGGAGCGGCGCGGCCAACGCGGTCACCATCGGCTCGGCCACGATCCCCGCCATGATCGGCGCGGGCATGCCGCGCGCCCACGCCGCCGCGGTGGAGACGGTCTCCTCCCTGGGCGGGCAGCTCATGCCACCCGTGATGGGCATCTCGGCTTTCCTGATGGCCGACTTCCTGGGCCGCAGCTACTTCGACGTGGTGGCGCGCGGCTATGCGCCGGCCCTGATCTACTATGCGGGCGTGTCGCTGGGCGTGTACCTGCTCTCGGTGCGCTTCGGGGCCATGCGAGGCGCCATCTCCGTGGAGTCGCTGACCTGGCAGGACTGGACCAACCTGGCGGCCTTCCTGGCCGTGGTGGGGGGGCTGGTGCTGCTGATGGCGGTGCAGCACCTGTCGCCCATGTTCGCGGCGCTGTACACCTTCGCCGTGATCGCCGCCCTGATGCTGTTCCGGGCGGGCATGGAGGCCTTGCTCGCCCGTGGGGTGCGCGGCTGGCGGGCAACGGGGAGGGCGCTGCTGCGCTTCCTCGACGCCTTCGCGGGCATGACGGCGGACCTGACGCTGCTGCTGGCCACGCTGGGCATCCTCACCAGCGCCTTCGTGAACACGGGCGTGCCCACCAAGGTGGGCTTCATCCTGGTGGATGCGGCAGGGGTGAACATCGCCGTGGTGGCCTTCGTGGCCTTCCTGTTCGGTGCGTTGCTGGGGCTGGGCCTGCCGCCCGCTCCCACCTATATCCTCACCGCGCTGGTGATCGCGCCGCAACTGATCAAGATCGGCGTCCAGCCCTGGCCGGTGCACTTCTTCGCATTCTTCCTGGCCGTGTGGGGCGAGCTGACGCCGCCCACCTCCATCGTGGCGGCGGTGACCGCCAAGATCGCCGAAGCCTCCTTCATGACCACGCTGTGGCACTCGATCCGGCTGTGCGCGGTGCTATTCGTGCTGATGGCCGCCATGTTCACCCGCCCCGAGCTCGTGCTGGAGCCGGGGCTGGCGCAGCTCGGTGCGGCGGGGCTGGTCTTGGCGGCCGCTGCGGGCGTGGTGTTCAGCCTGCAGGCCACCTTCCACCGCCGGCGCGAGATCGACTGGCCGCTGCGCGCCGTGCTGATGGTGCTCGCCCTGGTCGCGCTGCTGCATCCCGATACCGCGCTGGCGCTGCTGGCCTGCGTGCCGGTGGCCGGGTTCGTGGCGTACTGGGTGCTGAACCGGCGGCAGTACGTCGCCGCGGCGGCGCTGGAATCCACCGGCAAGTAATACCGGTTCGATCCCGTTTCGCAGGATCAAGCCTCAGGCCGTTGCGAGGCCTCTGCACTACCCGCTGGCCAACGAGGCCCTGCGTGGGCACGATGCGCCGCCGCTCCGCAGCCCTTGAATCCCCCCGGCGCTCCCTGCTAAGTCTTGCGGGCCAGACCCATCTCGCTACGGGCGGTTAGCTCAGCCGGGAGAGCGACGGCCTTACAAGCCGTAGGTCGCAGGTTCGAGCCCTGCACCGCCCACTTGCGGATCAAGGGGTTGGGAGGGGGAACGCCCGTTTGGGCACTGAGTGACACTGTGAGAATGGCGCTGGGGGCAGGCGGGATGAGGGCGCCCTGAGTGAAGGCCTAGGTCGGACGGGCGCGGTTCCCCCGGTGTCTGACAACGGAAACGAGTCACGCCTTGCAACGTAACTCTTTGATATCAGGGAGGGGCTAGCGGGGGTTGAACCCGCGACCCCGATCTTGGAAGATGGGGATGGCCGTGGCCCGCCGCCGCGGACGAGTGCGGCGCCGGCGCAGTGCATCGGTGGCCGGCACGCGGAGTGCCGGGTCGCTCGCCGCAACGGTGCGTCATGCACGATCGGGAAGCGCGCATCCGGTGCTACGCGGAGCTGAACGACTATCTGCCTCCCCACCGGAGAGCGACCCCATTCCCGTATGGTTTCGAGGGCAGCCCTCGGGTCGAGGAGGTCGTCGAGGCGCTGGGCATCCCCGACACGGCGATCGACCTGATTCTCGTGAACGGCCAGTCGGTGTGCTTCGGGTATCGTCTGCGACCGGGGGATCGGGTATCCGTGTATCCGGTCTTCGAGTCGTTCGATGTCTCTTCCGTGGCTCGGCTGCGCGGCGAACCCCTGCGACGGCTGCGCTTCGTGCTCGACGTGCACTTCGGCCGCCTGGCGCGGCTCCTGCGCATGCTGGGATTCGATGCGCTCTGGCGGAACGACTACGCGGATCGCGACCTCCTGGCGATCGCCGGGCGCGAGCAGCGCATCCTACTCACCCGGGACCGGGCGCTGCTGAACGAAGCGGGGCTCGTCCGCGCTTACTGCGTGCGGTCGCGGAAGGCCGTGGAGCAGGTCGCCGAAGTCGTGGCCCGCTTCGACCTGGTCTCCCGCATCAGACCGTTCAGCCGATGCATGGTATGCAATGCGGAGCTCGCACGGAGCGCCAAGGCCGAGGTCGCAGACCGGTTGCGGCCCGGCACCTTGCGCGACCATGACGAGTTCCACGCGTGTGCGGGCTGCGGCAGGGTCTACTGGAAGGGCTCCCACTATCGGGCCATGCGAACGCTCGTCGAAACGCTGACCCGCACAGCGAACCCGCCGGGTGCCGGCGGTTGAACCCGGCCCTGCGAGCGACGCGCCGCAAGACGCCCCCGTGCCATCGGGCAGCGCGGCTGGCGCTCGCCGGTGCGCTCGCCCGGGACGCGTCGGGGGCATGCACCCCCATGCTGCCGCGCCGGGAGCCGGAACCGATGCGCGACACCGACTGTGTGGCCCTGCTCGAGTGGGCGCTGCCCCGGCTGGGCATGCGCTGGGCGGGATTCCGACGCGTGCGCCGGCAGGTCTGCAAGCGCATCGCTCGTCGGCTGCGGGCCTTGGGCCTGCCCGACGGCTCCGCGTATCGGGCGCGGCTGGAGGGCGACCCTGGCGAGTGGCAGGTGCTGGACGCGTTGTGCCGGGTCACGATCTCGCGTTTCTACCGCGACCGCGCCCTGTGGGAGCGGCTGGCGGGCGACTTGGTGCCCGCGCTTGGCGACGCCTTGCGTTCACGCGGGGAGATCGAGCTGCGCGCCTGGAGCGCCGGCTGCGCCTCGGGCGAGGAACCGTATACCCTGGCCGCGCTCTGGGAGCGCGCGCTGGGGCCATCCGCGGCTGGCCTTGCCCTGAGGGTGCTCGCGACCGACGCGGATGCGCGCCTGCTCGAGCGCGCCCGCCGAGCCCGCTACGGCGCCGGCAGCGTGCGCGAGCTGCCGCCGGCCTGGCGTGCTGCCGCCTTTCGGCGCGAGGATAGCCGCTACCGCCTGCGGGAGGCGTACGCGCGGCACGTGACCTTCCTGCGCCAGGACATCCGCGAGGCCATGCCCGAGGGGCCGTGGCACCTCATCTTCTGCCGGAACCTGGTGTTCACGTACTTCAGCGATCCGCTGCAGCGGACGCTCGCGGAGCGCTTGGCCGCCCGGTTGGCGCCGGCGGGACTCCTGGTGCTGGGCGGGCACGAACGCCTGCCCCCCGGGATCGCCGGGCTGGCACCCCTGGCCGGGCGCGGCCCGCCCGTATTTCGGCGCGATATGGAAATGGAAATGGAATAGACGCTCAGGATCGGGACGAGGGATCGGTGCGCATGCCGGACGGCGGGAGCCCTCCCCACCGCGCCACGGCAGCGCGCAGGGACGCTGCGGTGGATCAGTGGGCGACGATGAAGGCGCCGGCGAAGCGCTCATCGACCTTGCGCAGGCGCTGCAGCCCTCGTTCCGCCGCCGTGCGGCTGGGGAAGCGGCCGCCCACGATCGCCGTCAAGGTGTACGGGAACTTCCGGACGCGGGTGGCGAACACGGCGCTGCCCGAGAGCATCTGGTTCAGCGAATCCTTGACCACGTTGGCGCGCGTCAGATCGCCGAAGGTCCCCATCGAGATGCGGTAGCCGCCCGCGTCTTCCATCACGTACGCATGCCCTTCGAGCCGGTTCTCGAGATTGATGCGCTCGGCCAGCAGGCGCACGCGCTCCCGATTCTCGAACAGGGTGCGCGTGTACAGCTCCAGCCCTTCGTTGCTGGCCCTGCGTTGCTGCGTGGTGACGCTGAGCGCGTTGCGCTTGAGCAGTTGGCCGAACTCCGCCGTGCAGGAATCGAAGAAGCAGGTGGCCACCTGGATGCCGTACCCCGGGCCCACGGGCTTGGGTGCCGGCTTGGCCACCGGCGGAGGCGGCGGGGGCTGCACCACCACCGGCGGGGGCGGGGGCGGCGGAGGCGGAACCTCGATCACCGCCGGCGGCGCCTTCTTGGGCGCCGGCTCGAACACCTCCCACGGCAACTCGATCTTCGGGAAGAGGAACACGTAGGCCGCATAGCCGGCACCGAACAGCCCGATCAGCAGCAGCGCCGCCACCAGCTTGCGCAGCATGCCGCCGCCGGCCCGCTCGCCCCTGGGCTTCGGCTTGGGTTTCTCGACGCGCCTCGGCTTCGCTTCCGCCTTGGGCGGGGGAGGGGCGGCCTGCGGCTCCGGCGCGGCGGGCGCCTTGGGCGCCGCCTTCTCCTCCTGCACCTCCAGGTCGTCGATGGTGGAGAGGTCCTCGAAAAAGGAGTCCAGCTCTGAATCGCCACCCGGGGCGCCGGCTGTCGCTGCGGCGCCTGCGGCACCGGGGGCGGCCGGGGCCGCGGCTTCGGCGCCCGTTTCGCCCAGCAGGTTGTCCAGATCCTTGGAGAACTGGTCCGCGGCGCCGCCGGAGGCCTCCCCTTCCTGGAACATCTTGTCCAGATCCTCGAATCCTTCGAGCTCGTTTTTCTCCGCCATGCTGCCCTTTTCGGTCGTTGAAGTCCTTGACGAGACAAGGCAAAGCGAATCCGAGCGAGTGTATGCACAAAGGATACCGCAAATTCAAGCTCTCCGCCAATTTCCCGGGGGCCGGGTTGTGACTCCGTTTGAGTCGGAATGCCGGTGCCGGCGGCCCCACCCTCCTCGACCCTCCCGCTCCTTTCAGGAGAGGGAGAGAGCCGGGATCAGCCAACGGGGCGGCGTGCAGCTCGCCCCCTCTCCCCCAGGCGCGGGGGCCGCCGCGCCGGCGGCGGGAGTGAGGCCGCGCGATACCCTGTGCCCTTGCGGCGAACTGAGTCACTCCCAGGGGCCAGGCGGGCGGAAGGCCGGGGCGGGACCTGGGCAGGAGTGCACCATGGCACGGCCCGACGGCCTACCGCGCCGGCCTCGGCCCTCGGGCCCGCGCGCGCAGGCTCGCGCCGACCACGGCGGCCACGATCAGCGCCCCGCCGGCGAGCACCGGCGGGCCCGGACGTTCGCCCAACAGCAGCGCCGCCAGCGCCGCCGCGTACACGGGTTCGAGGGCCGAGGCCAGCGCAGCCACCCGGCCCGTCACCCCCTGGAGGGCGCGGATGTAGAGGCCGTGGGCGAAGGCCGTGCACACCACCCCCAGCAGCGCCAGCAGCCCCCATTGCCAGGGGGCGAGCGGCTCCCAGCGCAGCAGCGCGGCGGGCAGGATGCAGGCCAGCGCCAGGCTATCCTGCGCCAGCGCGATATCCAGGGCCGCATGGCGCCGGGCGAGGTCGCGGTCGAGCACCGTCAGCAGCGCGAAGGTGGCGCCGGCGAGGATGCCCCAGCCCACGCCGCCGAGCGCCGATGCCGCCGGCAGGGCCGACCCGGCCGAGGGGGCGCCGGGTGCGCCGCCGGCGCCCGGCAGGGCCAGCAGCGCCAGGCCGAGCCCCGCGAGCAGCGCCCACGCGAACGCCTCGGGGCGGAGCCGTTCGCGGAACCAGGGCGGCTCGATGAGCGCGGCGAACAGGGGCGCCGCCCCGTAGGCCAGCACGCCGATGGTCACGCCGGAAAGCTCAATCGCCCGGAAGAACGCGAACCAGTGCAGCGCGAGCGTCGCGCCCCCGGCGAGCAGGAGCACGCGGTCGCGCCGGGAGATGCGCGGCACGGCGGGGCCCGGCACCGCGCGACCGGCCACCGCGCGGCGCCACACCGCGCGCCAGAGGGCCAGCGCCGCGACCGCCCAGCCGAGCCGGCCCAACACGATCAGTAGCGCCGGCGCCGCCACCCAGCGCCCGAACAGCCCCGCCGCACCGAACAGCAGCACCGCCAGGTGCAAGGCCCCGACGTGCAGCGCCGGCTGGCGCGGCGCCACCCCCCGCCGGCCTCCTCCGCCCGCTCGCGCGCTCAAGGCCGGTCCGCCCCCCGCAGGGCCGCCCGCAGCGCGGCGAGCGCGCTGGGCGAGGGTTGGAGAAGCGGAGCCGCTGTGTTACTATGCCTTCTCAGTGCGGTGCGCATCGCCCCCTCGCCCCCGAAGACGATTCTTGTGAAGACCTCCCAGACCATCCGCAGCGAGTTTATCGCGTTCTTCGAGGCGAAGGGCCACCGCCACGTCCGATCGTCGCCGGTGGTTCCGCTGGACGACCCCACGCTGCTGTTCAGCAACGCAGGGATGAATCAGTTCAAGGACGTGTTCCTGGGCACGGGCACGCGCGACTACTCGCGCGCCGTGAACGCCCAGAAGTGCATCCGCGCCAGCGGCAAGCACAACGACCTCGAGGACGTGGGGCGCGACACCTACCACCACACCTTCTTCGAGATGCTCGGCAACTGGTCCTTCGGCGACTACTTCAAGCGCGACGCCATCGCCTGGGCCTGGGAGCTGCTGGTCGAGCGCTGGGGGCTGCCCGTGGAGCGGCTCTACGCCACGGTGTTCGGCGGCGCCCCGCAGGAGGGCCTCGAGCCCGACCTCGAGGCGGAGGCGATCTGGCGGGACGTGACGCCGCTGCCCAAGACCCGCGTGCTGCGCTTCGGGCGCAAGGAGAACTTCTGGGAGATGGGCGAGACGGGCCCCTGCGGCCCGTGCAGCGAAATCCACATGGACATGGGCGAGGGCACCTGCCCTCGGGCCGGGCAGGACGGCCACGTCTGCGGGGTCAATGCGGAGGGCTGCTGGCGCTACATCGAGCTGTGGAACCTGGTGTTCGTCCAGTTCGATCGCCAGGCGGACGGGAAGCTCGTCTCGCTGCCTGCGCGCCACGTGGACACGGGCATGGGGCTCGAGCGCATCACCCGTGTGCTGCAGGGCAAGCTCTCCAACTACGAGAGCGACCTGTTCACGCCGATCCTGGCCGAGATCGCGTCGGTCACGGGCGTGGCCGATGGGCCGGGGGAGACGGGCGTGGCCTTCCGCGTGATCGCGGACCACCTGCGGGCGCTCACCTTCGCCATCGCCGATGGCGCGCTGCCCTCGAACGAGGGGCGCGGCTACGTGCTGCGGCGCATGCTGCGCCGGGCCGCGCGCTTCGGGCGCGTGCTGGGCATGCGCGAGCCGTTCATCCACAGGCTGGTGGCCGTGGTCGAGCGGGAGCTGGGGGGCTTCTACCCGGAGCTGCGCGCCCAGGCCCAGCACGTCGCGCGCGTGATCCGGGCCGAGGAGGAGAGCTTCGCCCAGACGCTGGACCGCGGCCTCGACGTGTTCGCGCAGGCGGCGGCCTCGCTGGCCGTGCAGAAGAGCGGCACGCTGCCGGGCGCCGCCGTCTTCAAGCTCTACGACACCTATGGCTTCCCGGTGGACCTGACCCGGCTGATGGCCGGGGAACGCGGGCTGCGCGTGGACATGGCCGGCTTCGAGGCGCTGATGGAGCAGCAGCGCGCGCAGGCCCGCGCCGCCAGCCAGCTCATGGCGGCCCAGACCGGGTGGGTGACGCTGAGCGAAGGGGCCGATTCCCGCTTCGAGGGCTACGGCAGCCTGACCCTGGAGAGCGTCGTGCGGCGCTACGCCCGCACCGCGGAGGGCACGCTGCTGCTGGTGCTCGACCGCACGCCCTTCTACCCCGAGGGGGGCGGGCAGGTGGGGGATCAGGGGCGCATCCACGGGCCGGCGGGCGCGTGGCGGGTGGTCGACGTCCGGAAGGAGGGCGACCGCATCGTGCACCACGCGCAAGGCCCCGCCACCCCCGATGGCCGGCCCGTCACGGCGGAGGTGGATGGTGCGCTGCGCGCGCGCACCACGCTCAACCACACGGCGACCCACCTCCTGCAGGCGGCGCTGCGCGAGGTGCTCGGCGCCCACGTCAACCAGGCCGGCAGCGTGGTGCATCCGGACTACCTGCGCTTCGACTACACCCACTTCGAGAAGCCCAGCGAGGCGCAGCTCGACGAGGTCGAGCGGCTGGTGAACCGCGAGATCCGCCGGAACACGCCGCTCGAAATCTTCCAGAGCGGCTACCAGCAGGCGATCGATGCGGGCGTGGTGGCGCTGTTCGGCGAGAAATACGGCGAGCAGGTGCGGGTGGTCAAGGTGCCCGGCTTCTCCGCGGAGCTGTGCGGCGGCTGTCACGTGCGGGCCACGGGCGATATCGGCCTGCTCACCATCGTCGGCGAGAGCAGCATCGCCGCCGGCGTGCGGCGCATCCTCGCCTACACCGGCGAGAGCGCCGAGCGCCACCTGCGCGAGCAGGTGCGGCTGGTGGAACGGCTGCGGCAGACCCTCAACGTCGCCCCGGAGCAGGTGGCCGCCCGCGTCGAGCACCTGCTCGACGAGCGCCGCACCCTCGAACGCGAGCTCAAGGCGCTGAAGAAGAGCAGCCAAGCCCAGGGCGCGGGGGAGCTGCTCAAGAAGGCCCAGCAGGTCGATGGCATCGCGGTGGTGGCCGATCAGGTGGAGGCCGAGTCGCTGGACGAGCTGCGCGGGCTGGCCGATTCCCTGCGCAAGCAGCTCAAGAACGGTGTGGCCGTGCTCGGCTCGGTGATCCAGGGCAAGGCCTCCCTGCTGTGCGTGGTGGGCGAGGAGCTGGTACGCCGGAACATCAAGGCGGGGGAGATCGTGAACCGCGTGGCCATGCTCGCCGAAGGGCGGGGCGGTGGGCCGCCCCATATGGCCACCGCCGGCGCGAAGGATCCGGGCAAGCTGCCGCACGCGCTGCACGAGGCGCCCCGCATCATCCACACCTACCTCTCGCAGGTCTCCTCCTAGCGCGGGCTTCCGTGTCGATCCACGAGCGGCGTACAGGGGCCGCGCAGGCTGCCCAGGCGTTGCCCGATCGCGCCGCCGACCGCGGGCGCCACACGGGCCACGTCCACCCCGGCTAGCCACCGTCCACCACCCAGCAGCTCCGCCCGCGCGGCGCGGGCGCCGCCCCGGCGGGGGGACTCGTTGCCGGCGGCGCGCGCAGCCCTCGCACGTCCAGGTCGGCCCCTGTCACGGCAAGGCGTTCGCCCGCCGCCGGAAACGGCGGGGGGGCGGGCGGCGGGGAGGCCCAGGGCCGGCGTTTCACTTCGACGCGGCAGAGGCGATGTTCGAGAAGATCCGTCGGCTGGTCTACGTCCACGTCATCAAGCCGTTCCAGGAAACCACGGCTCCGGTCTCCAGCGTGGCGTGGGGGGCGACGGTGGGGGCGTTCTGCGCCCTGCCGCCCACGGTGGGCATCCAGATGTACGTGGCGGCCTCGATCTGGGTGGTGGCGCGCTACGTGTTCCGGTTCCACTTCAACCTGCCGATCGCCATCGCCGTCGTCTGGCTGACCAACCCGGTCACGATCGTGCCGATCTACTACTTCTACCTGAAAACCGGCGACTGGCTGCTCGCGGTGCTGGGCTACGCCTCCGAGGAGCTGGATTATTCGACCTTCAAGGAGATTCTGAAGGGACTTGAGGAGGAGGACCCGGTCGGGTTCTTCCAGGGACTGTGGCGGGGCGTCGTCGCCGTGTTCTGGCTGTTCGGCTGGCCCATCGTGGTGGGGGGACTGTTCTGGACGGTGCCGGGCACGATCCTGACGTACCCGCTCACCACGTGGCTGCTCGTCAAGTATCGGAAGCGGCAGGCGGCGCAGGAGGGGCTGACGTACCAGCAATGGACGGCGAAATACGTGCATCGGGAGTGAGCGCGGCCTCCGTTTCCCGCACCCGGCTCACCTCGGCGCCGAGCAAGCGGATCAGCCCGGCGATGCCCTCGCCCGTCACGGCCGAGATCACCAGCACGCGCTCCCCGGCCGCCTCCAGGCGCGCCCGCAGCGCCTCCTGCTCCCGGCGCTCCCCGAACAGGTCCGCCTTGGTGAGCGCCACGGCGCGCGGCTTGGCCACCAGGGCCGGAGCATAGAGCCGCATCTCCTCCAGCAGCACCTCGTACTCCTGCCAGGGCTCGCGCTCGCCGAGCCCCGAGCCGTCGAGCAGCAGCAGCAGGATGGCCGTGCGCTCGATGTGGCGCAGGAAGCGCTGGCCCAGCCCGGCCCCCTCGTGCGCCCCCGCGATGATGCCCGGGATATCGGCCACCACGAAGCTTTCGAAGCTCTCCGTCTGCACCACGCCCAGGTGGGGCACCAGCGTGGTGAAGGGATAGTCGGCGATCTTGGGCCGCGCCCGGGAGATGCGGCTGATCAGCGTGGACTTGCCCGCGTTGGGGAAGCCCACCAGCCCCACGTCGGCCATCAGCTTGAGCTCGAGCACGACCCAGCGCTCCTGGCCCGGCTGGCCGGGCTCGCACTGGCGGGGGGCGCGGTTGGTGGGGGACTTGAAGCGGGTGTTGCCCCGGCCGCCGCGGCCGCCGGCGAGGGCGAGCACGGGCGCCTCGCCCAGCACCTCCAGCAGCGTCTCGCCGGTCTCCGCGTCGCGCACGATGGTGCCGAGCGGCACTGCGAGCACGAGCGGCTCGCCGGTGGCCCCGTGCATGTCCTTGCCCTTGCCGTGGCCGCCGTCCCCCGCCCGGTGATGCTGCCGGAACTGGAAATCGAGCAGCGTGGTGCGGCCGCGCGTGCCTTTGAAGTACACGGCGCCGCCGTCGCCGCCGTCGCCGCCGTTGGGTCCGCCCCGCGGGATGAACTTCTCCCGCCGGAACGAGCTGCACCCGTCGCCGCCCCGTCCCGAGCGGATGTGGATCTTCACCTGATCGACGAATTTCATGGACGGGAACCGTGGCGAAGGTTCGGGACAGGTCGCGGCGGGGAGAGCGCCCGGATTGCCCGCGCGCCCGCCCTGGCGGCGACGGGCGCGGCCCCCCACGCCGCTAGGCCCGCGTGCCGGGGTCGCTCGGATCGCGGTCGTAGAACACCCGCACGGAAGCCATGCCTTCGGCGGGCTTGGCGCCGCCCAACCGCTCCGCCTGCTGGAAGCAGGCGACCGCCTGCTGCTCTTCCCCCTGCTGGCGGAACAGCAGCCCCAGGTTGTACCAGCCGTTGGCCGACGTGCGCCCGCTCGCCGCCACGCAGCGCAGATAGGCGCGGCGCGCCTCCGGCAACCTGCCCGCGCGGACGTGGAGGATGCCCTGCCAGTTCCAGGCGGGCGCGAAGCGGCGGTCGAGCTGGAGCGCCTTGGCGAAGCCTTCGCGGGCCAGCGAGCTCCGACCCTGCTCCTCCTGGGCCAACGCGAGATTGTACCACGCCTTCGGCTCGTCGGGCTTGATTTCCAGCACGGCGCGGAACTGGCGCTCCGCGTCGCGGTACGCCTTCCCGCGGTGCAGCACGTTGCCGAGGTTGAACAGCGCCCGCAGGTTGTGCGCGTCGAAGCCGAGCACGCGCAGGTAGCCGGCCTGGGCCTCCTCGAGGTCTCCCACCAGGTACGCGGCGTCGGCGCGGTCCATCCAGTAGGCGGGCTCCTGCTCGTGGCCGGCCTGCACCCGGCGCAGAAACTGGAGCGCGAGCTGCCCTTCGCCCCGTTGCAGGTGGTAGCGCCCGAGCAGCAGGTCGCGGCTGCCCGCATCGCCCTCGCCCTCCGCCACCTGGGCCAGACACGCCTGCACCCGCTCCATCTGCCCGGCGCGGGCATAGAGCTCGGCCAGGTTGATCCAGTAGCGCCTGCCCAGGCGCTGATCGGCCAGCAGCCGCTCCAGCAGCGCCAGGAACTCCTCCCCGCGCCCCGCCGCGGTGTAGAGATCGTAATAGCGCGGCCAGTGCTGGGGCAGGTAGCGCAGGTGCTCGTGTACCATCGCCAGGCACTGGACGGCCTTGCCGCTCTCGCCGAGGGCGATGAAGCGCTCGGCCAGCGGCAGCCACAGGGCGGTGTTGTTGCGGTCCAGCTCCTCGGCCCGCTTGAGCCGCTCGAGGGCCAGCTCCCACTGCTCGCGTTCGAGGGCCAGCTCGCCGAGCAGCAGCCAGCAGTCGGTGCGCTGGGGGCTGTGGGCCACGACGGTGAGGAAGCACTTGATGGCGGATTCGACCTGGCGGTGGTGGAGCAGGCGCTGGCCCAGCCGGTACCAGAGCTCGATCACCTCGGGCCGCTGGATCGTGACGTGGCTCAGCTCCTGGAACGCCTCCTGGTGCTGCCCCTGCTGCACGTACAGGCCGGCCAGCACGAGCCGCGACTCCTCGTCGTGGGGCTCCCGCGCGATCAGCCGGCGCAGGGTGGCCGCGGCCTCCTGGTGCTCCCCCAGCCGGTCCAGCACATGGGCCAGCTCGCGCAGCAGGGCCAGCTCGCCCGGACGCTCGGCCAGCAGGATCTTCAGCACCGACTTCCAGCGCTCGGGGTTGGGATGGCGGACGTACCACTGCCGCAGCAGCTCCCACGCCTCCATGTCGCGCCGGTTCAGCTCGACGACGCGGGCGAGGCAGCGCTCGGTCTCGGGGTGGTCGTGGCGGAAGAAGTGCTCGCCCAGGTTGAACCAGATATCGGGGTCGGCGGGGCCGCGGCGCGCGGCGCCCGCGTAGGCTTCCTCGGCGGCGGACGCGTTGCCCTGGCGGGCGTAGACGTTGCCGAGGTTGTTCCAGGCCCGGGCGTGGTCATCGCGCAGGGCGATCGCCTTCAGGTAATAGGCGCGGGCCGCATCGAGCTCGCCGCGGTGGAAGGCCACCAGGCCCAGCCCGTTCCAGGCCTCGACGTTGGACTCGTCCACGTCGACGGCATCCTGAAAGGTCTGCGCCGCCCGGTCGGATTGGCCCAGCCGCAGGTAGATGCTGCCCAGGCGCCAGCGGGCGTCCCGCTCCTGAGGATCGAGCCGCACCGCCTTGCGGAAGGCATCCTCGGCCAGCTCGAGCTTGTCCTGGGCCTCGTACACGGCGCCCAGGTTGGCCCAGGCCTCGGCATCCTCCGCCAGGCGCACGGCCTGCAGGAAGGCCTCTTCCGCCTCCGCCCAGCGCCGCTCCGCGGCGCAGGCCGTGCCGAGGTTGTAGTGGGCCGGGGAGAAGCTCGGGTCGCGCTCGATGGCCTGACGGTAGCTGGCGATGGCCGCCTCGTGGTCGCCGAGCTGCACCAGAATCAGCCCCGCGTGGTAGGGCGGCAGATGATCGCCCGGGCGCGCCTGCGCCTCACGCTGGTGCGCCGCCAGGTCGCGCAGCAGCGTCTCGCGGGAGACCTCGGCGGCGGCGCTTGCGGGGGTGGGCTCGGCGAAGGTCATCGGCGCTCGGGATGGCTCGGCGAGGCTCGGGACGGACTGGCCCCAGCATAATGGCGGCTCTCCGGCGCGTCAAGGAAGCGCGCCCGCGGCCGATGCGCGCGGCAAAGGCGCCCCCGCGGCGCAAGACCGGGCGGGAGCAGTGCGGGCGGAGTGCCGCGGCAGATTTCGGCCCGGGATCACTCCGGGCGGGTGGCGGCGCCCACGTAGAAATAGGTGTGGGTGCGCGGCCCGGCGATGTAGAAGTTCTCCAGTGCCGTGAGCTTGAGGGGCGAAGCCTCGATCAGCGCGGCGATGTCGCGGGTGAGCTGGCATCCGCCCGCCAGCCGTTGTTGCAGACCGTTCAGCCGCCCCTGCCAGCGGGCCACGCCCGGATCGGGCGAAAGCCCATGCTCGGCGAACACGAACGTGCCCTGCGGCTTGAGCACCCGGGCGAACTCCGCCAGCGCCAGCTCCGGCTTGGGGATCGTGCACAGGGTCCAGGTGGTGACGACGCAGTCCACCGACCCATCCGGCACCACCATGCGCTGTCCGTCCAGCCCCGCGAACTCGACCGGAAAGGGTGCCCGGGCGATGGCGCGACGCGCCAGGCCGCGTGCGACCTCGGAGGGCTCGACCGCCAGCAGCCGGGTGACCCCGGCCGGGTAGTGGGCGAGGTTCAGTCCCGAGCCGAATCCCACTTCGAGCACCGTGCCGCCGGCGGCGGCGAGCGCCTTGCCCCGGACTTCGGCGACCGGCTTGGCCTTCATCGAGACGTGCACCATCCGGGGCACGACCTGATCCGACCAGAACCCCATCTTCCCCCTCCCCGGTCCGATCGCTGCCGCGGCGCCCTGCTCCCCATCCTGCTTGTACCGGATTTGCCCCGGTATTGCACGGACGGGCGCGCCGGCAGGGGCGGCCGGCAGGGCGAGCCCGGCGGGCGTCTCCGGGCGTGCCCGTGCCTCGCCAAGCGCCGTGCGGGCGCCCCGGATCGCGACGCCCGCCGGCGGCCGGAACGGGCCGGGTATTGGCATATCGCTTGCTTTTCCTGGAGGAAGCGAACGTCCGCGATGACCGCACTGCCGAGGAAGCACGCGCCTGCACGGGAGCCGAGCATGAATCCACAGGGCATCTACTCGCTGGTTTCGCAGGGCCACGTGCTGCAGCGGCAGATGGAGGCCGTCTCCAACAACCTCGCCAACGCGGATACCACCGGCTACAAGGGCGACCAGGCCGCGTTCGAGACGGTGTTTGCCCGCACCATGGGCATCGCCTCCGAATCGGACGAGGAGCGATTCGCCCACTCGGAGCACTTGCCTCCCTACAGCGGCATCGGCACCCACTATGTGACCGTGGGCGACATGGGCAAGAACTTCGCCGAGGGACGGCTCGTCCGCACCGGCAACGACCTCGACTTCGCCCTGGCGAACCCCGCCGGCTTCTTCAGCGTCAACACCCCCCAGGGCGAGCGCTTCACGCGCGCCGGCACCTTCCGCCTGAGCAAGGACAATCAGCTCATCAGCGCGGAGGGCTATACGGTGAACGGCAAGGAAGGCCCGCTCAAGATCGTGGGACAGAACGTGCAAGCCAGCGAGGACGGCACGATCATCGCCGACGGCCGGCGGGTGGGGGGCATGAAGGTGGTGGCGTTCCCCTTCCCGGAGCGGCTGCAGAAGCTCGGCAATTCCCTGTTCGCCCCCGTGGACGCGGAGAACCAGCCCCGCATCCTCGAGGACGTGCAGATGGTGCAGGGCTCAATCGAGTCCTCGAACGTCGAAGTGGTGAAGGAGATGGTGCGCATGATCGAGGCCAACCGCGCCTACACCCAGATGCAGAAGGCCTTGCGCGCCGCGGACGATATGAACCGGGGCGCCATCAGTCTCGCGCAGGTGTGATGCGGGCGCGTGCCCCAGGGAGTGAACCGTTCAGCAGGAGCGGAGACGCACCATGATGCGTTCGATGTTCGTATCGGCGACCGGGATGGGCGCCCAGCAGCGCCAGATCGATACGGTGGCCAACAACCTCGCCAACGTCGCCACCACCGGGTTCAAGAAGAGCCGCAACAACTTCCAGGACCTGCTGTACCAGATCGACCGCACCGCCGGCTCGCAGTCGTCGCAGAACACCACGGTGCCGGTGGGCATCCATTCCGGCCACGGCGTCAAGCACGTCTCGACCGAGAAGATCTTCACCCAGGGCGACATGAAGAACACGGGCGTCGCGCTCGATGTGGCCGTCGAAGGGGTGGGCTTCTTCCAGATCCTCCAGCCCAACGGCTCCATCGCCTACTCGCGCGCCGGCGACTTCCAGAAGGACCCGCGCGGCCGGGTGGTGACGCAGGACGGCTTCCCGCTGGAGCCGGAGATCATCGTGCCGCAGGATGCGCGCCAGGTGCAGATCGGGCTCGACGGCACCGTCTCGGTGCTGGTCGGCGACGAGGCCCTGCCGACGCCGGTGGGGACGATCCAGCTGGCCCGCTTCGCCAACCCCGCCGGGCTCGCGCCGCTGGGCAAGAACCTGTACTCGGCCACGGCCGCCTCCGGCAACCCGGTGGTCGAGAACCCGGGCGTGCGGGGCATGGGCACCCTGAATCAGCACTTCCTCGAGCTGTCCAACGTGAGCGTGGTGGAGGAGATGATCAACATGATCGTCGCCCAGCGCGGCTACGAGGTGAACTCGAAGGCCATCCAGACCTCCGACGAGATGCTCCAGACCGCCTCGAACATCATCCGGTAACCCCTGAGGGGCCCCATGCGACCTGATGCCGTCAAGTTCCTGCCGAAAGCCGCCCCGTGGCTGGGCGGCTCGCTCTGGGTCGTGCCGCTCTGGGCCGCCTCGCTCTGGGCCGTCTCGCTCTGGGCGGTGGCGCTTTGGGCCGGGCCGGCCTGGAGCGCCCCGGCCCCCGCCCTCGCGGCGGCCGCGGCTGCGCCTGTGCCGGTTCCCGAGGAGGAAGCGGGGGCCGAGCCGGCGGCCCTCAACGCCATCGAGGTGCGCGTGCTGGCGCGGGCGGAGGTGGGCGGCGACACGTACCGGCTGGGCGAGATCGCCGAGATGGACGGCTTCGATGTTCAGGAGCTGACCCGGCTGGCCCAGGTCGAGATCGGCCGCTCGCCCCTGCCGGGGCGGGCGCTGCCCCTCAGCGAAGCGCTGCTGCGCTCGCGGCTGGCCCAGGGCGGCGAGCCGGGCCGGCTGCGGATCAGCGTGCCCGAGGGCGCCGAGGTCGTGCGCAGCGGCCGCGTGATCAAGGGCGAGGAGATCGCCGAGCTCGTGCTGGCCCGCGCGCTGGCCGATGCGGAGCTGCCGGATTCCTCCGCCAGGCAGGAGCTCAAGCAGGAGCTGGTGGGAGCGGTGCAGGATGTCGTCGTGCCCAGGGGCGAGCTGGAGTGGGACATCCAACTGCTGGGGCGACACCTCGTGCCGGGCGGCTACCGCAATTACGCCGTCGTGCTGAAGGTGGACGGCCAGGAGGCCTGGCGCACCATCGTGCGCGTGCAGCAGAAGGTGTACCAGGAGATCGTGGTGGCGAAGAACGTGATCCGCCGCAACCAGACCATCGCCGCCGACGACGTGATGCTGCTGCGCCAGAACCTGGCCCTGCTGAAGGGCCGCCCGTACGTGACGGCGCTGGCCAAGGTGGTCGGCAAGACGGCGCTGCGGCCCATCGCCCGCAATGAGATGCTCGCCGCGGACCTCCTGACGAATCCGGCCGATATCGGCGAAGGGGGCGGCGTGACGCTGGTCTTCACCTCCCCCGGCCTGGTGCTCAAGGCGCCCGGCGTGGCGCTGGTGGCCGCGCGGGTGGGCCAGTTCATTCCGGTGCGCAATCTCCAGTCGGGCAAGATCGTCTACGGCACGCTGCGCGACGATGAAACGGTGAGAGTCCAGTGACGCCACGCGCCGGGATTTCCCCGCGCCTCTTTCGGGAGCGACACGCGATGATCCTCAACCCCCTCAGCACCGCCGTGCCGGCTGCGCTCGCGGCGCTCGCGCTGCTGGCCGCCGGCTGCGCGCTGCAGCAGACGGGCGCCGCGCCCCAGGCGCAGCAGGTCACCGATACGCGCCCGCAGGAACGCTACCGGACGCGCGCGCCGGTGAACCCCATCCGCAATACGTACGAGGGCAGCCTGTGGAAGGGCGCCTCCTCGTGGGGGAACCTGATGCGCGACCACCGCGCCCGCTACGTGGGCGACCTGCTGACGGTCACGGACCTGGCCAAGATCATCAAGGTGCCGGAAGCCAAGCCGGAGCCCGCCGTGCCAACGGCCGAGCAGGCGGCGCAGGCGGCCAAGGCGGGCGAGGTGAAGAAACCCGTCGATCCGATCCTGGCGTTCCTGCAGGAGGAGCAGAAGCGGCGCGAGGCGATCGACCGCGAGCAGAACGAGATCCTGCGCGCGATCCAGTCCATCGAGGTCGAGGTGTCGCGGGTGCTCTCCAACGGGAACATGGTGGTGCAGGGCACCCATCCGCCGATCTTCCGCGACCGCAACCGCATCCGCTACATCGTGACGCTGCGGGGCATCGTGCGGCCCTCGGACGTGGACGACAACAACGCGATCGCCTCCGCGAAGCTCAGCAAGGCCGAATACCGCATCCGCCGGTTCGTGAAGAGGAGCACGATTCCGCCCGAGCTGGCCTCGGCGGCGCGTGCGGCCGATCGCCCGCAGGAGGCGAACTTCCTCGATCGGTTCACCAAGTTCCTCACGTCGCCGGCCAAGTGAGCGCCCGGGAGGGCGCCACCCTGACGCAACTTCCGCTGGAGGTGGTACCGTGAAGCACCGCACCCCCGCTGCCAACCTCGCGCTGCCCGGCCGGCCCCGGCACGGCAGCGCCGTCCTCGTCGGCGTGGCGGCGACGCTGGCGCTGGCGCTGCTGTGCGCCGGCGAGGCCTGGGCGATCCGCGTGAAGGACGTGGCCTTCCTGCGGGGCGCGCGCGACAACCAGCTCATCGGCTACGGGCTGGTGGTGGGGCTCGACGGCACCGGCGATTCGCCGGAAAGCCTGCTGGCCCGCAAGCCGCTGCGCAACGCCCTCGAACGGATGGCCATCAACCTGAACCCGGCCGATATCAAGGGTCGCAGCATCGCCGGCGTGTTGGTGACCGCCAACTTGACGCCCTTTGCCAAGGCCGGCAGCCATATCGACGTGGTGGTGGATGCGCTGGGGGATGCGGTCTCGCTGCGCGGCGGCACGCTGATGTATACGCTGCTCCACGGGGCCAACCAGGTGATCTACGCGACGGCCCAGGGGCCGATCACCGGCATTCCGCGCGGCATCGAGCGCAGCACGCCCGAAACGGCCGCCGCCGCCGGCGCGGCCGCGGGCGGTGGCGCCGCCGCCGCGGAGCGCCAGGCGACGGTCGATCCGAAGTCGAGCCTGGTGCCCACCAAGGGCTACGTGCTCTCCGGGGCCGTGGTGGAACGGGAGGTGAACCTGAACCTGAACACGCGCGCCCGCATCTTCGTCAACCTGAAGGACAGCGACTTCACCACGGCCTTCCGGCTCGCCAAGCAGATCAACCGCGAGTTCGGCGACGGCACCTCGCGCGCGAGCGACGCGGGGTCGATCGAAGTCTCGATCCCCGATAGCTATCTCGGGCAGACGGTCGAGCTGATGGCGAAGATCGAGAACCTCGATATCACGCCCGATGCCGTGGCCCGGGTGGTGGTGGACGAGCGCACCGGCACCATCGTGATGGGCCAGAACGTGCGCATCTCGCCCATCGCCATCTCCCACGGCAAGCTCAGCATCCAGGTCTCGCCCCGCCCCGCCGAGCCGGCGCAGGCCGAGGCGGCCGCCGCCCAGGGCCAGGCCGCCGCCCCGCCCATCCCGGTCGAGCAGGCCCCGGCCATCCTGCTGTTCAAGGGCGAGGTGGACCTGAAGGAGGTGGTGGACGGCCTGAACAAGATCGGCGCGTCGAGCTCCGATTTGGCCCAAGTCTTGAAAATCATCAAGACGGCGGGAGCCTTGCACGCCGATCTGGAAATCCGCTGAGCGGGAGGGACCATGCGCCTTGACCTGGGGATCGCCGACAGCCTCTCTCCCGCCATGGCGCGCGCCCAATCCGAGCTGGCCAAGGTCAGGGCCCAGGCCGCGGCGCTGGCCAGGAACAAGGACGACGACCCCAAGGCCGTGCGCGCAATGGCGCAGGAGTTCGAGGCGCTGCTGATCGAGCAGATGATTCACGCCATGCGCCAGGGGGAGCCCGAAGCGCAGCTCCTCGAGCCGAGCCGTGGCGAACAGGTGTTCCGCGAAATGCTGGACGGCGAGTATGCGCGGCTGCTGGCGCAGCGAGGCGGCATCGGGCTGGCGGATCTGCTGGTGCAGCAGATCGAGGCCCAGCGGAAGGCGGCGCCTGTGGCAGCGCCCAAGCCGCCGGGCGGGTAAAGTTTTGCCGAGGGGACCCGATAAGGGAGTACGGGTTTCCTTCAGGGTTCGGCCGTTGCACCGTCAAGGCGACCGCCACCCGACTCCCCAGCCCGGCGCTGCCGGGCAGACGGGGAGTGCGCTCTGAAGCCCGCACGAGCGGATTCTCGTGCGGAAACCCGTGAGTGGACCTGGATGGAGAGTCTTCGATGAAAGTCACCGGACAGCAGCCCCCGAAGACCGCGGAACTGACCGCGGGCAAGGTGCGGGAACAGGAAGCCAAGCAGCCGGCAGCCCAGCCCCAGACCGTGCGGGAGCAGGATTCGGCGGCCAACCGCACCTCCCTCACCACCACGCGGCTGCGGGAGGCGATCCGCACGGCGCCCGACGTCCGCGAGGAGCGGGTGGCCGAGCTGCGGGAACGCATCCGCGCTGGGAAGTACGAGACCGACGCGGAGCGGCTGGCCAAGAACCTGATCAATGCGTCCCTGCGGGAGGACATCGAGCGGCCGTGACCGGGGCGCGCCGGGCCACCACCGGGCGGCCCAGCCACAGCCACACTCCCCCCGCTCGCGCCGCTGCGACGACTCTCCCCCGCCTCCCGCGAACCCCACGCGCCGGCAGCTTGGCAACTTGCCGAACCCATCCAGGAACAGACCCGTGGACGCGATCTTCGACCAACTCCATGTCCTCCTGCGCGCCGAGATCGAGCTCCATGAGGAACTTTCTGCCGAGCTGGAGCTCGAGGCGGCCCAGGACGGCGCGCTCGACAGCGCCGCGCTGATCCGGCTGCAGGCCCGCAAGCAGGACAAGGTGCGCCAGATCCAAGCGCTCGAAAGCGACCGCATCCGACTGGTGCGCGCGCTGGCCGAGGCCTGGGGAGAGCCCGGCGGGGAGATCACGCTCCGCGCCATCATCGCCCGCGCCCCCGCGCGCTGGAGCGGAGCGCTCCAGGAATGCTTCGAGCGGCTCCAGGCGCTGGTGCGCCGCATTCGCGAGAGCGCCCGCCTGACGGCGAGCAACGCCCAGGCGCGCCTGAAGGCGATCGAGGCCACGCTGGCGGTGATCCACGAGGCGATCAAGGCCCACAGCACCTACTCGGAAGAAGGGCGCCTGCAGCAGCGCACGCCCACCCTCAAGCACACCTCCGCGTGAGCGGCCGGCGACCCTGGCTGCCTGCGGGCGGCCGACGAGGATGACCGACGATGAGCACGAGCAACCTGTTCGGCCAGTTGAGCATGGGCAAGCGATCGCTGACCGCCCAACAGGCGGGCATGAACGTCGCCGGCCAC
Source organism: Candidatus Lambdaproteobacteria bacterium (assembly GCA_016204605.1). GTDB lineage: Bacteria > SAR324 > SAR324 > SAR324 > JACQKK01 > JACQKK01. The sequence goes on from JACQKK010000057.1 coordinate 26,406, forward strand.
AACATCGCCAACGTCAACAACGAGGGCTACTCGCGCCAGCGCGTCAACCTCGAGGCGCAGCATCCCCTGAAATCGCGCTTCGGCGCCGGCGTGGATCTGCAGAGCGTCGAGCGCCTCGCCGACGGCTTCGTCAACAAGCGCCTGCTCTCGGAGCAGTCCCGCAGCGGCGCCCTTGAGCTGCGCGAGCAGGGGCTGCGCCGGCTGGAGGTGGTGTTCAACGAGGTGGAGGGGCGGGGCCTGCGCAGCGCGCTCAACGCGTTCTGGGATTCCTGGGGACGCCTCGCCAACCATCCCGAGGCCGAGATCTACCGCGCCGAGCTCATCACCACGGCCAAAGAGCTGGCCAAGCAGATCGCGGAAGCGTCCGCCGACCTGGGCGGCGTGCGCCGCGAGCTGAACGGCCGGCTGGCAGAGCGGGTGGCCCGGGTGAACCAGCTCTCCGCGCAGCTCGCCGGCCAGAACACGCTCGTGCAGCGGGTCGAGCGGGGGGCGGGCGAGGCCAACGACGTGCGCGACGCGCGCGAGGCCACGCTCAACGAGCTCGCGCGCCTAGTGCAGATCGACTGGTACGAGGACAACGACCACCAGGTCAACGTGGCGGTCGGCAACGGCTGGCCGCTGGTCAGCGGACGCCGCGCCAACCCGCTCGAGGCCTCCCACCAGAACGAGGACGCGGGCATGTTCAGCCTGCGCGGCATCGATGCCAAGGGCATCAGCCGCGATCTCACGGGCCAGCTTCGCTCGGGCGAGCTGGAGGAGCTGGTGCGGCTGCGCGACGAGACCGTGGTGGAGTTCTCGACCAAGCTCGACAAGCTGGCCTCCGAGCTGGCCTTCAAGGTGAACCGCCTGCACGCCACCGGCACCGGGCTCAATTCGAGCACGCGCGCGCTGAACAGCTCCTTCGCCTTCAAGCCCGACGCGCTCGGCAAGCCCGTCCCCTTCCTGACCGACGGCGTGTTTCGCGTCAATCTGGTGGGCGAGCGCAACGAGCTGCTCGAAACCTACGAGGTGGGCATCCAGGCCGGCAAGGACACCGTGGGCGATATCGTCAAGCGCATCAACGAGACGGTGGGCGACCCCAAGCCCTTCGAGGCCGTGTTGAACAAGGACGGCAGCGTTTCGCTCAAATCGACGGGCCCCCAGCGCATCGTGCTGGGCGAGGACGAGACGGGCTTCGCAACGGTGATGGGCTTCAACAACTTCTTCGAATCGCTGCGGGGGGCCAAGGACTTCCGGGTGAGCCCGCGCCTGGTCGAGAACCCGAACCTGATCTCGACCGGCAAGGGGCTGCTCCCCGGCGACAACCAGGTGGCGCTCGCCATCCAGGGGTTGCAGTTCCGCCCCACCATGGACAACGACTCGACCACCTTCGACGAGTACTACAACGGCGTGATGGTGCAACTGGGGCTGCTCGTCCAGCGCAGCCGCGCGGACCGGCAGAGCCAGCAGCTCACCCAGGACCAGTTCAGGAAGCTGCGCGACGAGATTTCCTCGGTGAACATGGACGAGGAGGTGGCGGACCTGGTGCAGTACCAGCGCGGGTTCGATGCCGCCGCCAAGTTTATCCGCACCGTGGACGAGATGACCAAGACCGTCATCGACATGTAGGGCCATCCGGGATAGCCGCCGATGCGCGTGACCGACCTGACCAAGCAGAACAGCGTGCTGCGGAACATCAGCACCAACGGCGAGCGCCTCCAGACGCTCCAGGAGGGCATGTCCTCGGGCCGGCGCATCCACCAGCTCTCGGACGACCCGCTGGCGGCCACGCAGGTGCAGGACCTGCGCACCAAGATCTCGTACCTGAACACGCTGCAGCGCAACATCCAGAACAACTACCTCTGGCTGGACCGGACAGAATCGGAGCTGGAGCACGTCGGCGACCTGCTGGCCCGCGCCAAGACGCTGGCCCTGGCCCAGGCCAACGCCAACGCCGACGATGCCACCCGCCAGGTCACCGCCCGCGAGATGCAGGCCATCGGCGACGCGATCATCAACAGCGGCAACGCCAAGATCGGCAAGGTGTTCATCTTTTCCGGCAGCAAGACGCTCACCCAGCCGCTCGAACGCAACCCCGCGTCGCACAGCGCGGTGGTGAACACGGACAACGTGGCGCCCGATATCCGGCTGATTCTCAACACCGCCCAGTTCCCCGCCCAGTTCAAGGGCCATTCGACCAGCGCCTACCGGGCGCGGATCACGCAGACGGGCGAACTGGGCAAGGCCCGCTACCGGGTCTCCGACGATGGCGGGAGCACCTGGAGCGAAGAGAAGGTGCTGCTGCCCGAGCTCGAGCTCGTGAACGAGCAGGGCAAGCCCAGCGAGAAGGTGCGCCTGCTGCTGGAGGCGCCGCAGCGCGACGCGCTGGGGCGCGCGCTCGTGTACCCGGCAGGCCTCGAGTTCCAGGTCGATCCCAACCCGCAGGTGGCCTACCTCGGCAACGACGACCGCCGCATGGTCTCGACCGGCGAGGGCATCCAGCTCCCCCTCAACCTGACGGGGCGCCAGATTTTTTTTGCCGGTCCCGACAAGCCGGGCTCCGTCGACATCTTCGATCTGCTGGCGACTCTCGCCACGGCACTGCAGGGGAACGACGGCCGGGCGATCGAGCGGCGGCTGGGCGCGCTGGATCAGGCCATCAACCAGGTGCTGGAGAATCGCGCCTCCGTGGGCGCCGTACGCAAGGAGCTCGAAGAACGGCTCGGCAAGCTCGACGAGCGCTCCTTCTCCAACACCAAGCACATGTCGGAACTCGAGGATCTGGATTTCCCTGCCGCGGTCGTGGAGATGAACCTGGCCGACGTGCGCAACAAGGCGTCCCTCGAATCGAGCAGCCGCCTGATCCAGCCCTCGCTGCTGAACTTCCTGCGCTGAGCCCGGCGGACCCCGCGCTCCGCCCGCGCAGCGCGGTCGAGGCGCGGCAAGAGCCGGCGCGCAGGGCGACCCACTTTGGCCCGACTTTTGATTGTCATTGCAATGGGCACGCCGGTGAGCCGGCACACCAAACTATCCGAAAGGGCCGTGGATGTTCGGATCCGAAAGATGCGGCTGACGCCGCCCAGGCCGGGAGCCACGCCGCGCGACGGCGCGCCTTCCGGCGCCGCCCGGTGCACTTCGTGTGTGCGGATGGATTGCGCGGAGCGTTCGCGCCGATCGTTTGCGTTGAGATGAGGCTCCGCACCATCGGCGCAGCGCAGCGCCCGGCGGGGACCGGCGTTCGACCAAGCCACAGCAGCCAAGGAGGGCCGCGATGCTGATTCTGACAAGGAAGTCAGGAGAGAGCATTACCATCGGTGACGACATCAAGATTCAGGTCATCGAGATCAAGGGCAAGCAGGTGAGACTGGGGATCGACGCGCCCAAGAAATACGCGATCCACCGCGAGGAGGTTTACATCCGGATTCAGGAAGAGAACAAGCGGGCGGCCTCGAAGGCCCCGCTTTCGCTCAAGTCCATCGGGGACCTGCTCAAGAAGAAGAAGTGAGGCCCCCACAACCGTCGGAGTCGTTTCCGATCCAGGCCGGGCGCGGCGCCCGGCAGAACCGTGCACCCTCAGGCAAGGTGTTCCCATGAAGGTTCAAACCACGCGCTTCGGCACCATCGATGTCCAGGAAGACCAGGTGGTCACCCTGGCAGACGGCATGCTGGGCTTCTCCGAGTGCACCCGCTTCACGCTGATCACGGACGAGATCGGCGAGCCCTTCAAATGGATGCAGTCGCTCGACATGCCCACGCTGGCGTTCGTGGTGATCGACCCGGCGCTGATTCTGCCCGGCTATCACTTCTCGGTGAAGAAGGAGCAGATCCGCAGCCTGGACACCGACGACGTCGACGAACTCCAGGTCTACGTGATCGTGACCATGGCCGGGAACCTGCTCGATATCACGGTGAACCTGCAGGGGCCGCTGGTGGTGAACAAGCAGAACCGCGTGGGGCTGCAGCTCGTGTTGAGCGACCCCAAGTTCAGCACGCGCCACCCCCTGTTCACCGACACGCCCGACACCGAGACCGAGTGGACCGAGGCGGTGAAGAAGGAGAACAAGGTGGCCTCGATGCGGGTCGCCATCGCGGGGTGAGCGAGCCGTGGCGAGGCCCGCCCACACTGTGTCGGACGGGTCGCCAATGCCGCTTCGATTCCGCCGGGCTCCTCTGCCGCCCCTGCCCGCGTCTTACGCCGCCGCGTCACGCTGTCCTTGCCGCCTGAGCGCTCCGCGCCGCCTTTCCTCACGCCTGAGGGGTGTGTTACCTTGCGGAAAGGCGGGCGCGTGCGGTCGGTCCCACCATCGCGCCGATCCGCTTCGCCCTGCCGAGTCCGAACCCGGCCCCTGTGGAGAATCGCCGCCCGGCCGTATCGCGTCCGCCGGGGTCGCGCCTGCCCCGGCGGGGCGGGCCGTAGCCTCCCGTGTCCCGCATCCCTCCCGGTGCCCATGTGTCTGGTGCTGCTGGCGCTGCGCGCGCATCCCGCAGCGGAGATCATCCTGGCCGGCAACCGTGACGAGCACTTCCGCCGCCCCTCTGCGGCGCCGGCGCTGATCGGGCGCGCTCCACGCATCCATGCCGGGCTCGATCTGGAGGCGGGCGGCACCTGGATGGGCTGCAACGAGGCGGGCCTCGTCGCGGCGCTGACCAACCGCCGCGCCCGGGAGCGCCCGGCGCCGGAGGGGGCACGCTCCCGGGGCGAGATCGTGCTGGCGCTGCTCCACCAGCGCGACCCCGCCCGAGCCGCCGCATGGATGGAGGGGTTGGA
>JACQKK010000045.1 GCA_016204605.1 Candidatus Lambdaproteobacteria bacterium
GGCGGCGATGCCCAGGGCGTGCGCCGCGCGCGCCTCGTCGAGCCCGAGGATCACCGCCGAGGACGCGGCCGCCGCGAAGCGCACCAGCACCGAGGTGGGATGGAAGCCGCGGAACTGGAGCTGCCGCCCGAACAGCCGCCCGTTGTTGTCGCCGATGCGGGCCGCGGTCTCGAAGCCGGTGATGAACGCCGCCAGCGCGTCGCGCGCCCCCGTGCCGTGATGGGCAGCCATGGCGAGGGTCGCCGCCCAGGTGGCGCCGCTGACGTGGACGTTGGCGTACGGATGGGTATCGTCGTAGTCCATGGCGTGGGCGGCCGTGCCGTTCGCCAGCGCCGCCAGCGCCGGGGTCGTGGTGCCGCCCAGCAGCAGGGGTGCGCGACCCTTGCCGCCCCACGCCAGCGCGGCCTTGCGCACGGACACGGCGACGGGGTCGCCCGTGGCGCCCAGGCCGCAGCCCAGCCAATCCACCAGGTACTTCTTGGCCTCCTCGACCACCTCAGGCGCGTAGGCTCTCTGGGCCGTGGCGGCGATGAAGCGCGCCGCCGCCGTGCCGTTGGGCGAAGCACCTGCCTGCGCCGGGCTGTTGCCGCTCATGGCTGCATCTCCTGTCAGGGGCGTTGGGGGGAACCCGTTGGGGGCAAGGCGCCGTCGTCGTCGTCATGCCCCCGCCCCAAGATTCCTGCGCCGATCCATGCGCTGTGCCGCGCCGGCATCCCTGAGCGCTCGGGGCCGCGGCCGGGTCACCGCTCCCGAGTGCCCGCACTCTATCCCCCCACCGGGGCGGAAGCAACCGCGGGCGCGCCATCCCGCCATGGCACCCGAGGCCGATCCCGAGGCGGGCAGCGCCGGCGCATCGCCTGCCGGGGCGCTACATTTTCGCGATGACCTTGCGCGCCACGTCCTCGATCTGCCGGTACATCTTCTCGACGGGCGGGATGAACAGCATCTGGTTGAGCCCCTGCTTTTCCAGCGCGCGGAGCTGCTCGACGATCTCCTCCGGGTGACCCGCGACCGCGAACGTCCGCACCAGCTCGGGGGTTACGAAGCGGGCCTCTTCGGGGTCCAGATAGGCGTAGTGGCTCTCGTGCAGCTTCTGGTGGCGCACCGCTTCCGAGCGGCCCATGTGGAACTTCAGGTACTCCGCCCAGATCGGCCTGACGTAGGCGGGCGGCTCCATGCCGGATTCCTTCACCTTGTCGACCAGGTAATGGACGTTCGCCATGATCGCCGCGCCCACCTCCGCCACCACGCGCTCGGAGGTCAGTGTCTCCCCCTGTTCGAGGATCACCAGGTTCACCAGCGCCGCGGTGTGGAACCCCTCCAGCGAGCGGCCCGCCCGTCCGGCGCCCGCCTTCGCATGGGCGAGGGCTTCGGGGATGGTTCCCCCGCGCGGCATGCCGGTGAGCAGCCCATCGCCCAGCTCGCCCGCCAGCGCCTGGGCCCTGGGGCCGAAGCCCGCCACGTAGAGCGGAATGTAGTGATCCACGTCGACGTAGTTGTACTCGCGCATCTGGAAGCGGATGGGGTGGGTCACGCCGTTCAGGGTGTAATCCACCTCCTCGCCCCGGATCAGCGCGCGCACGACGCGCAGGTATTCCCCGAACGGCTTGGCGCGCATCGGGGGCTGCCCCATCATGCGCATGGCCGTGTTGCCGGTGCCCACCGACAGGAACGTGCGGCCGGGGGCGAGCCGGTTGATGGTGGCGATGCCGTTGGCCGTCACGGGCGCCAGCCGCAGCCCCGCCACCGCCACGCCCGGGCCGAGCTTGATCTTGCGGGTCTGCTGCGCCGCCAGCGCGAGCACGGCCCAGGGGTTGGAGCGGATCATCTGGCTGTCGGAGACCCAGCAGTGGGTGAAGCCGAGGTTCTCCGCGTGGACGATGTAGCCGATCTCATCGATCTTCGAGGCGACGATGCCGAAATCCATGGCCGATCTCCCGGGGGCTCGTGGGCGGAGCGCTTGGCGCCTGGGCGGGGCGCTCGGCTCCTGGGCGGGGCGCCTGGCTCGTGGGCGCGGCGCGAGGGTTGAAAGCATGGCCTGCGAGTGTCGCCGGGCGGCGGCTCTCGCATGCGGGCTCAGGCGGAATGCCAGTCCAGCAGCAGCCGGTTCACGATCTCGGGCTGCTCGTAGGCCGACCAATGGCCGGCAGCGGGCACCAAGGTGAACTTGATATCGGTGCGCATGGTCCGCACCAGCTCCATCCGCTCGGGGATACTGGGATTGACCGTGCGGTCGTTCTCGCCCCAGATGATCTGCATCGGCGCCGTGATTTCGGGCAAGGTGCCGAAGATACGCCCGGAGCCACTCAGGTAGGCGTTGCGGAATCGGCCCCGGGCGAGATTGGCGGCGTGAAGGTCGATCGTGTCGTCGTCGATCTTGCCCGGATCGTAGAGCAACTGTTCGGCCAGGTTGTGACGGTGCACCTCGCGCACCTCCGCCTCGGTCATGGTGCGGCTGCGCTTGCGCAAATGGAACCTGGAGGTCTTGCCTCGAAACCACCCGCTCGGCGAGATCAGGGACACCCGCAGCAGACGCGACTTCAGCCGCACCGCCACGCCGGTGCTGATGAAACCGCCAAAGGAGAAGCCGACGATGTGGAAGGGCGAGCCCGCGGGAAGCACCCGCTCGATGCCTCGACAGACGCCGGCCACGTAGTCGTCGAACGGTATGTGCGGAGCGACCGTGTCGGAATCGCCGCAACCCGGCAGATCGGGCAGGTGCACCGTGAACCGCTGCGCCAGCGCCTCGACGTTCCGGCACCAGTGCGTCCAGGAGCCCGTGCCGCCGTGGAGCAGCACGATATTGGGACCCGTCCCTTTGATGTGAAACACCATCTTGTGGCCCGGCTGGAACTCGGCCCACTCGACCCGATCGAACTCCACCGCCATACGCGTCGCTCAACTGAATGGATGGGATAGGGCCCCGAACGCCATGGGACCAGCCGCCTGAGTGTACCCGCGGGCGGGTACGGTTCGGGACCTTACAGGCTCACCTTATAGCCACACGCTCCGCGTTTGGCCAGCCCGCCCCCTCACCCCGGCGCCTTCGGCGCCACCCCTCTCCCGCTGCCGGGAGAGGGGATCGTGTGCCGAGGTCGCGCGCAGAGGCCCCCCTCTCCCCGGAGCGGGAGAGGGGTGGGGGTGAGGGGGCGCCGTGGTGTGGCGGCCCGAGCTACTCGGTGCCCGACCGCGCCAGCGCAAGCCGGTCGGCGAGCTGAGCCTTGTAGCGGCGGCGGATGCGCAGCAGCTCGGCATCGTAGCGGCGCTGCCTGAAGTCGGGGAAGCTCCACGGCAACGGCTGGAACCGCCCTTTCTCGTACATCAGGGTGAGATCGGCCCAGACGCCGCGGCCCAGGTAGACCTTGTTGCCGCGCCCCTTGAAGGAGGCCAGCACGAGCTTGCAGGCATCCAGGTAGCCGATGTCGATGTTCACCGTCCGCTTGCCGCCGAGCCGCAGCGCGTCCTCGATCCCGGCGGCAGCCCGCTTGTATCCCGCCAGCTCGCCCGGATCGACCAGCGCCTCGAAGGACACCAGCGTCCGCGTGAGGCCGCCGCCCATCTCCGCGCGGTAGTAGTCGGTGAGCTCGAAGGGGTGGGCGGCGCCCCGCAGGTCCACCAGCGAGAAGCGCTGCTGGAGCAGCCGCAGCGCGGCCTCCAGCCGGGCCTCCTCCCGGTACAGGATGGCCGCGAGCAGCTTCACGGGCGGAGGCTCGGGGCGGGAGCCGGCCTCGCGGGGCAGCGGCGTATCGCTCATCGGGGCGGTACCGGCGGCGCGACCCGGCGGCGCCCCGGCAGGCGTCGCCCCGCGCGGGCGAGGCGATCGCAAGCAGATCCGGCGGCGAGGGTTTCCATGGGGGCTCTGGCTTGGGCGGCGGGGCCGGTGACCCCAGCGCTACGGCCGTGCCGGCTTGCCCTCGTCCGGCAGGCCCAGCACGCGCTTGGCGATCACGTTGCGGTGCACCTCCGAGGTGCCCCCGGCGATGGTCACCGAGGGCACGTTGGCGGAGAACGCCCCCAGCTCGACCGTCTCGCGCGGAAACGGCGCCCCTTCCCAGAGCACCCCCAGCGGCCCCAGAGCCTGCTGGTGCAGGGCGACCAGGCGCTGCACCAGCTCCGAGCCGTACAGCTTGAGCAGCATCGTCTCCGGTCCGGGGTTGAGGCCCCTGGCCACCTGCGCCAGGTAACGCATCCGGGTCAGGGCCAGGCTCTCCGCGTCCATTTCGAGCTGGGCCACCTGGCGCCGCAGCGCCGGATCGTCCCAGAGCGCGCCTGGCCCGCCCAAGGGCGCCTCCCGCGCGGCGCGGCGCAGGTTGCCAATGGCCGTGGCGATGTAGTGGGGGTTGGCCAGCGAGGTCGTGAAGCGCTCGTAGCCGAGCAGGGCCTTGGCCACCGTCCAGCCCTTGTTCATCTCGCCGACCAGGTTCTCGCGGGGGACGAACACGTTCTCGTAGAACGTCTCGTTGAAGTGGTGGTGGCCATCGATGGTGACGATCGGGCGGATCGTGATCCCCGGCGAGTGGCGATCCACCAGCAGAAAGCTGATGCCGTTCTGCTTGGGCCGGGCGGCGGGGTCCGTGCGGGCCAGCAGGAAGATCCAGTCGGCGAAGTGCGCCCGCGAGGTCCAGATCTTCTGCCCGTTCAAGCGGAAGCCCCCCTCGATGGGCTCCGCGCGCAAGGCGAGGCTGGCCAGGTCGGAGCCGGCGCCCGGCTCCGAGTAGCCCTGCGCCCAGATGATCTTGCGGTTGAGGGTGGGCGGCAGGAAGCGCTGTTTCTGCTCCTCGGTGCCGAAGCGCATCAGGATCGGCCCGACCATGGTGATGCCCTGGAGGTTGCGGTAGGGCGGGATGCCCGCCAGGGCCATCTCCTCATCCAGGATCACCATCTGCATGGTATCGAACTCCGCCCCGCCGTAGCGCTTGGGCCAGCTCGGGGCAAGCCAGCCTTTCTTCGCCAGCGCCGCTTCCAGGGGTGCCACCTGCTCGCGGGACATGCCCGGGCCGGTGAAGATGCCGAGGGGCTGGCGCTTCACGCTGGGGGGCACCGTGGTTTCGATCCACTCCCGCACCTCCTGGCGGAAGCGGGCGTACTGGGGAGAATCGGCATGGCTCACGGCTCGGGCTCCCTTCAGGCCCTGGCGGCCCTGCCCTCGTCGGGCAGCTCCAGGATGCGTTTGGCGATGATGTTGCGGTGGATTTCCGAGGTGCCCCCGCCGATGGTCAGGTGGCGGATATGGGCATCGTGCTTGCCGGCCTCCACGATATCGTGGCGGAAAGGCGCGCCGTCCCAGAGCGCGCCGCAGGGGCCCAGCACCTGCGCGTGCAGCTCGACCACCCGCTGGAACAGCTCCCCGCCGTAGAGCTTGAAGATCATGGTGGCCGGCCCGGGCGGCTCGCCGCGCCGCAGCACGGAGAGGTAGCGCAGCCGCGTCTGGCGCATGGCCTCGGCATCGAGCTCGAGCCGGGCGACCCGCCTCCGCAGGCCGGGATCGTCCCAGAGCACGCCGCCCAGGCCGTCGCCGGTCTCCCGCGCGGCCTGCCTGACGTGGGCGATCGCATCGGCGATCACCACCGGGTTGGCGAAGTGCAGCGTGAGCCGCTCATAGCCCAGCAGGGCCTTGGCGATGGTCCAGCCCTCGTTGAGCGGGCCCACCAGGTTCTGCCGGGGCACGAACACGTTCTCGAAGAAGGTCTGGTTGAAGTGGTGGAACCCGTCCATGGTGATCAGCGGCCGCACGACGATCCCCGGCGAGCGCCGATCCACCAGCAGGAAGCTGATCCCCTTCTGGCGCGGCCGCGCCTGGGGGTCGGTACGCGCGAGCAGGAACAGGTAGTCGGCGAAGTGCGCCCGCGAGTTCCAGATCTTCTGGCCATTGAGCACGAAGCCGCCCTCGACCACCTCGCCCCGCAAGGCAAGCGACGCCAGATCGGAGCCGGCGCCCGGCTCGGAGTAGCCCTGCGACCAGAGCATCTCCCGCCGCAGCGTGGGACCGAGGAAGCGCGCCCGCTGCTCCTCGGTGCCCCAGCGGATCAAGATCGGCCCCAGCATGTTGATCCCGTTCAGGTTCCGGTAGGGCGGGATGCCGGCCAGCACCATCTCCTCTTCGAGGATCACCAGGCGCTGGGCATCGAACTCGGCCCCGCCGTATGCCTTGGGCCAGAGCGGCGCGAGCCAGCCCTTCACGGCCAGCGCGTCTTCGAGCGGCTTCATCTGCTGCGGGGTGGGACCCGGGCCGGTGACGATGCCCAGGCGCCAGCCCTTGATGGAGGGCGGCACCGTGGTCTCGATCCACTCGCGCACCTCGGCGCGGAAGCGAACGTACTCGGGGGCTTCTGCCAGATGCATAGCCAGGTGCCTGCCGGAGTCAGGGGGACTAAAGGTTCAAGGTCGGGCACTGGACCCTGGTGGAGCGGTGGCCGGTCACGCTCCGAACACACCAACCACATCCGGCGGATTTTCTCAACGAGGAGGGCGGCAGAGTAGTGACTCCGTTCGGCGGGAATCGTGCCATCATCGGCGCAGCCTCACCCCCGCCGCTGACGCGGCTGCCCCCTCTCCTGGGGGAGAGGGGGCGATCTGCAATCCGCCCCGGCGGCTGATCCGGGGCTCCCTCCCTCTCCTCCAGGAGAGGGAGGGCCGGGGAGGGTGAGGCCGCCGGCACCAGCTCCTACGTTCAAACTCATCCCCTGGCGGCGGGCGCGCCGCAGGGGGGCGCGGCGTGTTATGCTTCCGGTCGATCCGGCGCGCGACCCTCCCCGGCGGAACCGTCGGCCGGAAAGCCGTCGCCGCACTCGCCCATCGGACGCGAGCCGCTCCATGCACCCGTTCGTCGAAGAGAAGCTGCCGCAGGTGATCGAGCTGTGCCGCCGCCACCACGTGGCCCGGCTGGAGCTGTTCGGCTCCGCCGCCACCGGCCGCTTCGATCCAGAGTCGAGCGACATCGACTTCCTGCTCGAGTATCTGCCGGAGGCAAAGCGCGACTATCCCGATGTCTACTTCGACCTGAAGGCGGACTTGGAGACGCTGTTCCGCCGCCCCGTCGATCTTGTGATGATCAACGCCATCCGCAACCCGTATTTCCGCCGGGAAATAGAGCAGACCCGTGTCCGTCTCTACGCCGCATAGCGTTTCAAAACTGCTGGAGGATATCCTGGCGGCCGGGCTGGCAATCCAGCACCACGCCGGGGGCATGTCCGAAGCCGGCTACCTCACCAGCAAGACGGTCCGGCGCGCGGTCGAACGGGAATTCGAGATCATCGGGGAGGCGCTGCGGCGCTTGGCGGCGAGCCACCCGGAGACCTTTCGTCGCATCACCTTCGCGACCCAGATCGTGTCGTTCCGGAACGTCCTCGCTCACGGCTACGACCTGGTCGAGGACCAGCTCGTGTGGAGCATTGCCGAGAAGCGACTGCCGGCATTGCTGGACGAAGTCCGCACCCTGCTGGCCGAGGAGGAGGCCCGGCGCTGATGCCCTTTCCCGCCCCGCCGCCCTATTCGACGGGCGGGGGCTGCGGCGGCTCCGCCGGCAAGGCCGCCGCCGGTGGCTGCGCCGCGGCGGGGGGCGGCCCTTTGGGGGGCTGCTGCTGGAGGATGCGGCCGGAAAGGGGGTCGGTGGTGAAATTGACCTTCATGCCGGGCAGCGGCTCGGGCTGGAGCTCCTCGCTCCTGAAGAAGTTGTAGGGCTTGACGCGGGTGGCGAGGGCCTGGATCTGCTCGTCGGAAAGCATGGACAGGTCCACGTAGAAGGTGATGGCGCTGCCGCGGCGGGCGAGCAGCGTCTCGATGATGTCGAGCGTGTAGTCCACCTGCTTGCGCTTCTGCCCCTCGGGGGCGAAGAGGATGTGCTCGCGGGTGTTGAGCACCTCCTGGAACTTGATGCTCTCGCGCAGGCGCATGGGAAGCGTCTGGTACTGGGTGTCCACCTCCATCTCCACTTTCTTCTGGCGCGTCACCACCTCGTCGCCCTGCTGCACCTTCTGCATGACGCGGATCGAGGTCTTCTCGATGATGAACGCGTCGGTGAAGCTGAGCCGGATCGAGTGGCTGTCGCTGCGCCGCGCATTGAGCTGGCCCAACAGGTGGGTCACGGCGCGCTGCTTCTGCGGGGTGGGCGAGTTGTAGAGCGCCTGCAGCGCCAGCTTGATGCGCGAGGCCACCGCATGCAGCGCCTGCACGTCGGTCTCGGCGAAATCGCGCAGGGGCTTGGCCAGGATGCGCAGCAGCAGCTTGAGGCAGCCCTCGTACTCGGCCATGCTTGCGCTCTCCGCGCGATCGTGGGTGAGGTTCTGGATGATGTCGAGCACGTCTTCGGCCACGCCCGCGATGTGGCCCAGCTCGTCCCGCAGTGCGGCGAGCTTCTGGATGCCGATGGCGAAGTCGTCGATGGTGGTGCTGGTGATCCTGGGGTTCTTCTGCAGGTTGCCGACGTTCTCCGCCGCCTGAAGGATCTTCGTGAAGGGCAGGCTCTCGTTGGAGAGCACGGCCCGGCCCAGGCAGAGCTTCTTGGCATCCGGCAGGTAATACAGGTGCTTCACCTCGATCGGCGCCGGCTCGAGCTGCTTGATGACGGTCTCGCCCAGCACGCGATCCAGCAGGCCGAAGGTGAGCCTGCGGCTGAATTCCTGCCAGAGCAGGGTGCACTCGCGGATGCGCTCGCCCATTGCGAGCAGGGCCGCCACCTCCGGCGGCTTCGGCTCCACCGCGATCAGCTCCAGCAGCTTGGTGTTGAACACCTGGGACGCCGCGTCGAGCACCTCCACCGCTTCCGCGGGCGACGCCACCAGTTGGTAGCGCACCACCTTTTCGCCCATGCGGAAGCCGAAGCGCGAGCCGATGGTGAGCAGGTAGGCCAGTTTGCGGATCACGAACAGCTTGACGCCGCCCTCGTAGATCTCGGCATTGAACACCGAGTAGTTCTCCGACGAGATCTTCGCGATCAGCTCCTGCAAGTGGCGGTGAAAGCCGGTCAGCCGGAACGCCTCGCGCGCCTCGGGTCGCGAGAGGTTGAAGATGCCCTTCTTGTAGAGCCCCCACAGCACCCCGTTGGGGTTGCTTTCACCCGGCTCCTGCTCGGCGCTGGTCTTCAGGGCGCCGAGCAGTTGCGTGAACTGCCGGCTCGCGAGCTTGAAGCCGGTCGCAAACTCCTCGGCGGTCAGCGCCTTGGGCGCGGGGGCGCCCTGCTTCGCCCCGGGCGCCGGTGCGGTGAAGAGGAACTCGTCGGTGAGCTGTTCCGCCTCCTCGGCGCGCCAGCCTTTCGCATCGAGGCTGCCCAGCACGTTCTGCTCCTTGAGGATCGCCGCCATCTGGTGGCGCGAGACCGGCAGATCGGCATCGGAGACGATGCGCTCGTAGAGCACCTCGAAAAAGTTCTCGCCGAAGGTCTGCTGCAGATAGTTGATCTTGTGATCGGTGGCCCGGCGGACGCTCCGGACGACCTGGCGGCTCACCAGCACCGTGTACGCCTTGCGCAGGATGCCGATCTCGTTCTGCAGCGCCCCGAGCGGCGGGGTGCCCGGCGCCATGTACAGCCCGATCGACGCGCCGTCGGTCGGGGTGCCGTGGCACGCGAGCCCCAGCCGCGCGCGCGCCACGTCCTGGGCGCACAGCCGCTCGACGCCGGAAAGCCCCTGCGTGCCCAGGTGAAACGTGAAGTTCACCAGCTCCGAGACGGCGTTGACGATGTAGATGGCGCGCAGCGATTTCTCCCGCTCCCGGGCCTGATCGAGCATCACGTCGAGCGTGCTCTTCTCCACCTCGGCGGCCACGATCTCGTTGCGGTAGAGGATCGGCTTCAGGCGCGTGGAGAGGCGGCGCAGGTCTTCGACCGCCAGGGCCATTGCCTTGAAGGCTTCGAGGAACGCGGGCAGCTCGGCGAGCTTCTCGGCCGTGCCGGGCGCCGGGATCAGCCCGGCCGGCAGCGCCGGGAACTTGAACAGCTGCAGCAACCGCAGCGCGCCACGCTGCCGCACGAAATCCGCTTCGCTCTTCAGCGCGGCCAGCTCCTGATGCGCCTGCTTGGCGAGATGGAACGTCTGCAGCGCCAGGTGCTCGCGCACCTCGGCGGTCACGCTCTTCGCCTCGACCGCCTGCGTCAACTCCTGGAACAAGGGGAGCAGCTCGTCGCTCAGCCGTTTTTCCTCGGCGTGCAGCGCCCCCAGGAAATGGCAGCGCCGGAACAACTGCGGATCCAGCCTGGCACGGTTGCCGATCACGAGCGAGTAGAGGGTTCTGAGGAACTGGCTCGTGCGCTCGCTGCGCTGGCCTTCCTTGCCGACCAGGAACCGATGCACGTGGCCGAACACCAGGGCGCGGCTCTTGAGCGATTCGGGATCGACGCCTTCCTCCGGATCCAGAAACGCCTTGAAGGCCTCGATAGTCTGCTTGGTGCTGAGGTCGGCCGTCAGCAGCTCGAACAACCCCATCGTCTGCGGCAGTTGGGCTCCCCTGGAGAGCACCGCCTCGCGGAACTTGGCGAAGGCGGGCTGATAGCGCGTCGTCAGGTCGGCCAGCAGGCACACGTTGACCACCTCCGGCTCGCTGAGCGCGGAAACCTCGCCGCCCGCGTTGATCTTGGTGAGCTTCTCCCGCAGCGCCGCCGGGAGAAACTCCAGGTCGAGCACCATCCGCACCGTGCTCAGAAAACCCTTCGGGCGCCGGGCGCGGTCCAGCAGCATGGCCTTGAGCGACGGGTTCTGCGCAACCGGAGGCGGCACGCGGCTGCACGTCAGGTCGATCACGCTGAGCAGTTGATCCTGCGCGGCCTGGTCGCCGCCGGTGACCAGGATCGGCCGGCCCGTCTTGAACAGCAGCGAAAACCCGAGCGGGATGGCCAGGGGCTCATCCTTCACCTTGCGGAGGTGGAGCAGCAGCACGTTCGAGGGATCCTGGCGGATCGCCCCCAGCATCCGCCTGAGCCCGAACAGATCTTCGTTCGGGTTCAGGTCGACGCTCTCGGTGACCTCGGCGGTGAGCCCTTTGGAGAACTTGCCGCCGAGCGAGCGCCGCACGCGCCGCTGGATGGTGTGGCGGAACTGGCGCACCTCGGCCCGCACGCCGGGGCGGTTGAACACCGCGAGGAACTCGTCCAGCCCCGTCACTTCCTCCGGCGGGAAGGTGCACACGAGATTGACGACGCGCTCCCTGGAGGGAGACAGGGCCGTTTCGGGGAGGGCCATGGCGGTCTCAGGGGCAACATCGCGGGCAGGGCGGGCCTGGCGGACAGGCCGTCGCTGCACGACCAGCGGGGGGCCCCAGCTCCGCCGGCGGCCGGTGCGGCAACGGGAATCCGGCTGTGTATGCCTCGATCGTAACGCAATTGAATGCGCCACTTCAAGGCGGCGTCGCCGCAGGCCCAGGCGGCGCCCTGGCGGGTGCGCCCCGGCCGGGTCGCCGGCGCCGCGTCCGGGCCGTCATCGCGATTGTAGGCCAAGCCGATCTACGTTACCATCGGCACCTTGCAACTCGGGCCTCCCGCCCGGGCACCGACGGAGCCCGGCTGGTCGCGGGAACCCGATGACCCGCAGCCGGGGGCCGTCACGGCCGACCGTCACCGGCAGCCGGCGGGTCCAACCGAATCGGGGATGTCATGACCGCTCGTAGATCGCTGTGGACGTTAGTCATTCTGGTGTTGATCGCGTTGTATCTCGCGTCGAGCGGGATCGAGCTGCTGGTCGAGTACCTCTGGTTCGAAAGCGTGGGCTTCTCCCGCGTGTTCTCGACCGTGGTGCTGGCCAAGCTGGGCCTCGGCATCGCAGCCGGCGCGGCGGCGCTGGCGATCCTGTTCGCGAACCTCGCGATCGCGCTGCGTCAGGTGGGGGACCCCGCAGACCACCTGCCGCCGGAGATCATCCAGTCGCCGGCGGGCCAGTTCCTCCGGCCGCGCACCCTGCTGCGGGGCGCGCTGGCCTTCTCCCTGGTGATCGGGGTGTTGACGGGGATGGCGGCGGCGCCGCAGTGGGAAAGCGTGCTGCTCTACCTCAACGGCGGCACCTTCGGCCAGGTGGACCCGATCTTCCAGCGGGACGCAGGCTTCTACGTGTTCGAGCTTCCCTTCCTGGACAAGGTGCAGTCGTTCCTGTGGACGATGGGCCTGCTTTCCCTGCTGGGCGTGGGCTTCCTGTACTTCATCATGCTGCAGGGATACCGCAGCGACCTGCCGCCCCGCATGGCGCTCGCGAACCTCTCGTTCGGGGTGCGGCTGCACCTGGGGCTGCTCGGCGCCATCCTGCTGATCGCGCTGTCGTGGGGGCTCTATCTGGACCGCTTCCTCGAGCTCTCGGCGCAGGGCGGGTTGTTCGCGGGGCCGGGCTATGCCGAGATCAACGGCACGCTGCCGATGCTCGCGCTCAAGGCGGCCGTGGTGGTCGTCTGCGCCGGGATCGTGCTGTTCGCGTTGCTGCGCCAGCGCTACCGCTTCCTGATCGGCGCGGCGATCCTGCTGGCGGCGGTGTGGATCGGCGGGAACGTCTACACCCAGCTTCTGCAGCGGTTCGTCGTCACCCCCAACGAGCTGGAGAAGGAGCGCCCGTACCTGAAGAACCACATCGAAGCCACCCGCCGCGCCTTCGCCCTCGATCGGGTGGTGGAGCGCCAGCTCACCCGCGACGAGGGGTTGACCGCCGCCGATATTCAACGCAACCAGCCCACCGTCAACAACGTGCGGCTGTGGGACCATGAGCCGCTGCTGAACACCTTCTCGCAGATTCAGGAGATCCGCACCTACTACGACTTCGTGGGGGTGGACAACGACCGCTACCGGATCGACGGCGAGCTGCGCCAGATCATGCTCTCGCCCCGCGAACTGAACAGCGCCTCCTTGCCGAGCCGCACCTGGGTCAACGAGCGGCTGACGTTCACCCACGGCTACGGTCTGGCCGCCGGCCCGGTGAACCGGGTGAGCGAGGAGGGTCTGCCGATCCTGTTCGTGAAGGATCTCCCGCCCCGCTCCACCCATGTCGAACTGGAGGTCAAGGAACCCGCGCTGTACTTCGGCGAGGTCTCCAACGACTACGTGTTCGTCAAGACCCGGCAGAAGGAGTTCGACTTCCCCGAGGGCGACGCCAACCGGTTCAACGTCTACGGCGGCACGGGCGGTGTCGCCATGGGCACCGCCTGGCGCCGGTTGGTGTTCGCGCTCTACCTGCGCGACGTGAAGGTGCTGCTGGCCGACGATTTCAGCGACGAGACCCGCATCCTGCTCTTCCGCCGGATCGGCCAGCGCGTGCGCAAGATCGCGCCGTTCCTCACCTTCGACAAGGACCCCTACCTGGTGATCCACGACCAGCGGCTGAGCTGGATCTACGATGGCTACACGCTGAGCACCCACTATCCGTACGCGGAGCGCGTGTCGGAACTGGGGAACTACATGCGCAACCCGGTGAAGGCCACCATCGACGCCCGCGACGGCACCATGCACCTGTACCTGGTCGATACGACGGACCCCATCGCCCAGGCGTTCGCGCGCATCTTCCCCGGCGTGTTCGAGCCGATCGCCAATATGCCGGCGAGCCTGCGCAGCCACCTGCGCCATCCGGTCGATTACTTCTCCGTGCAAGCCTACATGTACACGGCCTACCACATGGACGAGGTCAACACCTTCTACAACAAGGAAGACCTCTGGGAAGTGCCGGTGATCGAGAACAAGCGCATGCAGCCGTATTACACGGTGATGAAGCTGCCCGGCGAGAAGCGCGAAGAGTTCATCCTGATCCTGCCCTTCACCCCGCGCCGCAAGGACAACCTGGCCGCCTGGATGGCCGCCCGCAGCGATGGCGAGGACTATGGCAAGCTGGTGGTCTACACCTTCCCCAAGCAGAAGCTCGTATTCGGGCCCAAGCAGATGGTGGCCCGCATCAACCAGGATTCCGAGATCTCCCAGCAGATCACCCTGTGGGACCAGAGCGGCTCGAACGTGATCCGGGGCACCCTGCTCGTGATCCCGATCGAGGATTCGCTGATCTACGTCCAGCCTCTATACCTCAAGGCGCAGGAGGGGAAGATCCCTGAGCTCAAGCGGGTGATCGTGGGCTACCAGAACCAGATCGCCATGGGCATGGACCTCGAGGACGCGCTCGGCCGCGTGTTCGGCACCCGGGCCAAGGCCGCCCTGCAGGCGCCGCGTCGCACCGCCGAGCCCAGGCGTCAGCCGCCAGGCCCCGCGCCGACCGGCGCCTTCCGCGAGGACGCCCGCAAGGCCCGCGAGCATTACGAGGCCATGCAGCGGGCGGCGCGCGAGGGCAACTGGTCCCTGTTCGGGCGCGAGCTGGAGGCGCTCGGGCGG
Source organism: Candidatus Lambdaproteobacteria bacterium (assembly GCA_016204605.1). Taxonomy (GTDB): domain Bacteria; phylum SAR324; class SAR324; order SAR324; family JACQKK01; genus JACQKK01. The sequence continues at coordinate 14,276 of JACQKK010000045.1, forward strand.
GAGCTGGGCAAGCTGGCCCCCTGAGCCGGGGGGCCTCAACCCACCATCAGGCGCTCGGTGATGGCATCGGCCAGCAGCAGGCCGCGCGGCGTAAGTACCAGTCGCCCGGCCTCGCGCCGCAGGAGCCCGCCCGCCTCGAGCTCGCGGGCCACCCGCTCGCGCGCGCCTTCCCAGCCGAAGCCGAACCGTTCGCTCCAGGGCTGCGGCGCGAAGCCGGAATCGCGGCGCAGCTCCAGCATCAGGCGTTCGTTGGCGAGCTGCTGCGGGGTCAGCACCTCGCGTGCGGCCACGGGCAGCTCCCCGGCGGCGAGCAGCCGGCCATACGCCCGCACGTGGCGGACGTTGTGCCAGCGCACGCCCGCCACGAAGGAGTGGGCCCCCACGCCGAAGCCGAGGTAGTCCGCGCCGTCCCAGACCAGCCGGTTCTGGCGCCCCTCCCGGCCCGGGAGGCAGAAGTTGGAGACCTCGTAGTGGCGGTAACCCCGCGCCTCCAACCGGGCGGCGGCCTCCAGAAAGACCTCCGCCTGCTCCTCGCGGTGGGTTTCCGACCACTGCCGCACCGCGGCGTCGCGGGCGAACCGCGTGCCGGGCTCGAGATCGAGCACGTACAGCGAGAGGTGTTCCGGGGTCGCCTGGAGTACCTCGGCCAGGTCGGCCAGCAGCCGGCGCGCGGGCACCCCCGGCGCGCCCAGCATCAGGTCGAGGTTGAGATTGCCGACTCCCGCCTCGCGCGCGGCCGCCAAGGCGCGGAGGCTCTCGGCCCGCCGGTGGTTGCGGCCCAGCGCGGCCAGGGTGGCGTCGTCGAGGCTCTGCACGCCCAGGCTGATCCGGTCGACGCCCAGCGCCAGCAGCCCGCGCAGATAGGGCGCCGTGGCATCCTCCGGGTTGACCTCGAACGCGATTTCCGCGTCGGGCGCCAACCCGAAGGCCGCGCGCAGCGTTTCCAGCAGCCCTGCCACCTCGGGCAACCCGAGCGTCGAGGGCGTCCCGCCGCCGAAGTAGACCGAGGTCACCCGCTGCCGGTCGCCCCCGACTTCGGCGGCGCGGCGGGCGATCTCCACCGCAAGCTCATCGAGATACGGGCGGTGCAGCCCGGGCCGATCCCGGTGTACCGCGAACGCGCAGAACGGGCAGATCGTGTGGCAGAACGGCAGGTGCACGTAGAGCGCGGAGATGTCCGCCATGGCGGGCCCGGGGCGGAGATTGGCCTAGCGGGGCAGGGGATCGAACGCGGGCAACTGCGCGATCCACAGGTACGCCAGCCCCAGCACCATCAGCAACCCCAGCACCTGCCGGGCGCGGGGCCAGCCCAGCGGCACCGCCGCGCTGCGCAGCACCTGGGCGGCGAGCAGCCCCCAGCCGACCCATTGGGGCAGCCGCCCGGGCTTGCCCAGGGCGATCAGCAAGACGGCCACCGCCGCGAACACGGCGTAGAGCACCAGCGCCTCCTCGACCGCCGTGCGCCACGCCTCGGCGCGGGCGCCGGCCTGGCGCGCCGGCGGCCGCGCCGAGGCATGGCCCACCGGCACCGGCGTGGTGAGCAGATGGCCGGTCAGCAGCGCCAGCACCCACAGCGAGTAGAGAATCAGCGGCAGGGTCATGGGCGTCTCGAAGGCTGAGAGGGTTCCAGGCAAGGACAAGCGTCTCCGCATTCTCCGGGAGGTTGCACCGCTTTGTCCAGCCCGGCGCCGGTTGGGGTGGTAGGGCAGTTCGAAGATGGTCGATCCTGCCGGCGGCCTCACCCACCCCGGCCCTCCCGCTCCTGGTGGAGAGGGAGGAGCCCCGAACCGGCCACCGGCGCCGGATACCATCACCCCTCCCCACTTGGTGGGGAGGGGCAGGGGTGGGGACTCTGCAGCCGCGCCAGCGGCGGGGTGAGGCCGCGGTGCCTGCGAACTCGACGCCGCCAAACCGACCCACTGCCGCCGATCCCGGTCCCCTCAAAGCTTCTGCGCCTTGCGCTTCGCCAGCAAGGACTCCGCCTCGGCCAGGTTCCCTTCGACGCGGGGCACATGGAAAGCGGCCCCGGCCGCCCGGTACACCTCCAGCGCCGCGCGATCCGCCCGCTTGTCACCGCTTGCCGCGTTGTGGGAGTCTGGCGGCGATCGGGATCCGGCCCGCCGGCGAGGCCCGGCAGGACCCCCGCAGCGAACCCTCTCACCGGAGCGATGGCATGCGAGCCGTGGCCGAAACGACCCATGGCGGTCCCGACGTGCTGCGCGTCAGCGACGTCCCCATCCCCAAGCCCGGCCCGCAGCAGGTGCTGGTGCGGGTGCGGGCCAGCGCCCTCAACCGCGCCGACGCCCACCAGCGCGAGGGCAACTATGCGCTCCCGCCCGGCGAATCCAACATCTTCGGCCTCGAAATGGCCGGCGAGGTGGAGTCGTGGGGCAGCGAGGTCAAGGGGTTCAGGAAGGGCCAGCGGGTGTTCGGGCTGGTCGGCAGCGGCGGCTACGCCGAGTACTGCCCGATCGACCATGAGATGGCCATGCCGATCCCCGAGGGCTGGAGCTTCGAGCAGGCGGCCGCCGTGCCCGAGGTGTTCTTCACCGCCCAGGAGACCGTCTTCACCCGCGGCGAGCTCAGGAAAGGCGAGACGGCGCTGATCCACGCCGGCGGCAGCGGCGTCGGGACGGCGGCCATCCAGATGGCCCGCCACGCCGGCGCGCGCGTGTTCTTCACGGCGGGCTCCGCCGAGAAGATCGCCCGCGGCGTGGCCCTGGGTGCCGAGGCTGGCATCAACTACAAGACGCAGGACTTCGCCGTCGAGGTGATGAAGCTCACAAATGGCGAGGGGGTGGACTTCATCGAGGACTTCGTGGGCGCGCCCTACTTCGCGCGCAACATCGACCTGCTCAAGCTCGATGGGCGCATCTGCTTCGTGGCCCGCATGGGGGGCAGCAAGGTGGAATTCGACATCAGCGCGCTGATGCGCAAGCGGGCCAAGCTCTGCGGCTTCCAGTTGCGCGTGCAGGCGCTGCCGCTCAAGCGCGCCATCACCCGCCGCTTCCGCCAGACGTGGCTGCCCGCGCTGGCCAGCGGGAAGCTCCACCCCGTCATCGATACGGTGTTCCCGCTGGAGAAGGCCGGCGAGGCCCACGCTTACATGGAAGCCAACAGGAACTTCGGCAAGATCGTGCTGCGGGTGGATTAGGCCGCACAGCCGAATCGCCCTGGGGGCGGCCTCACCCACCCCGGCCCTCCCTCTCCGGGGGGAGAGGGTGGGAGCCCTGAACCAACCACCGGCAAGGGTTCGGAATCCATGCACCTCGAAGGTGCGTCGGCACTGCGCCTGCGCGCCGCATCCGCCGTCCCTGGGGGCGCGGGGGAGTCTCATTCCGATTCCAAATCAACAGTAGGAAGAATCCGCGTGCCTGAGGAGCCCTGCGCAGCAGGGCGTCTCGAAGGCCGCGACCCCCACCGACGCGCCCTTCGAGACGCGCTCCGCTCTGCTCCGCGCTCCTCAGGGACGCGGATCATCAATCTCATCTTGAACGCCAGATGGTATCACTCCCCCGCAGGCTTCTTTCTGCGTCCCCCGCTCAGTAGTCGATGGCCTTGAGCACCTCGTAGATGCCGATGATGCCCACCGGCCGGCGGTCGGCATCGATGGCGATCAGCGAGCGGATGGTGTGGGTCTCCATCACGTTGAGGGCGCGGGCGGCGAGGGCGTCGGGCGGGATGGTCTTGGGGTCGCGCGTCATGAAGTCGGCCACGGGCCGGGCCATGAAGCCGAGCCGCTGATCCCTGATGGCGAGCCGGGTGAAGTCGCCCATCGAGAACGCGCCCGTGAGCCGGCCCGCGCCATCCACCACGCAGGTCATCCCGTAGTGCTTCTTCTGGATCTCCGCAATGGTCTCCTGCACGGTGGCCGTCTGCGGCACCGCGGGCAGCTTCTCGCCGCCCTCCATCAGGTCGGCCACGGTGGTGAGCAGCTTCTTGCCCAGGTTGCCGCCCGGGTGGAACACGGCGTAGTCCTCCGGGCGGAAGTTGCGCAAGGAAAGCAGGCACATCGCCAGCGCGTCGCCCAGGGCCAGCGCGGCCGTGGTGCTGGCGGTGGGGGCGAGATTGAGCGGGCACGCCTCGCGGGCCACGGAGACGTCGAGGTGCACCTCGGCCCGCCGCGCCAGCTCGGAGCCGGGGTTGCCGGTCATGGCGATCAGCGCGGCGCCGATGCGGCGCAGCGGCCCCAGCAGCCGCACCAGCTCCTCCGTGTTGCCCGAGTTGGAGATGGCGAGCACCACGTCGTCGCGCCCCACCTGCCCCAGGTCGCCGTGGATGGCCTCGGCCGGGTGGAGGAAGAACGCCATGGTGCCGGTGCTGGCGAAGGTGGCGGCGATCTTGTTGGCGATGTGGCCGCTCTTGCCGATCCCGGTCACCACCACCTTGCCCGTGCAGGCGTGGAGCATCTGCACCGCCTGCTCGAAAGGCGCGGCCAGGCCATCTTTCCGTCCATCGCCCAGGCGGGCCATCAGCCCCTGCACCCCCTCGATCTCGATCTCGAGGGCCCGGCGGGCTTCTTCCAGGATTCGGCTCATGTTGCGCAGTTCCTCGTTATCGCCCGGGCGCCGACCTGCTCCTCACCCCTGCCCCGCACGGCGCTATTCCCGCACGAGGGCGTGAATGGCCTGGAGCTTCTTGAGCAGGGCCGCCACCTGGGCCAAGGGGATCATGTTGGGTCCGTCGCAGAGGGCGATCTCCGGGTCCTCGTGGGTCTCCATGAACACGCCATCGGCCCCGGCGGCCACGGCGGCCTGGGCGATCGGGGCCACGAACTGGCGCTCGCCGGCCGACTTGCCGCCGCCGCCCGAGGGGAGCTGGATGCTGTGGGTGGCGTCGATCACCACCGGGAAGCCGAACTGCTTCATGATGGCGAAGCCGCGCATGTCCACCACCAGGTTGTTGTAGCCGAACATGTAGCCGCGCTCGGTGATGATGATGCGCTCGTTGCCCGCCGCCGTCATCTTGCCGATGGCGTGCTCGACATCGCGCGGGGCGATGAACTGGCCCTTCTTCCAGTTGACGATCCTGCCCGTGCGGGCGATCTCGACCACGAAATCGGTCTGCCGGCACAGGAACGCGGGCACCTGCAGGATATCCAGCACCTCGGCCGCGGGCTCGATCTCCTCGAAGCGGTGCACGTCGGAGAGCAGCGGAATGCCCACGTCGTGGCGGATGGCGCGGAACAGCTCGAGCGCCCCCGCCAGGCCGGGGCCGCGGAAGCTATGGTACCCGGTGCGGTTGGCCTTGTCGTAGGAGACCTTGAACGCCAGCGGCACGCCCACCTCCTCGCCGATGGCCTTGAGGCGCCGGGCGAAGGCCAACGTCTGCCCAGGGCGCACCTCGTCCTCGATCACGTCGGGTCCGGCCAGGGCGAACAGGGGCAACTGCACGCGGTGGAAGCTCTTCAGATCGAACATGGCTGCCCTCAGCGAGAGTGTAGCAGGCGCGCAGCCCGGGCCAGGTCGGCCGGCACGTCCACGCCCTGGGTGAGCGTCCGGGCCTCGAAGCAATGGATCGGGTACCCGTGCTCCAGCGCCCGCAACTGCTCGAGCTGCTCGCGCTGGGAGGCGGGGGTGGGCGCCAGGCCGGCGAAGGTGAGCAGGAACGCCGTGCGGAACAGGTACACGCCCAGGTGGCGCCAGCCGGCCGGTCCCGGCTCGCGCGGGTACGGGATCGGCGCCCGCGAGAAGTAGAGCGCGCGGCGCCGCTGATCCAGCACCGCCTTGACGACATGGGGATCGTGCAGCTCCTCCTCGGTGCGGAGCGGGTACACCAGCGTGCCCAGCACGGCATCGGACACGTCGCGCATGCCGCCGATCAGCCGCTCCAGGTCCTGGGGATCGATCAGCGGCTCGTCGCCCTGCACGTTCAGCACCCAGCCCGGCTCGCCATGGGCGCGGGCGTCGGCCCGCAGCGCGGCGGCGATGCGGTCCGTACCCGTCGGGTGGTCGCCGGTCATGACCACCTCTCCGCCGAAAGCTTCGACGGCCCACCGCACGCGATCATCGTCCGTGGCCACCACCACCCGCGTCACCGAGGGCGCCCGCCGTGTGCGCTCGACGACGTGCTGGATCATCGGCTTGCCGGCCAAGAGCGCCAGCGGCTTGCCGGGAAAGCGCGTGGAGGCGTAGCGGGCCGGGATGATCGCCAGCACGGATGCCGCCGAACTCTGGCCGGCCGTGGTCATGGGGCGCCCGCCACCGTCATCCCCAGCTCCAGCAGGCCGCGGCGGGCCTCCGGCTCGCCGAGCAGCGCCAGGAACGCATGCACCGCCGGCCGTTCCAGCCGGGTCTTGGGCACGGCGAAATCGTACTCCTCGTCCACCAGCGGCAGGAAGCCCAGGCCGAGCGGCTGCGCGACGTTGACGATGGCCACCCCCCACTCGGCGCGCCCCTGGTGGATCGCCGCGGCCACGGCGTTGTGCGACCGGGCCTCGACGTGGAAGCCCGGCGGCCGTGCTCCCTTGAGCAGGCGGTCGATCAGGATGCGGGTGCCGCTGCCCCGGTTGCGGTTGATGAGCCGGCAGGCCGGGTCGGCGAGGGCCGCGGCCACGGCCGCCTCGGCGCCGCGCCCCTCGAAGCGGGCGTCGCCGGGACGGAACAGCACCCCCTGCCGTCGGCCGTAGCCCTTGACCAGCCGCAGCGTGTCATCGAGGAAGGGCGCGTTGTAGACGCCGGTCTGTTCGTCGAGCAGGTGCATGCCGGCCAGATCGCACTCCTCGCGGCGGGCGGCGGCCAGACCGCCCTGGCTGCCCACGGCGATGGCCTTGACCCGCCAGCCGCGCTCGCAGAGGCGGCTGATGAGGTAATCGACGCCGGTGCAATGGCTGCCGATGAAGATCAGGTCAGCGGGCCGGAGCGCCTGGCCGATCAGGGTCACCTGCACCGGCTCGCCCGGCTCGACGATCTCCCGGTTGCGCTCGATGGCGATGAAGCCGTCGGCGTTGGAGAACGCCGTCACGGAGCCCGAGCCCTTGCCCATCGGGTAGGCCGAAAAGCCCGCGCTGCCGCGCACCAGGTTGATCAGCAGGAACTCCGTGCGCCCCCGCTCCGAGTTCACCCGCATGGGCACGGTGGCCGGCACGCGCAGCGGGTCCTCCTCGCCCAGCCCCGCCATGGCGCGCAGCATCGGGGCCACGTACTCGTGGAAGGTGAACACGGCCGACGTGGGGAAGCCCGGCAGGATCACGATGGGCGTCTTGCCGACGAGCGCGAAGCAGAGCGGCTTGCCCGGCTTGAGCGCCACGCCGTGCACCAGGATGCCCGGCGCCCCCAGCTTCTGCACCACCTGGTAGTTGAGGTCGCCCGCGCCCTTGCTGGTGCCGCCGGAGAGCAGCACCAGGTCGTGGTCGAGCGCCTCGCGCAGGACGCGCTCCAGCCGCTTGGCGTCGTCGGGGACGATGCCCAGCCGCACCGGCTCGGCGCCCAGCTCGCGCACGGCGTCGGCGATGATGGTGCCGTTCGAGTCGTAGATCTTGCCGAGCGCCATGGGCGCGCCCGGCGCGATGATCTCGTCGCCGGTCGAGAGGATCGCGACGCGCGGCCGCCGATAGACACGCACCTGCGCGCGGCCGATCGCCGCCAACACGCCGGTCTCGCGCGAGGTGAGCCGCGCGCGGCGATGGAGCACCGTCTCCCCCGCGCCGATGTCGGTGCCGGCGAAGGAGATCATGGCGCCCGGCGCCGCGGCGCGGGTGACCAGCACGCCGCCGTCCTTGGGGAGGGTGTACTCGACCATCACCACCGCATCGGCCCCGCGCGGGATCACGCCGCCCGTGGCGATGGCGCTGGCCGCGCCGGCCGTCACCTCGACCCGCGGGGCGACATTGGTGTGGATCACCTCGGCCGTGAGCCGCAGGAAGACGGGCGCCTGCTCCTCCGCCCCGAAGGTGTCCTGGGCGCGCACCGCGAAGCCATCCACGTTGCTGCGGTCGAAGGCGGGCACGTCGATGGCCGCCGTCACGTCCTCCGCCAGCACCCGCCCCAGCGCCGCATCCAGCGGCACGGTCTCGGCGCCGAGCGGGGCGTGGGGCACCGCCTCGCGGAAGATGCGGTGGGCCTCCTCGGCCGTCACCACGCTCAAGAACTGTTCCTGACTCTGCACAGGCGCTCCGCGAGTTGACGCGAGACTGGGGCGGCTACGCACCACCCGCCGATACGACGCCCCGACCGATCCCGCGACTCAATCGTACAGCCAGACGTCCACGGTCTGGCCGGCGGGCATGCCCTCGGAATCCTGATCCACCACCACGAAGCCATCGGCGGCCGTGGTCGAGGAGAGGATCGAGGCGCCGCTGGTCGAGATCAGCGACGCCTGCCCCTCCACCAGCCGCACGCGGGCGTAGTCGACCCGCCCGATCTGCGAGGCGATCCGCTCCCGCAGCGGCACCCGCGCCAGCCGGTAGGGCCAGCTCTCGGCGAGCCCCGCCATCCGGCGCAGGGCGAGGCCGACGAAGAACTCGTAGGCGGCCAGGCAGGAGACGGGGTTGCCGGGCAGCAGGAACACCGGCCGGCCGCGCACCCAGCCGAAGCCCGTGGGCGCCGACGGACGCATGGCGACCCCGTGCACCAGCAGCTCGCCCTCCTCGGCCACCAGGGTCGGCGCGTGATCCTCGACGCCCACCGAGGAGCCGCCGGTGATCGCCACCAGGTCGCCCGGCGCGTGCAGCAATGCCTCGCGCAGGAGCAGCCGCTCGTCGCGCAGGTGGCGCACCTCCGCCACGCGCCCGCCATCGCGGATCGCCAGCTCGCGCAGCATGAGCGAGTTCGAGTCCACGATCATGGCGCCGCGCGGCGCCTCGCCCGGCTTGAGCAGCTCGTTGCCGGTGATCAGCAGCGAGACCGCCGGCCGGCGCACCACCTTGACCGTGGCCTGCCCGATGCTCGCCAGCACACCCAGGTCCTGGGGTCGCAGGCGCCGGCCGGCGGGGAGCACGGGGGCACCCGCCCGGATGTCCTCGCCGATCCGTCCCACGTGTTTGGCGGGCGTGACGCTGGCCGTGGCGGTCATCACGCCGTCGTGTTCGGCGGTGTACTCGGCCATCAGCACGGCATCCGCGCCGTCGGGCAGGGGTGCGCCGGTCATGATGCGCACCGTCTGGCCTGGCCCCACCCTGCCTTCGAAGCGGCGCCCCGGCGTGACCTCGCCGATCACGTTGAAGGCCAGCGGATTGTAAGTATCCGCGCCGTAGGTCTCCTCCGCCAGCAGGGCGTAGCCGTCCATCGCGGAGCGGGGGAACGCGGGCACGTCCACCGCCGAGAGCACGGCGTCCGCCAGCACGCGGCCGCCCGCCTGCTCCAGCGCTACAGTCTCGGCCTCCAGCCGCCGCGTGCGCTCGCGCACCACCGCCTGGAAGCGCGACACCTCGGTGCGCGCCTTGAACCCCCGCATGCGGACATCGTTCATCGAAACGAGCCACCCCGGCTGGGAAAGCGGCGCTGGACAAGGACGGGAACGGGACAAACGAAGGATAGTGTGGCAGAATTCAGCGTGTCAAGCCGCACTGGAGTTTGCCGCCGCCAGCGGGCGCAGCCGCACCGGGCCCGCGCCGTCGGCAACGGCCCTGCACTCCGCCGCGCGGCACCCCAGCCCGGCGCCATACGTATCCCCGAGCCCACGATGACCCAGCCCGCGCCGCGCATCGCCGTGCTGATCGTCGCGGCCGGCCGGGGCACGCGCATGGGCGGCCCGGTCGGCAAGCTCTGGCTGAGGCTCGGCGAGGCGCCGGTGCTCGTGCACAGCGTGGCTGCGTTCCACCAGCAGCCCGCCATCGGGCGGATCGGTATCGTGGCGCGGCGCGCCGACTTCGGCGAGCTCGACCGGAACCTGGGCGAGAGCGGCCGCTGGGGCAAGCTCTTGCCCTGGATCGAGGGCGGCGCCGAGCGCCAGGAGTCGGTTTACCTCGGCCTGCAGGCGCTCGCCGGCGATCCGCCCGAGCTGGTGCTGGTGCACGATGGCGCCCGCCCGCTGGTCTCCTCCGGGCTGATCGGCCGCGTGCTCGCGGCCCTCGCCGACCACCCGGCGGTCGTCCCGACCCTGGCGCTCACCGACACCGTGCGCCGGTTCGAGGGGGCCCGGAGCGCCGTGGTCGAACGCGCCGGCCTGTTCCGCTGCCAGACGCCCCAGGGGTTCCGCTGGCGCACCCTGGCCGACGCCCACGCGCAGGCCCGGGCGCGCGGCCTCGGCGCCACCGACGAGGCCGCACTGGTGGAGGCCGCCGGGGGCGCCATCCATGCCGTGGCCGGCGAGTCGCGCAACCTCAAGCTCACACAACCGGGCGACCTCGAGCTCGCCCGGTGGCTGCTCGATCACCCCGATTGGGGCGGAGCGCCCCCAGGGGCCACGGCTTGACAGGCTGCGGAAAAGGCTGTTCTGTGTTCGGGATGGCGGCTGCCCGCCATCCGCAAGCCCGACCCGCCGATCTCGCTCAGGGGTACCCTTGGCCCGCATGCGCACCCTGCTGAACCGCAGCCTGCTCGGGCTCGCCACGGTGACGCTTGCCGTGGGGACGCTCACCCGGGCCCCGGCGGGGCTCCGGGCGCAGGGTACTGTGCAGGCACCCGCGCAGCCACCGAAACCGGCGCGCAAGGGCGAGCCCGCCCCGGCTGCCTCCGGCGCGCTGATCGAGATGAACTTCCGCAACGTCGAGATCTCCAACATCCTCTCGATCATGTCGAAGATTCTGGGGATCGCGTTCGTCTTCGACGACAAGGATATCAAGGGCAAGATCACCCTCGTCTCGCCGCGCGCGTTCAGCCCGCCGGATGCCTTCCGCATTTTCGAGACCGTGCTCGCCATGCAGGGCTTCACCATGATCCGGAAGGAGGGTAGCCCGGTGGTACAGGTGGTGCCCTCGCGGGATGCCCCCCGCTACCCGACCCCCACCCGCACCGAGGGGCAGGAGGGCGACCGGAACGTGTTCGTGACCCAGATCATCCCGCTCAAGTTCGCCGACGCGAACCAGGTGCGGGGCGCCCTGCAGACGATCATCTCGAAGACGGCGGTGCTGGCCGTCTATCCGCCCGCGAACGTGCTGCTGCTGACGGACGCCGAGGAAAACGTCACCCGCGTGCTCTCCATCATCAAGGAGCTCGATATCGCCCCCAGTGATATCGAGTTCGCGGTGATCCGCCTCAAGTACGCCTCCGCCCGCAAGCTGGCCCCTACCATCACCGGCCTGCTCTCGCAGGCGGGCCGCGTGCGGCCCCCGCGCGGCCAGCCCCAGCCCGGGGCGCAGGTGGAGGCCCGGGTGGTGGCCGACGACCGGCTCAACGCGCTGATCCTGGTGGCCGACCCGCCCACCATGACCAACATCAAGCAACTGATCGAATCGCTGGACGTGTCGGCAGCCACGGAAGACCGCGGGCTCAAGGTCTACCGGCTGGAGCATGCCGATGCGGAGGATATGGCCAAGATCCTCACCGAAGTGAAGAAGGCAGCCGAGACCAGGCCCCCGACCGCGCCCGGGGCGCCGCCGGCGCCGCCGCGGCCGGAAGGTCCGGCGCCGGTCTCGCAGGTGACCGCCGACAAGCCCACCAACTCGCTGATCGCCATCGGCAACGCCGAGTTCATCGACATGATGGACGAGATGATCGCCAAGCTCGATATCCGGCGCCCGCAGGTGTTCGTCGAGGCGCTGATCATGGAGGCGAGCCTCGACAAGAGCCTCCAGCTCGGCGTGACCTGGCAGAGCGTGGGCCCGGCGGGCGGCGGGGTGGTGGGCGGCGGCTTCCCCACGGCCGCGCCGCAGACCCTCGCCAACGTCATCACCGGCGCCAGCGCGGGCTCCGTGCTCGGCATCGTGGGCAACGAGATCGAGTTCCAGGGGCAGAAGTTCACGAGCTTCAGCGCCTTCATCCAGGCCACCCGGCAGGATCAGGACCTGAACATCCTCGCCAACCCCCAGTTGCTCACGCTGAACAACGAGGCGGCCGAGATCAACGTCAGCCAGGTGATCCCGGTCTCGTCGAAGATCGTGACCAACGTCAACAACCAGACCACCACCGAGTTCGAGTTCAAGGACGTCGGGATCATCCTCAAGCTCACCCCGCAGATCACGGGGCAGGACAAGGTGCGGCTGATCATCGATCAGGAGTCGAGCAGCGTCGCCGCGCGCCAGGCGCCCACCTCCGGCACCTCGCAGCAGGCCATCACCACCCTCAAGCGGCGCATCAAGAGCAAGGTGCTGGTGGACGACAACACCACCGTGGCCATCGGCGGGCTGATCCAGAACCAGGAGGTGGAGACCGAGACCAAGGTGCCGTGCCTGGGCGATATTCCCGTGCTGGGCTGGTTCTTCAAGTCGCGCGCCGAGGAGCTGCGTCGCACCAACCTGATCGTGTTCATCCGCCCCCGCATCATTCACACGGTGGATACCATCGAGGACGTGACGCAGCGCGCCCGCGCCCGCTACGAGGAGGCACGCCGCCAGCCCAAGGGCACCGAGGCGATGATCATCGAAGGCTTCGAGCTCGACCAATCCACCGAGGGCGGGCCAGGCAAGCCCGCACCGGAGCCGAAAGGCGCTCCCGGCGCCGGCGCGCTCCCCGGAGCCAGCCCCGCCGCACCGGCCGCCACGCCGAAGCCGGCCGCACCGGCCGCCCCGCCGAAGTCGGCCGCACCGGCGCAGCCCGCGCCGAGTCAGCCCGGGCCGGCGGCACCTTGACCCTCGGCGCGGGATAGGCGAGCCGCCGCCCGGGCCCCCTGGGCTGGCGCGCGGCCCGCGCGCTCCCCGCGGCACCCGATCGCACCCGGAGCCCATCGCATGGCCGAGCCCGAGCATCCCGAGCGCAGGGAGTCCGGCGAGGCCCCGGCGGGGCATCCGCTGCGCGTGAGCCTGCCCTACTTCGATGGCCCCCTGGACCTGCTGCTGCACCTGGTGCGCAAGCAGGAGCTGGATATCAGCCAGGTGCGCCTGGCGGAGCTGACCGAGCCGTACCTGGCCCACCTGGGGCGCATGCAGGCGCTCGACCTCGATGTCGGGGGAGAGTTCCTGGTCATCGCCGCCACGCTGGTCTGGATCAAGTCGCGCAGCCTGCTGCCCCAGCCCGACGCCGCGGAGGAGGAGCCCGACGCCGCCTCGCTGGAGGAGCTGCTGCTGCTGCGGTTGCAGGAATACCAGCGCATCAAGGACGCCGCCTGGCAACTGGGCGGGCGCGACCTGTTGGGGCGCGACGTCTTCCCGCGTCGCCCGCCCGCCGCTGACGTGCCCCAACCCCCCGCCGAGCCGAAGTTCGAGGAGGTTTCGCTGTTCGCGCTGCTCGAGGCGTTCCGCGCCGTGCTGGAGCGCACGGGGAAGCTCTCCGCCCTCCACCTCATCCCCGAGCGCGTCCGCATCGAGGACAAGATCGACGAGCTGCTGCACCGGCTCGCGCGCGGGCAGGCCCTCTACTTCCACGAGTGCTTCGATGGCGCGGCGGACCGCGGGGAGGTGATCCTCGTGTTCCTCGCGATGCTCGAGCTGGTGCGGCTCAACGCGCTGCGCATCGCGCAGGCGGCGCGCCTCGGCGAGATCTACCTCACGGTGACCGGGGACTTCGCCGCCCAGCGGGAGGCGTGGCGCGAGCGCATCCTCGCCAGCCTGCGCGGCGGCACGCCGGAAGGCCCCGGCGCGGAGGCAGGCGGGCGCCCCTAGCCCCCCGGGGGCTTCCCATGGTATCCACTCACCCTTCCGCGGTTTTGGGGTAGAATGAACAACGTGAGGCTTATCGTGCCGTCTGGCCCAACACGAGGACACCCGATGCGGCTCTGCGCCATCGTCCTGGGACTGCTGCTGGCCGCGGCCGCGACCGCGGGCGCCGCCACGCCTGGCGAGAAGGGGGGCATCCGCGTGGTGACCGTGGCCCAGGCCATCACGCCCGCCACCACGAGCTATCTGCGGGCCGTCCTGGACCGCGCGCGCCTCTCCGAGGCGACGATGCTCGTGATCAAGCTCGATACCCCCGGCGGCCTGCTCGACGCGACGCGGGACATCGTGCAGATGATGCTCGCCTCGCCCATCCCGATCGTGGTCTACATCGCGCCGGCGGGTGCGCGGGGCGCCTCGGCGGGCACCATCCTGGCGATGGCGGCGCACGTGGCGGCCATGGCGCCCGCCACCCACCTGGGTGCGGCCCATCCCGTGTCGATCCTGGGCGGCAGCGGCGACAAGGTGATGGGCGACAAGATCGTCAACGACACGGTCGCCTTCATCGAGTCGATCGCCGAACTGCGCGGGAGGAACGTCAAGTGGGCCATCTCGGCCGTGCGGGAGTCCAAGTCGATCACGGCCGATAAGGCGCTCGAGCTCAAGGTGATCGACCTGATCGCGGAAAGCGTGCCGGATCTGGTGCGCAAGCTCGACGGGCGGACGATCAAGATGCCCGAGAACAGGAGCATCACCCTCGCCACCGCCGGGAGCCCGGTCGTCGTCGACGATATGAGCGTCTCCCAGAGCCTGATGTCGATCTTCAGCAATCCCAACCTGCTGTTCCTGCTGCTGATCATCGCCGCGGTGGGGCTCTACATCGAGATGTCGAACCCGGGGCTGCTGTTCCCGGGGGTGATCGGGGGCATCGCCCTGCTGCTGGCGCTGATCGCGATGCAGACCCTGCCGGTCAGCTATGGCGCGCTGGGACTGATGGGGCTCGGGATCGCGCTGCTGGTGGCGGAGGCGTTCGTGCCGAGCTTCGGCATCCTCGGCATCGGGGGCATCGCCAGCCTGCTGATCGGCTCCCTGTTCCTGCTTGACGAGTCGAGCACCGACTTGCGCATCTCCCGGCCCATGATCTACGGCTCGGTGATCGCGGTGGGGCTGTTCTCGCTGGTGATCGGCCGGCTGCTGGTCAAGAGCTTCCGGCTGCGGCCCCAGTCCATGCAGAGCAACCTCGTCGGCCGGATCGTCGAGGTGCGGGACGAGATCCGCCCGGACAAACCCGGTCGCGTGATGCTGGGCGGCGAGCTCTGGAAGGCCCAGGCCGATGCGATCCTGCCCGCCGGGGAGCGGGCGCAGGTGAAAGCCGTCGCGGGGCTCATCCTCACCGTGGCCCCCGTCAATCTCGCGCCGGAGGCGCCCCAGAGCGGTGCGTCAGCCGGCCCGACCCAAGGAGATGCCGTATGACCACGGCCATTGGCGTGTTCCTGTTCATCCTGCTGGGCCTGTTGGCGGCCGCGGTGCGCGTGCTGCCCGAGTACGAGCGCGGCGTGATCTTCCGGCTGGGCCGGGCCATCGGCATCAAGGGGCCGGGGCTGATCCTGCTGATCCCGCTCGTCGACAAGATGGTGCGGGTGAGCCTCCGCACCGTGGTGCTCGATATCCCCCCGCAGGACGTGATCACGAAGGACAACGTCTCGATCAAGGTCAATGCGGTCAACTACTTCCGCGTGGTGGACCCCATGAAGGCCATCATCGAGGTGGAGGATTTCCTCTTCGCCACGAGCCAGCTCGCCCAGACCACCCTGCGCGCCGTGGTGGGGCAGGTGGAGCTGGACGAGGTGCTCTCCGCGCGCGAAGCGATCAACAAGCGCCTCGCCGATATCCTCGATCTGCACACCGATGCCTGGGGCATCAAGGTCTCCCAGGTCGAGCTGAAGGACGTGGACCTGCCCAAGGAGATGCAGCGCTCCATCGCCCGCCAGGCCGAGGCCGAGCGCGACCGCCGCGCCAAGGTGATCATGGCCCAGGCCGAGGAGATGGCGGCCCAGCACCTGGTGGGCGCCGCCCATCAGATGGCCAACGTCCCGGTCGCCGTGCAGTTGCGCTTCATGCAGACCCTGATCGAGCTCGCAGGCAAGGGCAACAACACCACCGTGCTGCCCTTGCCCATCGACATGCTCAGCAATTTCGTCACCGCCTTCGCCAAGAAGAACGGCGGCGAGAAGTGAGTGCGCCGCAGCGGCTCCGCTCGGCGACCGCGGCGGATTTCTCGCGGTGCCTGTCCTGAGGCTGCCGCAGTGCTCGCAGTGACCGACCCTTCGACCGCGAGCCCGTCGGCCGGTTCAGGGCAGGTGTCGCGCGGGGTCGGCTGATCCCGCGCGGTCGTGCCACCCGAGAACCGGGTACGGGCGAGGCCGGGGTAGTGACTCACTTTAAAATTGAGCGCCTCCGCGGGCGGCCTCACCCACCCCGGCCCTCCCTCTCCTTTCAGGAGAGGGGCGCACACGCTGGGCGAGCCCAACGGCGCCCCAACCCATCCCTGCCGGGCGAACGGCCCGCCGGCCCCTCACGCCTCGAAGATATCCAGCGGCAGGAACGCCGTCACCAGCACGTTGGGCAGGTCCACCACCTGGCTCACGTGCAGGTTCACGGCCACGCTGCAGAGGTGGTACGCCTGCCGGTCGTCGTAGCCGTAACGGGCCTGGACGTGCTCGATCATGTTGAGCAGGGCGTTGCGGGCCGCCAGCGTCAGGTCCTCGCTCTCGTTGCGTCCGTCGCGGCGCACGCAGAGGCCGGTGGTGGCGAAGTAGCGCCGGGGGAAGCGCAGGCCGTGGGGCGGCGCCGCGCCCCGGGATTCGAAGCTGAGGTCCCGCCGGTTTCCGGCGCGGCCCTTGAGCAGCTCCAGGCGCGCCACCAGCGTGGCGCCCATCTCGATGGCCGTGCCGCAGACTTCGCCGTCGCCCTGGGCGAAGTGGGCGTCGCCGGCGGAGAACAGCGCGCCGCGCTGGAACACGGGCAGATACACGGTGGTGCCGGCGACGAGCTGGCGGATGTCCACGTTGCCCCCGTTCTCCCGGGGCGGCGAGGTGCGCACGGCCTCGGCGCCGAGCGCCGCCGGCACGGCGCGGTCGGGCTCCGGCGGGCGCACCCTGCCGCCGCGGGCGGCCAGCTCCGCCTCGCGCCGCTGCCAGCGCCCGAACAGCTCGCGTGAGGGCGCCACGCCCAGCACGCCCATGAAGGGCGCGCCCGGAATGCGCACCCCGGGGAGATCGCCCGAGGTCGCATAGCCCTCGCGGATCGTCCAGCGCGTCACGTGGGGCTCCCTGTACAGCTCGTGCAGGAAGCCGAACCCCACGCTGTTGGCCGTCCAGCCGAAGGGCTGGGGCTCGATCGCGTCGAGGTGCACCGCCAGCAGGTCGCCCGGTTCGGCGCCCTCGACGGCCACCGGCCCCGTGAGCGGGTGGCCCACGTTGCGGTTCATGGCGGGCAGGTCGGCGTCGCGGGTGGCCGGGGTGATCTGGCCGTCGCGCGCGTCCAGCGTCTCCAGCACCACCCGCTCGCCGGAGCCGATGGTGGCCACCGGCGCGATATCCGGATGCCACCGGTTGTGGCCCTTCTCGGGCTGGGCGGCGAGCGACTTGCGGCGATCCAGGCGGATTTCCACGGGCATGGGGCTTCCCCCGGCAGAGGCGATGGCGAGGCAATGGCACGTGCAACCTGCTCACACCCGGACCTACCGAACCCGCCCGCGGCGCACAAGCCCCGGTGGGGGGGCGGGCGGATCAGGCCAGTGGCTCCGGCTGGTGGCATTCCTGCCACCCCCCCGCAAGCTGGTCGCCGAGGCGCAGAGCTACGACGAGCTCGTGGCGGTGCTGACGGCGCTGCTGGATGAAATGGATTCGGACGAGCTCCCCGCCGCCTTTCCTAGGCGATATTCAACGCCTGTGCGGCAGCGCGTACTGACATACAGCAATGAACCGACTAAAGCGTGAGTTCTGAACGATACAACCCCATTGTCCCCGAATCATCTGACCAACGGATTTCGATCGGCCAGGGAGGCGCTGGGTTCATGCCCATATGCGGTGCAATCAGGTACTTCGCCGATGAATGCGGCCCAAGCACCGAACCGATTGATTGACCTCTCGGAAACACCGGATGTTCCGTGATGGGCATTCCGCTCAGCATGATCAGAATGTCGCGGGCCTCATTTTGACTTTCGTTTTCAATGAAAAGTCTCCAAAGATTCGGCGCCGTCTTCTCGATACGAGAAACGAGGTTCGCCTTGATCGCTTTCTTCCGAGATTCACTTTGCTGAAGCCACGTGGAAATCCAGGTGAAGGCTCGACCCCCCATAGACATGAACGATAACAACAGAGCGATCCACGCAACGACCCAACCGTTCTCTTGCATCCATGAAAGCAATGCACCCATTTGCGCCTCCTTAATGACTGCAAAGATTCACCCCCCAAAGACCAGTTTCTTCTTTAATTTCCTACCACCGACGGAGGCGTCGTGCTATCTGCGCACGAAGGGCTGGCGGGCGGGGGCGGCGCACCGGGGCACCACATCCTCGCCGCCCCGTGGTGGACACTTGGCCTCGCATGGGCTAGAGGGGCACCAGCGCCTCCGGAGCAGTAAGCGGCGCCCAGATCGCCGCGCGCGGCGGGGAGCGCCACGACCCTAACGCAGAGACCATGATGCAGAGAGCGCCCTATCGCATTCAGCCGGATGGCCGGCGCGTCACGGAACCCCAGCGCGAGCTGCCGGTCGCCCGCCGGGTGGAGGTGCTGGTGGTGGGCGGCGGCACGGCCGGCGTGGCCGCGGCGCTGGCCGCCGCGCGCGCCGGGGCGGACACGCTGCTGATCGAGCGCAGCGGGTACGTCGGCGGCACCGGCACGGGGGCGCTGATGTCGCTGTACAGCTACCCCTACGAGCACATCCACGGCATCTGCCGCGAGCTCATCAACGGCATGGTGGATCAGGGCGGCGCCGCGCTGGGGCTGGTGATCCCCTTCGATCCCGAGTGCTTCAAGCAGGTGGCGCTGGCCAAGCTCACCGCCGCGGGCGTGGGGCTGATGCTCTACACCTGGACCGCCGACGCCATCGTCGAGGCCGGGCGCGTGCGCGGGGTGGTTGTCGAGGGCAAGTCGGGCCGCCAGGCGCTGCTGGCCGACGTGGTGATCGACGCCAGCGGCGACGCCGACGTGGCCGCGCGGGCCGGCGCGCGCTGCGTCGTCGGCCGCGAGCAGGACCGGAAGATGCGGCCGATGACCGTGCTGTTCAAGATGGGCCCCGTCGATGTGCAGCGCATCGCGACCTACCGTGCCGAGCATCCCGAGGAATTCGCCCCGGACCCCGGCCACAACGTGCTCGAGCTCGAGCGGCGCATCGTGCGGCTGGACGGGTTCTTCAGCATCATGAAACAGGGACGGGAGCGCGGCCAGATCGATCCCAACATCCACTACCTGCGCCTGCACGGCCTGGCCGGCCCGCAGGGCAACCTCTACGTCAACAGCGTGCGCGTCTACGGCGTGGACGGCACGCGCAGCGAGGACCTCACCCGCGCCCAGCAGGAGGGCATGCGCCAGGTCTCCCAACTGGTGCGCTTCCTGCGCGCGGCCGTGCCCGGCTTTGCGCGGGCGGAGCTGCTGGAGACAGCGGCCAGCATGGGCGTGCGGGAGACGCGCCGCATCGTGGGAGACTACACGCTGACCATCGAGGACTGCGGCAGCCACCGCCGCTTTCCCGACGCGATCATCTCGGCGGTGGCGCACATGGTACCGGGGGTGGAAATCCACAATCCGGACGGCAACGAGGGCGCACCCGAGGACCCCTACCTGCGCGAGCTGGTGCTGCCTTTCAACGAGTTCTCCATCCCCTTGCGCTGCCTGCTGCCGCAGTCGCTCGAAGGCATGCTGGTAGCGGGTCGCTGCCTCTCCGCCACCCATGAGGCCGACGGCTGGACGCGCGGTCAGGTGGTCGTCATGCACACCGCCGAGGCTGCCGGCATCGCGGCCGCCCTCGCCGCCCGCCAGGGCGTCACGCCGAGGCGACTGGACATCTCCGCGCTGCACGCCGAGCTGCGCACCGCCGGCGTGCGCTTTTTCCTGCCGGAGTGAGGGCGGAACCTACCGCTACCGCCATGAATTACCCCGCCGCAAGCGGCGGGGTAATTCATTTTGCTGACCCCTGCGACACGGCAGAAGAGACAGTTTCGGCCAGGCGCCGATCCCCCCGTGGCGCCGCCGGGTCACTTGTCCAGCCAGACGTTCTGCATGCGACCCCAGCTGTAGGCCGTCTGATGGGGCACCAGGTTTTTCACATACGGCCAGCGGGGATTGAACTGGTAGCGGAACCCGAACCCGATCCGGGCGACATCCGTGACCAGCTTCTTGTCGATCTCCCACACGAGCTGCCTGCGTTTCTCCGGATCGAACTCCTGCGACTGCTGGTCGTACATGCGTTGCGCCGCCGGATCGCAGTAGTCGGAGTAGTTGCGCTGGGAGCCGCACCCGAAGTGCTCGTAGAAGTTCACGTCAGGGTCGTCGGCGGCGGTGGCGGAGGCGTTGAGGGCGAACTGGAACTCGCGCTTGGCCACGGTGCCGTACCACATCGTGCCTTCCACCTGGTGCAGCTCGGCGTCGATCCAGATGTCCTTAAGCTGGCTGACCACCCAGATCGCGGCGTCCACGTAGTTCTTCGAGGCGCGGGTGGTCAGCCGGGCCTTGAGCGGGTTGGCGGCGCTGTACCCCAGCGACGCCATCAGCGCGCGGGCCTGTTCCTGGGACTTTTCGATATCGCCGTATCCGGGCAGCAGCACCATCTGGTCGTGGGTCAGCCCCCACACGCCGGAAGGCGGGGGCAGCATGAATGCGCCCGGCACGCCGTCGCGCGTCACCACCCGGATGAAGGCGGCCCTGTCCAGCGACATGCTCACCGCCTGGCGCAGCCTGAGGTTGTCGAACGGCGGCCTCTTGGGATTGAAGTGGATGTTGTTGAACGAGAACGGCGATGTCATCACGAACTGCAGGCCCGGCGCCATGCTCTTGAGCGCCTCCATCACCGCTTTGCCCGCCTGGTGCGGGGTCTCGATATCGAGCTGCCTGGTGGCCATTGCCGCGTTGCGGGCCGCGCCGGCCCGGATGATGTGATAGCGGACGCCGTCCAGATACGGCCGGCCCGCGACGAAATAGTCCAGGTTCTTCTCATGCAGCAGAAAGCGATCGCGCTGGTACTCCTTGAGGCGGAAGGGCCCCGTGCCTACCGCCTTGGTGCGCAGCTCCAGGGGCGCGATGTGAGCCGGGTAGACCGGCGAGACGCCGGCCGCCAGCATGGCCAGCAGCGAGGGTTGCGGCCGCTTCAGCCTGAAGGTGACCTCGTGGTCGCCGTTGGTCTCGATCCGCTCGATATTGAAGTACCAGAGCCTGCGGGGATTGAGCTTCAGCTTCTTCTCCGAAGCGCCGCGCACCGTGTCGAAGGTGTGCTGCACATCGCGGCTGGTCATGGGCGTGCCATCGTGGAAGTTCACGCCCTTCCTCAGGGAGAAGGTGACCTGCTTCCTGTCATCGCTCCAGCGCCAGCTTTCGGCCAGCTCGGGGATGACCGTCTCCAGGCTTTCCTGGCCCTTCAGCGGATCGTAGAAGACCAGGCCGTTGTAGACGGGCATCATGGCCCAGGTGGCGTCGACGGCAGCCTCCTCATGGGGAGAGAGACTGGTGGGGCTGCCCTCGATCACCGCCTGCAGGATGCCGCCGTATTTCTGGGCGGGGAGATTCACGGCACCCAGGCCGACTCCCAGGGCCAGGCCGCCCAGCACTGCAAGGATTCGCTTGTACATGGTCACCCCCACACGATGATGACGCCGTCTGTGACTTTCCGCTCCCCGCCTCCAGCCCCTCTCCCGACGCCGTAAATCGGGATACCCTCCGCGGACGGAGAACGAGGGGGGCCTTTGCTGATGGGTGGGACGGGCAACGCACAGGGGCCCTTCCGAGAACCCCCGGAGAGGAAGCGCTGATGCCGGAATCCTGCCTTGGCGCGCCTTGCAGGATGTTTCCTGGCCGAGCCCTACCCCTCCCCGAGGCAGGTGTCAACCGCCCAGGCCGCAGCGGGCAGGGCAAACGCAAGATCAGTCGCCGGCCGGGGTCGTCGCGACCCCCCTGCCGCGGCGGATCGCCCGCGGAACCCCTCCCGCGGCCGCCCTCACCCCCGGCCCCTCTCCCGCGTCCGGGAGCGGGGGGGCCTGTCCACAATATCCCGCACGAAACCCCCTCTCCCCGAAGCGGGAGAGGGGTGCCCGCAGGGCGGGGTGAGGGGCGCCGGGCAACGGCCGACGCAGCTCGCAGGTGAGCGAGGCCGCGACTCGCTCCGGCA
>JACQKK010000058.1 GCA_016204605.1 Candidatus Lambdaproteobacteria bacterium
AGCGTGGCGGGCGACAGGCGCTCGACGAATCGCCGCAGCTGCTGATCGTCGGTGGGAGCCATGGGGCGCAGCCTGAGGCTGGTGCCGTCGGTCAGCACCACGTCCTTGCGCCAGACCGGGGGGGTGGGATTGGGCATGTGACGCCTCCAGGGGACTCGGGGCAAGCGCCGTCCCGTCCCGCGTTGCCGCGGTCGGCAGACGGCAGGGGCAAGGCCGCGGAGGGCCGGGCCGTTCCCGCGCCGGGTCGGCGGCTGGCGGGGCGTGCGCGGCGTCCGGGCGACAAGGCGGGGATGCGGTGCCGGTCGGAAGTCTCCGGGCGATCGACCCCGGGGGAACCCGCCGCGTCCCCTCGCGGGTGGCGCGACGGGGATGGAGGAGCGGGCACATCCGCGCGATCCGCGACGTCACCCCTCCATCATACCACCCGCCCGCGCTCGCCAGCGAGCCCTGCCGCCGCGCGGCGGTGGTGGGTCAGCTTGGCGGAAGGGAGGGGGCAGGCGCGGCGACCTCTCCCCCGCGGCTGACGCGGCCGCCCCCTCTCCAAGTTTGGAGCGGGGGATCGAAGGGGGCGAGGCGACGTTGGACCACGCCGATTACTTTGAATGCGAAACGGGGTGACGGGTCGCGACGACCGGCGCCTTCCTGTCCGGCGCGGCGCGCCCACCCCTCATTCGGGGCGGCCGGTGGCCCGGCCCCCTGGCCGCAGTCTCAGCGCTTGGCGGCGGGGAGGGGCCAGCCGAGCCACTCGCAGACCGCGCGCCCCATGATCCACTCCTTGTCGGTCGCCGAGAGCCACGGCAGCTCCTCGGTGAAGAGCCGGATGGCCTCGCTGTAGCTGCAGGGCAGGCGCGACCAGTCCGTGCCCCAGAACATCCGGCGCGGGCCGAAGGCGTCGTAGACTTGGCGGATATACCCGTGCAGGTTGCGAAACGGGTAGGACTCGCTGGTGTTGCAGGGCAGCGCCGAGGCTTTCACCGCCACGTTGGGCCGTTTCGCCAGCGCCAGCAACTGGGGCAGGTGGGCGAAGGCTGCGGCGTCCTGCAGGGACGAATCGATGGCGAGATGGTCGATCACGAGGCGCAAGCCCGGATGCCGGGCCGCGATGGCGTCGATCGCCGGCACCGACCCCGGTACGTGCACCATCAGCGGAATGCCCTCCTGCTCGCACGCGCTCCAGAGCCAGTCGGCGGTGCCGTCGGTCAGCCACGGGCGCTCGCCGTCGAGGTTGAACGTGAAACGCAGGCCGAGCATGCCCGGCTGCTTCCTCCACCCGACGATCGCGGCGCGGCTCTCGGGCCGCTCCAGCCAAAGCCTGCCCATGACGGCGAAACGGTCCGGGTGGCGCCGGGCGGCTTCCAGCGCCAGGTCGTTGCGCTTCCCATCCCAAGTGGGGGGCACGATGACGACCCGGTCCACCCCGGCCTCGTTCATCTTGGGGAGAAACCCGTCCGCGGTGAGCGGCTCGCGCTGATGTTTCCCGGTGACCTGAGCGCCCTTCGGCCACGGGCGCTCGGGCGTATCGGCGCCCCAGAGATGGACCTGCGCGTCGACGATCAGCATCGTGCCTCCTGTGTTGGATTGGGTCTCGGCCGGGGCGGTTCCGGCTTTTTTTCTTCCGTTGCCTCACCGATCCAGCCACACGTCCTGCATGCGATAGAACGTGTACCCGGTCTGGGTGGGCACGTAGTTCTTCACGTAGGGCTGGCGCGGGTTGTAGCGGATCAGGAACCCGAAGATCACGCGCGGCACGTCGGCGATCATGCGCGCCTCGATGCGATGCACGATCTGCAGGCGCCGCGCCAGATCCGTGGTCTCGGACTGCGCGTCGTACAGGCGCTGCACCTCGCCCACGCAGTAGTCGGAGTAGTTGCGCTGGGAGTTGCAGCCGTAGTTCTCGTACAGGTTCGCATCCGGGTCGTCGGCCGAGGAGGTGCTGCCGTGTATCTCGAACGCGAAGTCGCGCCGAGCCAGCGTGGCGTAGAACTGCCCCGCTTCGAGCTGCTGCACCTCGGCGTTGATCCAGACGTGCTTGAGCTCGCTGACGGTCCAGATCGCGGAATCCACCTGGTTGGCGAGCGTACGGGTGGTGAGCTTCGTCTTGAGCGGCCTTTCGGCGCTGTACCCCAGCGCTGCCATGATCGCGCGGGCTGCTGCGCGGTTCTTCTCGATATCGCCGTAGCCCGGCAGCGTGCCGAGCCTGTCCGCGGGAAGTCCCCAGACGCCCGCCGGCGGCGGCAGCATGATGCCGCCCGGGATCATGCCGCCCTGGAACACGCTCTTCGCGAACGCCTTGCGATCCAGCGCCAGGTTGACCACCTGGCGCAGCCTGGGCTCGTTGAACGGGGGCTTGGTCGTGTTGATCACCACGTTCTGGAACGTGAATTTCGGCGTCTCGATGAACACGAGCTCGGGCACCGCCGGCTTGAGCGATTCCATCACGGGCCGGGTGGTGTCCGAGGGGGAATCGATCTCGATGTCCCTGGTCTTGTACGCCGCGATGCGGGCCGCGCGTGCGGGGATGATGTTGTACCGCACCGCATCGAGGTACGGACGGCCCTTGACCCAGTAGCCTGGGTTCCGCTCGACCAGTACGTACCGGTCGCGCTGGTACTCCTTCAGGGCGAAGGGACCGGTGCCGATGGCCTTGCTCCGCCACTCGTCGGGCGGCATCGCCTCCGGATAGACGGCCCCGTAGCCCGTGGCCAGCATGGCCAGCAGCGACGGCTGCGGGCGCTTGAGCCTGATGGTGACCTCGTGGTCGCCGCTGGTGACGATCTCCTCGACGTTGAAGTACCACTGCCTGCGCGGATTCAGACGCAGGCGCTGCTTGCCGCCCTTGCCCCGCACGATATCGAACGTGTATTTCACGTCCCTGGCGGTGAAGGGCTTGCCGTCGTGGAACATCACGCCGGAGCGGAGCTTCAGCACCAGCTCCCGGTCGCCGTTGGCCCAGCGCCAACTTTCGGCCAACTGCGGCACGAGCGTGGTCAGGCTCTCCTGGGGCTGCTGGGAGTCATACCCGACGACGTTGTTGTACATCGGCAGCATCGGAAACATCGTCACGTAAGTCGAGGTCTCGTGAATCGAGAAGGTGGGCGGGTTGTCGCTGAGCAGAGCCTTCAGGGTGCCGCCGTACTTCTGCGCCTGGGCCAACCCTGCCGCCCAGCCGAGGCCGACCGTCGCGACCAGCACGCCCATCGCCCATCGCGTCGCGTTCATACCGCTGCTCCTGCGTGAGAGGTGCAACCGCTCGCCCCATGCCGGCATGGCGGCCGTGCGCAAAGTTTCCAACGGCGGGCTTTCCGCCGGGGCGTGCGGTAGAGTCGGCCCGACGGCCCGCCTCGGTGCCGGGCTATTTGTCCAGCCACACCTCCTGCATGCGGCCGTAGGAGTAGTTGGTCTGATGGGGCACGAGGTTCTTCACATAGGGCCACATGGCGTTGTAGTTGGCGCGAAAGCCGTAGATGACGCGGGCCACGTCCGTGATCAGCCGCTTGTCGATCTCCAGCACCTGCTGCTTGCGCAGGGCGAGATCGGGTTCCTGCGACTGCTCGTCGTAGAGCTTCTGCATCTCCGGCTTGCAGTAGTCCGTGTAGTTGCGCTGGGAGCCGCAGCCGTAGGTCTCGTAGAAATTGACGTCCGGATCGTCGGCGGCGATGCCCTGTGACCAGGCGACGAGGTGGAACCTGTGGGCGGCCAGCCTGGAGTAGAGCTCCGGTCCTTCGATGGTCTGAAGCTCCGCGTCGATCCAGACGGACTTCAGATTGCTGACCGTCCAGATGGCCGGCTCCTTGGTCTGCGGAACGTTCCGGGTGAGCACCGTCACCCGCAGGGGTTTGGTGGCACTGTAGCCGAGCTCGGCCATGATCTCCCGCGCCCGGGCCTGGTTCTTGCGGATGTCGCCATAGCCGGGCAGCGCATCGAGCTGATCCTGCGGGAGTCCCCACGCGCCCAGCGGCGGCGGCAGATTCACGCCGCCGGGCAAGACGCCGCCTTTGTACACGGCCTTGGCGAACGCCTGCCGGTCGATCCCCATGCTGACGGCCTGGCGCAGCCGCGGGTCGCTGAAAGGCGGCTGGTGGGTATTGAACAGCAGGCTCGGAACGTTGGTGCGGTCGGTATAGGTGAAGACCAGCGCCGGCTGGGCGGATTTCAGCACTTCCATGCTGGCGAACGTGGTCTGGTTCACCCCGTCGATGTCGATCTGGCCTGCCTGCAAGGCGGCCCGGGCGGTGGACATGTTGCGGATCACGTTGTACCGGATGGCGTCCAGGTACGGCCGCCCCCTGACGAAATAGTCCGGGTTCTTCACCACGTGGACGTACTGGCCCGCCTTGTACTCCTTGAGCTTGAACGGCCCTGTACCCACCGCCGTCGTGCGCAGGTCGCGCGGGTTGATATGGGCCGGCACGACCGGCGAGAAGCCGGTCGCCAGCATCACCAGCAGCGAGGGCTGCGGGCGTTTCAGCCGGAAGGTCACTTCGCGATCGCCGTTGGTGGCGATGTCGGCGACGTTGGCATACCAGAGCTTGCGCGGGGAAAGCTTGGTGGTGAACTTCGAGGCGCCCCGGACCACGTCGAAGGTGTGCTTCACGTCCGCGCTCGTCATTGGCCGGCCGTCGTGGAAGCGCACCCCCTCGTGCAGCGCGAACGTGAGCACGGTGCCGCCCTCGCTCCAGCGCCACCCGGTGGCCAGCTCCGGAGCGATCGTGTCGAGGCTCTCCTGCGCCTTCAGCGGGTGGAACAGCACCAGGTTGTTGTGCACCGGCATCATGCACCAGTTCGTGGCGATGGTGGACTCGTCCAGGAGCGAGAGGCTGCCCGGATTGGTCTCCAGCATGGCCTGCAACGTGCCGCCGTATTTCTGCGCATACGCCTGCGGGATCGGCCCCAGGGCCAGGAACATTACAATCAGCACCGCATACGATGTTCGCATCGGAGTCCTCCTCGAAAGGCCGCGCGCCGTAACGCTGGAGGCGGCAAGGCGTGTTGCCGGCGGGCGATGGTGCCCGAATCTCGACGAAGTCGGGCGGCGCGGCAGTGGCGGGGCGGCTGCCGGCGTCGTCCGCGTGCAGCGTGGTCCCGCTCCCGCCGCCGGAGCGGGCCCTTAGGGCGGCAGCCACACGCGACCGGTGCGCGCATGCCCGCGCGGGAGCGGCCTCGACGGGCGGTCCCCGGTCAGCGCCCCTTGTAGACGCCCTTGCGCTTCTCGCGGAAGGCCCGCGCCGCCTCGACGTGGTCCTCGGAGTTGGCCGTGATCACTTCGAGGGGCACGGCCGTGTCGAAGTTCCGGCTGACCCGTTCGATGAGCGGCGCGTTGATGGCGCGCTTGGTCCACTGCACCGCCCGCGGCGGCTGGGCGACGAGCATCTCGGCGAACGCCTGCACCGTACGGTCCAGTTCGGCTTCCGGCACGCAGTGGTTGCAGAGCCCGACCTCCGCCGCCTTCTGGCCCGACATCAGCTCGCCGCTCCAGAGGAACTCCTTCTGCCGGTTGGCGCCCATGTGCAGCCCCCACAGCGCGGAGCCCCCATCGGCCGCCACCAGCCCCACCTTGACGTGGGTGTCGCCGATCACGGCCTTGTCGGAGATGAAGCTCACGTCGCAGGCGGCCACGAGCGAAGCCCCGAGGCCCACGGCCGCCCCGTTGACCTTGGCGATGATGGGCTTGTCGCACTCCATGATGCGGGTCACGGTCTGTTTGACGTCGCGCAGCCAGTTCAGCACCTTGTCCATCGGGTCCTCCTTGGCCGCCGCCATGGCGCCCACGTCGCCCCCGGCGCAGAAGGCCTTGCCGGCGCCGGTGAGGAT
>JACQKK010000062.1 GCA_016204605.1 Candidatus Lambdaproteobacteria bacterium
CGGGCTGGCACCTCACCCCGCCCTTCGGGCACCCCTCTCCACGATGTGGAGAGGGGCCGGGGGAGAGGTTTTCCAGGCCAATCGCACCATCGATCCGGCTCGTGACGGCTCGTCGAAGCGACTGACTTTGGACTTGCCCTGAGTATAGGACAAACGGTTTCCTTTTGGGGAGCCGCTGCGCTACACTGGTTGATCGCCCGCGGCGCCCTGCGGGGGGCGCTCCGCGGGGCGTGGCCGCGCGCTGCACGGGCCCGACCCAGCAGCCACCGCGGCCGTCGCCGCGCCACCTCACGTCGCGATGCACCCACCCGACCGCCGATGACCGAATCGTCCCACGCCCCCCGCCGCGCCCGCCGTGCCGGCACTCCGCTCGTGATCGGCCTCACCGGGGGGATCGCCTCGGGCAAGTCCGCCGTCTCCGCCCGCCTGGCCGCCAAGGGCGCGCACGTCATCGACGCGGACCGCGTGGGCCATCGCGTGATCGCCCCCGAGGGGCCGGCCTACCGCCCCGTGATCGAGGCCTTCGGCCGGGAGATCGTCGCGCCGGACGGCACCATCGATCGGCGCAGGCTCGGCGCGATCGTGTTCGCCGCGCCCGCCCGGCTCAAGCAGTTGGAGGCGATCTCCCACCCGCGCATGGTCGAGATGGTGCGGCAGGAGATCGCGGAAATCCGGGCGCGACCCGTGCCCGCCCGCCCGCCGCTGATCCTGCTCGACGCGGCGATCCTGTTCGAGGCAGGCTGGGACGTGCTCTGCGACGCGGTGTGGGTGGTGTTGACCGATGCCGAGACGGCGATCGCCCGCGTGATGGCCCGCAACGGCCTGACCCGGGAACAGGCCCTGGCCCGCCAACAGGCCCAGCTCAGCAACGAGGCCCGCGCCGCCCGCGCCGATCTCGTGATCCGCAACGAGGGCACGCTGGAGGCGCTGCACGAGGCCGTCGATGCCCTCTACGCCGAGACCGTGAACCCCTCCCGCCCCGAGGGCCGGCATGCGGCCGACGCGCGCTGAGCCCGCCCCTAAGGCACGGCCGGGCACGGCACTCTGGTCGGAGCCCCGCCGAGGGGAGCATCGTCCGGCCGATCCGTTCCATCCTCCCAGCCTGACCCGGAGCCCCTGAGATGACGCACGCCTCATCGCGCATTGCGAGCATCAAGCCGTTCCAGGCCGTGGAGGTGTTCCAGGCCGCCCGGGAACTGGAGGCAGAGGGGCGCTCGATCGTCCACCTCGAGTTCGGCGAGCCCGATTTCCCCACGCCCGCGCCGATCAAGGAGGCGGCGATCCAGGCCATGCTCGCCGACCACACCCGCTACACTCACAGCATGGGGCTGCTGGCGTTCCGCGAGGCGATCGCCGGCTACCACCACCAGAAATACGGCGTGGCGGTGGACCCGGAGCAGGTGCTGGTCTCGATGGGCACCTCGATCCTGGCGCAGATGGCGATGCTGCTGCTACTGGAGCCGGGGGACCAGGTGATCCTGAGCGACCCCACTTACGCCTGCTACGCCAACTTCGTGCGGCTGGCCGGCGGCGAGCCGGTGCACGTGCCGCTCAGCGAAGGCGCCGGTTTCCAGCTCGATCCGGCGGCGGTGCGGGCCGCCCTCACCCCGCGCACGCGCGCGCTGTTCATCTGCTCGCCCGCCAACCCGACCGGCGTGGCGCTGCGGCCCGAGGTGCTGGCCGAGCTGGCGCTGCTGGGGCTGCCCATCATCTCCGACGAGATCTACCACGGCCTCACGTACGAGGGTGCCGAGCGCACGCTGCTGGAGTTCACCGACCGGGCGCTCGTGCTCAACGGCTTCTCGAAGTACTTCGCCATGACCGGCTGGCGGCTCGGCTACATGATCTTCCCCAAGGCGCTGCGCGAGCCGCTGATGCGGCTGCACCAGACCGTGATGATCTCCGCCGCGGACTACGTGCAGTATGCCGGCATGGCCGCCATCGCCAGGGCCATCCCGGAGTGCGAGACCTACCGCGCCGAGTACGACCGGCGCCGGGAGTACGTCATCGAGCGCCTGGCCTCGATCGGCCTGCCGCTCGGCTACCGCCCCCAGGGCGCCTTCTACGCCCTGGTCAACGTCAGGCGCTTCAGCGGCGATTCGCTGGCGCTGGCGATGGAGATCCTGCGCGAGGCCGGCGTGGCGCTCACGCCCGGCATCGACTTCGGCGCCGGGGGCGAGGGCTACCTGCGCCTCTCCTACGCCAACTCCATCGAGAACATCGCCGAGGGCCTCACTCGCCTCGACGCCTTCTTCAAGGCGCGGGGATAGGTCCGCCACAATCCCCGCACGGTCGCCCGCGAACCCCTCCCACGAGCCGAGCCACGCCCATGACCGAGCCCACCGCAAAGCCCGCGCCGCCCGTGAGCATCACCGTGCGCCACAACGGCCCGTACCTGGTGCGCGGGGCGTGCCGGCTGGTGACGGCCGGGGGCGCGGCGACCGGCGACGAGCGCATGGCGCTCTGCCGCTGCGGCCAGTCGGCCAACAAGCCCTTCTGCGACAGCACCCACAAGCGGATCGGGTTCGACGGCACGGAAGTGGCCGACCGTGGGCCGATCGCCGCCCGGCGCATCGCCTACCGCGGCCAGGGCGTCACGATCTTCGACGACCGCTCGGTGTGCGCCCACGCGGGCGCGTGCAGCGACACGCTGGCGAAGGTGTTCAAGTACGGGGAGGAGCCCTGGATCGACCCCCTCGGCGCGAGCGCCCAGGAGATCGCCCGGACGGTGGCGCTCTGCCCCTCGGGCGCGCTGACGGTGGACTTGGACAGCGCCGGCGGCTCCGCGGGCGAGCCCGCGGCGGCCGCCGGCCCCCCGTGCATCACCGCGCTCAAGGACGGCCCGCTCCGGGTCGAGGGCGCCATCCCGCTGGCCTCGCCCGACGGCGCGGCCTACGAGGCGCGCC
The DNA here is from genome assembly GCA_016204605.1 of Candidatus Lambdaproteobacteria bacterium. Taxonomy (GTDB): domain Bacteria; phylum SAR324; class SAR324; order SAR324; family JACQKK01; genus JACQKK01. Next base: position 2,907 of record JACQKK010000062.1, read on the forward strand.
CGCGCTACACGCTCTGCCGCTGCGGCCGGTCGAAGAACAAGCCCTTCTGCGACGGCAGCCACCACGCCGCCGGGTTCAAGGACGGGTGAATTGCGCGGTTCCCACGAGTTGCGGCCTTGGGTATTGGGTCAGTTGGAAAGTAGGCGCTCCTGCCGGCGGCCTCACCCACCCCGGCCCTCCCTCTCCTGGTGGAGAGGGAGGGAGCCCCGAACCAGCCACCGGTAAGGGCTGAAGGACGCCCCCTCTCCCCCAGGAGAGGGGGCAGCCGCGCCAGCGGCGGGGGTGAGGCCGCGGCTCTGGCCCGCTCGATACCGCCAAACTGACCCATGACCCGCCGATGGGTCGTCGTACCATGCTCCGTGGTAGGCTGAAGGGTGCCGCCGCCTGAAGCTGCGGCCCGCCGGCGCCGCGGTCCCCCTTCCGCCAGGAGTTGCCGTGAAGCTCATGCTCAATCTGCTGCGCAGCCTGCGCTTGCGCTGCCCCCACTGCGGACAGGGCCGCCTGACCCGGAACTACTTCGTGTTCAACGAGCGCTGCGACAACTGCGCCTATGTGTTCCAGGGCGATCCGGGGGATTTCTGGGGCACGGTGGTGATGCTCTATACCGCCGCGGGCATCCTCGGGATCGCCACGGGCGCCGTGCTGATCGGCATGGGCATCGGCGACATCGAGTTCCAGATATACACCGCGGCGATCGTCGTCGCCGCCAGCGCGCTCGCGCTGTTCCCGCTCGTGAAGAGCCTGTGGATCCACCTCCTCTACCACACCCGCGGCCACTTCGAGGAATACCGCGCCCCGGACAAGCGGTAGCGGGCCGCGGCCGGATGCGCTGATCCCGGGGCGTACGGGACCGTGCCGGCGTCAACGCTCCCTGTTCCCGAGGAGCGCGCAGCGCGTCTCGCAGGACGCGGGCGGAAACCTGCCGGGCGTCCCTTTCCTGTTGCCGTCGCGAGCCATGGGCCGAAAGCTGGGGCAGCACTTCCTGCGCAGCGCCCCGGTGCTGGGGCGCATCGTGGCGCTGGCCGCACTCGCGCCCGGCGAGCCGGTGCTGGAGATCGGGCCGGGCCGCGGCGCGCTCACCGGGCGGCTGCTCGCCGCCGGCGCCCGTGTGACGGCCATCGAGATCGACCCGGCCCTGTGCGCCGCCTTGCGCGCCCGCTGGGAGGGCGAGCCCGCCTTCCGGCTGATCGAGGCCGATATCCTGCGCGCCGATCTCGCCCCGGAGGCGCTGTTCGGCACGCCCGCGCGGTACGTCGTCGTCGCGAACCTGCCCTACTACCTCTCCTCGCCGCTGCTGTTCCGGCTGATGGCCGAGCGCGAGCGCCTGGCGCGCCTCGTGCTGATGGTGCAGCGCGAGATCGCCGAGCGCCTGCTCGCGGAGCCGGGCGGGGGCAAGGACTACGGCTCCCTGAGCATCTGCGCGCAGCACGCGTTCCTGCTGCGGCGCGGCTTCGCCGTGCCCCCGGGGGCGTTCGACCCGCCGCCCAAGGTGCACTCCGCCGTGGTGGCGCTGGAGCCGCGGCCGCGCCGGCTTGCGCCGGAGCGCGAAGCCCGCTTCCTGGCCCACATCCAGCGCCTGTTCATGAACCGGCGCAAGCTGATGCTGAGCAACCTGCGCCGCCTGTATCCAGACGCCGGGGCCGATTGGGCCGAACTCGGGCGCCGTGTGGAGCGCGCCCGCGCCGAGGCGCTGACCCCTGCCGAGCACCTGGCCGTGTTCGAGGCGTTGTACGGCGCGGTCGCGCCCCAAGGGCTAGGCGGGGGCTGACGTTCCTTCCCCCCCACTCCCCCGAGCTCAACCCGGTCGAGCAGATCTGGGACGACTTGCGCGAGACGTTCTTCCACGATCGCGTCGTCAACCCCAGTGACGCCCTGGAAGATCCGTTGCCCGACCCACTGTTGGTCTACGAAAACGACCCGGCACGGGTGCGGTCGATCACCGCACGGGAATGAATCGTCGACGTGGAACTTGAATTGCCGAGCTGTCGAATCCGAATCGACCCGGCGCTCACCCGCAGCACTTGAGGTCGACCACCTTGAGCTGGAGGCGGCCGTTGCTTTCGGCGACCTGCGGGACGAACGCCACGTCGTAGCGGGCGGCGGGATCGACCGGCCAATCGGAGTGGCCCCAGGCGAACGCCTCCATGCGCAGCCCGCCGCCATCGTCCAGGGTGAAGCGCAGGTGGCGCTGGTTGAAGACGGTGGGGTTCTCCAGCCGCACCGCGCGCAGGGCGAGCACCGGCTCAGGGTTGCCCATCCCGAACGGCGAGAGCCGGTCCAGCTCCGCGATGAACACCGAGTGCAGCACCTCGGGCGAAATCCACGCATCGATCAGGAGCTGCCGGCCGCCCTCCCCGTCGCTTGGCCGGCGACTCTCGTCCACGGCCCGCGCGAACGCGACGACGAACGGCTCGAGGTTGCAGGGATTCAGCGCCAGCCCGGCCGCCGCGGGGTGGCCGCCGAAGCGGTCCAGCAGGTCGGCGCAGGCCTGGAGCACCTCGAGGATGTTGTAGCTGTCATACCCGCGCGCGGAGCCCAGCACCTGCGGGGCGAAGCTCTGGGTGAGCACGACGGTGGGCTTGCGCGAGTGGAAGGCCATGCGCGAGGCGATGGAGCCCAGCACGCCCGGGTGCCAAGCTTCCCCGACGAGGATCGTGGCCGGCCCGAGGGGCGCGGCCTCCATCTGCTCCATGGCGCTGTGCAGCACCTGGCGCTCGATCTCCTGCCGGCGCCGGTTCATGTCCACCAGCGTGCGCCCGAGGCGCCGGGCCTCGGTGTAGGAGTGGGTAAGCAGCATCTGCATGCCGATGCCGGGATCGCCCACCCGCCCGAGGGCGTTGATCTTGGGCGCGAGCTTGAACGTGATCACGTTCGCCGTGACCGCCCGCCGCACGTTGCTCTCCTTGAGCAGCCCGGCCAGCCCCGGCCGGGCGTGCTGGTTCATCAGCGCGAGCCCCAGCGCGACGAGCGTGCGGTTCTCCCCGACCAGCGGCGACATGTCGGCGACGGTGGCCAGCGCCACCAGGTCCAGGTAGTACGCCGGCGCGACGTGCTGGAGCCCCTGGTGCTCCCAGAAGTGCTGCTCGGTGAGCCGCTCGTCGAGCGCGCACGCCACCTTGAACGCCACGCCCGCGGCCGAAAGCTCCTTGAAGGGATAGGGACACTCGGGCTGCTGGGGGTTGACCAGCGCGGCCGTCTGCGGCAGATCGCCGCCGGTCTGGTGGTGGTCGGTGACGATCAGGTCGATCCCCAGCCGGCGCAGGGCGAGCGCCCCCTCGTGGGCCGTCGAGCCATGGTCGGTGGTGATGACCAGGTCCACCTTCCAGCCGGCGATCTTGCCCACCGTCGTGGCGTTGACCCCGTAGCCGTCGTCGAGGCGGTTGGGGATGAAGTAGAACACCTTCGCCCCCACCCGGCGCAGGTAGCTGTAGAGGATCGCGGCCGAGGCCGTGCCGTCCACGTCGTAGTCGCCGAAGACCAGGATCTTCTCGTAATGGTCGAGCGCCCGCAGGATGCGCGCCACCGCCGCCGCCATCCCTTTCAGCAGGAACGGCGGATGGAGCTGCTGGTCGCCCGGGTGGAGGAAGCGGTGGGCGGCGTCGAGATCGCTCAGCTTGCGGGCCGCCAGGATGCGGGCCAGCGGCTCCGAGACCTCGAGCCGTGCGCTCAGGGCGCGCACGATCTCGTCGGCCACCGGGCACTCCGCCTCGACCCACACCTGGCCGCTCAAGCTCGTGTTCGTGATGGCCTGCGTCCGGCTCATGACCCGATCCCCGACGCGCGCTATAATGGCGAGTATAGGTTTCGACGCGGCGTCCCAACTCACTACGCGGCCCTGCCGCGTCTGCTGCTGCGACGGCCCTGCCGCCCTCCGCCCGGCCGCGCGCCTCACCGCACGTCCACCACCATGCGATCTCCGCGCCGCACCCGCTCGATTGTTTCAAATGATAAACGAAATCAGCACGTTTTGCAAAGCGCGACCGGCGGTGGCGGTGGCGGGTCGAGACCTCTGCAATACCCACCCGCCAGGGAGGGGTTGGCCCAGGGGCCTCACCCACCCCGGCCCTCCCTCTCCCGGTGGAGGGGGAGGGAGCCCCGGCTCGGGCACCCGCGCGGGACGCAATTACCCCTCCCCACTTGGTGGGGAGGGGCAGGGGTGGGGACGCCGGCACGGCCGCACCGATGGCGGGTCGCACATCCCTCCGCTGCCGACTTGGCGGAGGGACTGTTAAATCCGCCATTTCTATGCTGATATGGAACACACGACCCAACCAGCCCGCATTGCGGCACCCTTCCTACCCCTGAACACGAGAGACCCATGAGATCATTCAAGAACATCTTCAAGGTGGTCAGCGGCGATCAGGCGGCCCGCCCGGCCGCGGTACCGGCGGGCGGTGGCGACGTCACGGCGCGCATCCGGCACGACGTCGCAGCGAATCCGATCCTGATCTACATGAAGGGCTCGCCCGAGGCGCCCCAGTGCGGCTTCTCCGCGGCGACCTGCGACGCGCTGAACTCGCTGGGCGTGCCCTACGCCTCGCGCGACGTGCTGCAGGACCCCGAGCTGCGCCAGGGGATCAAGGAGTTCTCGAACTGGCCCACCATTCCCCAGGTCTACATCAACGGCAAGTTCGTGGGCGGCTGCGACATCGTGCTGGAGCTGCGCGAGAGCGGCGAGCTGGCGAAGCTCGTCAAAGGCTGAGCCCGCCGGACTGTTTCGCCCTCAAGGATTCGCTCCGCGCTTGCCGGGCATCCCTGGAGTGAGATAGCATTTGCTCATGCCCATCACCCAGGAACGGCAGACCATCCAAGACTTGCGCGGTGTCGGCTTCTCCGAGGAGCAGGCGCTGCTCCGCGCCGCAAAGCTCGAAGGCGCGGCCCAGGCCACCAGCGAGGACTTGAAGGGGTTCATCGACCGGCGCTTGGGGGAGATGGAGGCCCGAATCGATGTCCGGCTCGCCCAGATGGAGGCCCGCTTCGAGCGCTCGCTGCGCCTCCACCTGGCGACGATCCTGTCCGCCTTCGTCGGACTGGTCGGCCTCGCGGTCGCCATCATCAAGCTCTTCCCCGGCCCGGGCTGACCCGCCCGCAGCGCGCTCGTCCTTCCCGCACGAAACGCCGACGCCGCCTGCGCCGCCCCCTCGATCCGGAGGCGGCCGCGCGGCGTCGGCGTTTCGTGGGGGGCGGGAGCCTCACCCCGCCCATCGGCACTCCCTCCCCCCCCCTTGCGGGGGAGGGCCGGGGTGGTGGGTGCGCCGCCGCTTGAGATCGGGGCGTAATTGCACTAGCGTCGGCTCGTGCAGGAACCGGCCGCCACTCACAGGAGGGAAGCCCCATGCGCATGAAAGCCGCAGTGCTCTATGAGCCGCGCAAGCCGCTCGTGGTCGAGGAGGTCGAGCTGGACCCGCCGCGGGCGGGCGAGGCGCTGGTGAAGATGGTGGCGACGGGCGTGTGTCACAGCGACATCCACTACTACACGGGCGACCAGAAGCGGCAGCTCCCGGTGGTGCTCGGCCACGAGGGGGCGGGCATCGTCGAGAAGGTCGGCGAGGGGGTGACGACGGTCAAGCCGGGCGACCACGTGGTGCTGACCTTCCTGCCCTCCTGCGGCAAGTGCCACTGGTGCCACACCGGCCAGCCCAACATGTGCGACCTGGGCGCCAAGCTGCGCGCGGGCTTCATGATCGACGGCACCACGCGCATGCACCGGGCCAAGGACGGGCTGGACCTGCACCACTTCCTGTTCGTGAGCACCTACGCCCAGTATAGCATCGTGCCCGAGGCCTCGATGGTGGTGGTGCCCGACTGGCTGCCGCTCGAGCGGCTGTGCCTGTTCGGCTGCGGCTTCACGACGGGCTTCGGCGCGGCCACCAACGCCGCCCACATCCGCCCCGGCGAGACGGTCACCATCGTCGGCTGCGGCGGCCTGGGGCTGGCGGCGGTGCAGGGGGCCAAGCTCAGCGGCGCGGGCAAGATCATCGCCGTGGACGTGCACGAGGAGAAGCTGACCCTGGCCCGCAAGTTCGGCGCCACCCACACCATCGTCAACCGCCACAATGTCGACGAGGTGTTCAAGGAGATCCAGGAGATCACCTGGGGCGTCGGCACCGACTACAGCATGGAGTTCGTGGGCTTCGACCAGTCGGACGAGACGCTCGATATCGCCTTCCGCGCCATCCGCAAGGGCGGCACCATGCTGATGGTGGGCGTGGGCGCGCTGAGCAAGAAGACGCTCCCCATCTCGCCGGCCGACCTCACCCACTGGCGCAAGCGCATCCACGGCGTGCTGTTCGGCGACGCCCAGTTCCGCACCGACATCCCGCGCTACGTGGACATGTACCACAAGGGCCAGATCAACCTCGACGACATGGTGACCCAGGAGATGCGGCTCGAAGACATCAACACCGCCTTCGAGAACGTCCTCGCCGGCAACAAGGTCGCCCGCCAGGTGATCCGGTTCTGAGCCGGACGGCCATCGGCGCCGCGCGACCTCACCGTCCCCGGCCCTCCCTCTCCGTCAGCGTAGAGGGAGGGCGTTCTTCCGCAGCCAGTTACGTCTTCCGCGGCTTTACCTTCAGCCGCGGCGCCAGCTTCTGCGCGGGTGGGCGCGGAGGTACGGGCGAGGCGACCGTGAGCGGCGGAGCGGAGCCCGGAGCCGGCGCGGCCATCGCATCGGGCGGGGCGTCCGCTGCGGAGCCCGGCGCCGAGGGGGCCGCGCCGCCCAGATGGGTGTGGAGCTGCTCGCAGCGCAGGCTGCAGAAGACGCTGTGGCGCCGCTCGATGGGGAGCGGCTTGTTGCACTGGAAGCAGGTGCGGGTCATGGCGGGAGTCTACCGCACCCACCCGCCCTGGGCCAGCGCGAGCAGGGCCAGCCCGAGCGCGAGGCGGTAGGCCGCGAAGGCGAGCGTGGTGCGGGTGCGCAGGTAGCGCAGCAGGAAGTCGATGGCCGCGAAGCCGCTCAGGGCCGAGGCGGCGAGCCCCAGCGCCAGCACGCCCCAGTCTGGGCCGCCCTCGGTGCCCATCGTGCGCAGCAGCGGCCGCAGCTCGAAGAGCGCCGCCCCAAGGATCGCCGGCAGCCCCAGCAGGAACGAGAAGTGGGCGGCCTCGGCGCGCCGCAGCCCCACCAGCAGGCCGCCCAGGATGGTCGCGCCGGAGCGCGAGGCGCCCGGCAGCAGCGCCAGCGCCTGCCACAGCCCGATCCACAGCACCGGCCGCAGCGTCAGCTCGCCCATGGCGAGTGTCTGCCGCGCATGCCGCTCCGCCCACACCAGCGCCAGCCCGACCGCGATCAGCATCGCGGCGATCAGGTACAGCGAGCGCGCCCCCGTCTCGATGAACCCGCGGAAGGCCAGGCCGAAGGCGACGATCGGCACGTTGCCCGCCGCGATGGCCCAGGCCAGCCGCGCGTCGGCGCGGGCGCGCGTCTCGCCGTCCCAGAGGCTCCGGAGCGCGGCGAGGGTCAGCCGGAGGATATCGGCGCGGAAGTAGACCAGCGCGGCGAGCAGCGTGCCGAGCTGGATCACGGCCGAGAAGGCCGCGCCCGGGTCCTCCCAGCCCAGCAGCGCGGGGACAATGCGCAGGTGGGCCGTGCTGCTGATGGGGACGAACTCCGTCAGGCCCTGCACCAGTCCCAGCACCAGCCCGTGCACCCAGCTCATTGCGTCTCCGGGGCGGGCAGCGCCAGGGCAAACTCCGGCCGCCTCTCCGCGCGCGGGTTGGGCGCCGGCGGGCGATGGGGTGCGCGCGCGCGGGCCCTCACGGGGAAAGCTGCACGTAGACGGGCTTGCCGCCGAGGATGTAGCTGATGACCGCGGCCTCGGTGCGGACGATATCCTTCTCCGCCGCGAAGAAGGCGAGCTGGAAGGGCACGCGCTTGCCCGAGGGGATGTCGTAGTTGGCGTCGTTGCGCCCGTTGTTGAAGCCGTAGTAGGCGCGGATGGCGCCCAGCTCCCAGGTGCCGAGCTGCTGATCGTCGAGCACGTTGCCGATGAAGCTGGTGGTGGTGAGCGGCTGCGCCTCCGCGGGCGAGCCCCAGGCCTGCCCGCGCAGCCGCACCCAGCCGATGGAATCCCCCGAGCCGAACAGGTTGGTGAGGTCGCCGGTGACGACGAACAGCCGCTGGCCGGCCGCGACGTTGTGCACGTAGTGGCCCTCGAGCTTCGCCGGGAGTGCGAGCTGGTGCGGCTGGCCCTGCTCGACCGTGTAGGTCTGGTCGTGGCGGGGAAGCTGGGAAACCCAGATGCCCCACAGCAGCGCCAGCACGAGCGTCAGCACCCCCGCGGCGAGCAGCGACCAGAACACGCGCCGCTCGCGGCGCCCGGTGGCGTCCTGCCCCTCGACCACCTTGCGCTCGCGCGTGCCGGCATCGTCCTTGGGCATGGGCAGGGGCATCGGCAGCTCGGCTTCGGTCTCCGCCGGCCCCGGCTCGAGCACGGCGGGCAGGCGCTCGTCCAGCGCCGCCACGGCGGCGGCGGAGCCGGCCTCGACCCGCAGCTCCTCGGCGCCGCGCTCCTCCTCGGCCTGCTCGCCTTCAGCCAGATCGGCGAGACCGGCCAGGTCGGGCAAGGCGGGCAGATCCGGCTCAGTGCCCGGCTTGCGGAAGCTCTGCGGATCGAGGAAGTAGCGCGACCGCTGTTCGGCAGGGATGGTGCCCCGCTCCGGGGGCCGGAACGGCTCGTCGTCGGACAGCGAGGTCGCATCGAGGTACGCCCGCTCGGCGCTCTCGGCGGGGGCTGCGCGCTCCTCCGCGCCCGGCTTGGGCTCGACCGGCTCGCTCTTCAGGTCATCGAACAGCGATTCGAGCCGGGCCTCGTCGGGGAGCGGCATCTCCCGCTCGCGGAGGGGCGCCGGGGGGGCCGCCCGCTCCGGCGCGGCGGCTCCCGATTGGATCGTGGGCGCTGGGGCGGGAGCGCCCGCCCCAGGCTCCTCGACTGCGGGCGGCGGATAGAAATCGGCCGGGGGCACCGAGGCCGCCGCCGGGGGCACAGCCCGCTCCGGCGGCGGGGGGGGCGGCGGCACGGGCTCGGGCGCAACCGGGGCGGCGGGGGGCTCCACGGGCGGAACCCGCGTCGCGGCGGCGGCGGCGGCCAGCACGGGCGTCGCTCCGACCTGCGCCGGCCGGGGCTCGAAGACGTGGTTGCACTGCGAGCACTTGAGCCGGATGCGGTCGCGGCGCAGGGTCTCGAGGGGTACCCGGTAGCGAGCCCCGCAGTTCTCGCAGATCACCAGCGCCGGGTCCTCGACCGGGCGAGCGGCCATCCCGGCAGCGTTCGTCGCCGCACCCGGAATCGCGCCCAGTATCGTGCCCGAGATCCCGCCCGGAGCCGGCTCGGGGGCCGAGCCAGCCCCCGGCGCCGCCTCCTGACCGGGGTCGATGAAGATGGGGGTGCCGCAACGCTTGCATTTGACGAACGATTTGCGCTTGGGGATGCTTTCCAAATTCAGGCGATATTTGGTATTGCAGGATTGACACTGGATCAGCATTGGCGCTCGCGTGCCTTGATGGAGACGCCGCTTGATGCAAGCGGAAGCCGGGTCTGCCCGGAGCTACGGTACCCTGTCGAAATAAATGAGCGGCGCGCAAAAGGCAAACCGGCAGGAGGCCCACCGGATGGCGCCTGGCTCGTTCCCTGCATACTCGCGGAACGGAACTCCCTTGTTGCGATCCCTGGCCGCTCGCAACGCGGCGGGACCGCCCGCTGGACCCGTACGCAAAGGGGTTATGCCGGATTCTAGACGCTTTTTCGCGAAAAGGGCAGGCCGGCGCGGCGCTGGAGCGCCCCGCACGGCAGCCGCAGGACGCTCCCCGAGCCACGGCCACCCGCACGCTCCCGTCCACGGCATCGCGGGCGCGATCGCCGCGACGCTGCTGGCGCTGGCGCTGGCCCCCTCAGGGGCCGAAGCTCAGGCGCTGGTGCAGAGCGTGACACAGGAGATCGCGCAAGCCACCACGCAAAGTCCGGCCCCGGGCGCCGCGCCCGCAGCGCCGCAGCCCGCCCTGACGCCGCCGCCGCCCGGCTCGACCGCGACCCCGGCCGCGCCGGGAGCCGCAGCGCCCGTGAAGGGCGCCGAGGCCGCGCAGCCGGCCGCGGCGATGCCGGAGAAGCCGGCGCAGGCCCCCGCGCCGCCGGATACGGTGGCGCCGGCGAGCCTGAGCCCGCCCGCCCCGGCGCCCGAGCGCCAGGAGGGGCCGCCCACCCGGGTGCGCGTGCAGATCCTCAACGCCTCCGGCCGGGCCGACAGCGCCCAGCGGGTGACGCTGCTGCTGGATCAATACCGGCGCCGGGAGATCGAACGCACGCTCGGCTTGAAGCTGGAGCTCGCCAACACCTCCAGCACCGCGCCGCAGGCGCGCTCGGTGGTCTACTACCGGCCGGGCTTCCTGCGGGCGGCGCTGCTGATGGCCAAGGTCATTCCCGGTGACCAGACGGTCGAGCCCATGAAACCCAACAGCCTGCTCAAGGTCGGCATCGACGTGGAAATCTGGTTGGGCAAGGATACGCCCTGAACCCAAGGCTAGGGATGGTCATGAACACACGGCTGTTCTTCCGCGGGATCGCCCTCGTGCTGGTCGCCGCGGCGTGGGCCGCCTCAGCGCTCGCCGCTCCCCGCTACGCCGACAAGGAAACCGCCCTCGAGCTGGCCAAGGCGCTGGACAAGGGGGTCTTCCGCAACCACCTCATCAGCTCCACCTTCATCCAGAGCCGCGAGCCGGGCGGCTACATCCTCAAGGTCGTGCTCGACAACGGCGCCGAGCTGAACTGGGACATGAACCAGATCCGCGGCTGGAGCAAGGACGAGACCCTGGTGCTCAGCCGCAACCGGGCGCTGCTCTTCCTCTCCGAGGATACGAACACGGTGGCCGTGTTCGATAAGAACCAGTTCATGCAGAAGGCGCTGCGCGCCAAGGTGTACGCCAAGCGCCACCGCGACTCCGACATCCTGGCCGGGCAGATCATCGACTTCGCCATCTACAACGTCAACCTGGTGGACCTGCTGGAGCTGAGCCCGGGTCGCGACGAGCACGGCTACCGCTTCTACTACGTGATCGACCTGGAGAACGGCCAGCGCGAGTTCCTGAGCTACCTGGACGCCTACGAGGCCATCACCCGCAACGGGCTGATCGCCGACCCCGCCGCGGTCTCGCCGGTGCTGGTCAAGCCCTACCGCCTGCGCGAGCTGCGCCCGCGCGAGCTGGAGCGTTCGCTGGAGAGCGGCACGGGGCGCTTTTCGGTCGAGATGGTGTTCGACCGGCCTGTCGAGCTGGAGCCGGCTAGCTTCCCGTTCCGGCTGTATGAGCGGCCCGTGACGCCGGGCACCCCCAGGCCCGCCAACAACTTCGTGGTCGAGCTGACGGTTCCCAACGCCGTGCTGGCCGAGCCCGTGGCGGGCATCGACAACCTCGAGTTCCTCCAATCGATCAAGGCGGTCTCGGACCCCCTGAACCAGGTGCGGGTGCTGCTCCAGGCGCGGGTCAACCCCGACGTGTTCAACTTCCCGCCGGAAGTCGAGGTGCTGAAGAGCAACGCGGTCGTGGTCAGCTTCACCAAGGTGGTGGACCAGAGCGTATTCGACCGCAAGGCGCTGCACGATGCCGAGCTGCGCCGCCGCCAGGAGCGCATGTTGCACCGCCTGCTCACGCCCGAGGAGGTGAAGGCGCGCAACCAGTTCAAGCAGTACTGGGAGACCGGGCAGGCCCAGCTCGATCGCGCCCGCCAGCGCACGGGCTTCGGCGAGCGCTGGGAGCTGCTGCTGGCCGCGCGCACCAACTTCGGCGCCGCCGCCGAGTATGCCACCAGCGACCGCGAGCTCAAGGACGCGCTGGCCGAACGCAACCGGCTCAACGTGCGCCTGCCGGAGCTCGTGATCGAGCAGGTGGGCCAGGCGCTCCAGACACCGCCCATGCCCGATGTGGCCGGGCTGCGCCGCATCATCGAGACGGCCGTCTCGATGACCCGCGACACCAGCGTGCAGCAGACCCTCGAAGAGCTGAAGAAGCGCCTGCCCGAGAAGTGACCCGCGCGGCCTCCCCACCCCTGCCCCTCCCCACCAAGTGGGGAGGGAGGTCGATTCCAGTGGGCCATTACGGCCCTCTTGAGCCCCCTCTGCTCCTGCAAAGGGGCGCGCCGGCGCAAGCCGGCGGAAGAGAGGTTGCGGGAAAGGGCTCCGTGTTCAGCGGAGTTCTTCCGACGTCTCTCATTGGCATCCGGCCGATTGTCTCGCGCCGATCCGCCTGATACAAACACCCGGGAGTGCCGCCGGCACCTGGCGGCAGGGGCAACCCTCACCAACCGGAGACGGAAAGCGATGGCGTACAACGTCTGGGTCACCGTCTCGGGCGAAGACCGCATCGCCCGCTTCTCGATGGACGAGGACTCCGGCGTGCTGGTGGCGCGGGCGGACGTGGCGCTGCCCGGCCGGCCCGCCTATACGGCCGTCGATCCCAGCAAGCGTTTCATGTATGTGGCGCGCAAGGACGCCCTGAAGATCACCAGCTTCCGCATCGAGGGGGCGACCGGCGGGCTGACCGAGATCGGCACCCTTCCCATCGCCGCCGACCCCGCCTATCTCTCCACCGACCGCACGGGCCGCTACCTGTTCTCCGCCTCCTACTTCAACGGCATCACGGCGGTGCACCGCATCGGCGCCGACGGGGCCGTGACCGATCCGCCCGTCGAGTGGCTCCATACCGGGCTGCGGGCCCACTGCATCGAGGCGGACCGCACGAATCGCTTCGTGTTCGTTCCACACATCTTCAAGGAAGACGCACCGAACACCATCTTCCAGTTCCGCTTCGATGCGGCGACCGGTCGCCTGACCCCCAACGAGCCGGACCGCTGCGCACCGCAGGGCCCTGACGGGCCGCGCCATTGCTGCTTCCACCCGCAGAAGGACCTGCTGTACGTCTCCAACGAGCAGGGCTGCAGCGTGAGCGTCTATGCGCTCGATCCCGGCAGGGGCACGCTCTCGCACCGGCAGACCGTCACGACGCTGCCCGCGGGATGGATCGGCGAGAGCAAGTGTTCCCAGATCCGGCTGACCCCCTCCGGGGAGTTCCTCTACGCGCCCAACCGCGGCCACGACAGCATCGCGGAGTTCGCGGTGCATCCGGATACGGGATTGCTCCGGCCCCTGGGCCATGCGCCGGCGGAGAAGATCCCCCGCTCGTTCCAGATCGATCCCGCCGGCCGGTTCCTGCTCTCCGCCGGGCACGAATCCGGCCGGCTGGCCACCTACCGCATCGACGGCGAGACGGGCCGGCTCGAACGGATCGCGGTGCAGAAGCTCGGGAAGCTGCCGATGTGGATCACGATCCTCGGGTCGGCTCCTTGAGCCGATTCCCGAGCCGCGCACGGCCCAGGTCGCGCTGTCCCCGTCCCGCCCTGCGAGCACCCCGCCCCACCAGGTGGGGAGGGGCAGGGGTGGGGACGCGGCGCCGTTTACATTCGCGCGGGTTGGCCGTATCCACAGGAACCCTGAATCAGCCGCGCCGGCATGGACGGCGCAGGGA
>JACQKK010000063.1 GCA_016204605.1 Candidatus Lambdaproteobacteria bacterium
CTCCTCGACGCCGAGCGCCTCCAGCTCGGGGTTGAACAGCCCCAGCGTCTCGGGGTCGGCCACGGCCGGCAGGTCGCGGGCCAGCACCACCTCCGTGGGGTCGAGCAGGGGCGCGTTCTCCTGGGCGGCCCGGAAGGCACGCTCCAGCGCCTCGGGCTCGAGCCGCTCGGTGAAGGCGACTCCGCTGCGGCCCTCGCGCACCACGCGGATGCCGAGGCCGAGGGCGGTGGCCTGCTCCACGTTCTCGACGCGCCCGTTGAGCACCTTGACGGTGAGGTGCTGGTCGCGCGCCAGCAGCACGTCGGCCTCGGGCTCCCGATGCTCGCGGGCCAACGCCAGGACGAATGCGACGGGGTCTGCAACGGGCATCAGCGGCCTCCCACCAGGATGCTGTCGATCTTGAGCGAGGGCTGGCCCACCGTGGTCGGCACCCAGCCGCTCGCTGCGCCGCACATCCCGGCGGCCAGCTCGAGGTCCGTGCCGATCATGGAGATGCGCGGCAGCACCTCGAAGCCCTTGCCGATCAGGGTCGCGCCGCGCACGGGCTCGGCCAGCTTGCCTCCGCGGATGGCGTAGCCCTCCTGCACGGCGAAGTTGAACTCGCCCGTGGCCGGGTTCACCGAGCCGCCCCCCATCTTCTTCGCGTATAGCCCGAGCGCAATCGAGGCGATCATCTCCTCGAGGGTATTGGGCCCCGGGCCGATGTAGGTGTTACGCATGCGGGAGACCGGCGCGAACTTGTACGATTCCCGCCGTGCCGAGCCGGTACGGGGCACGCCCACCTGCCGGGCGCCGAGGCGGTCGCTCAGGTAGCTCCTGAGGATGCCGCGCTCGATCAGCACGGTGCGACGGCCGGGCTCGCCCTCGTCGTCAATGGGGATCGAGCCCCAGCGGTTGGCGAGCGTGCCGTCGTCGATGGCCGTCAGGATCGGCTGGGCCACGGGCTGGCCCAGCTTGCCCACGAAGGGCGAGGCGTTCTTGCGGATGGCCTCGGTCTCCAGCGGGTGGCCGCACGCCTCGTGGAAGATCACCCCGCCGAAGCCGTTGCCGAGCACCACCGGCATCACGCCGCCCGCGATGTAGCCCGCGCCGGCCATGCGCAGCGCCGATTCGGCGGCGCCGGCGGCCAGTTTTTTCAGGTCCAGCTCGCGGAAGAACTCGTAGCCGCCCAGCACGCCGGGGCTCTCCATGCCCGTCTGCGGGCCGTCGCCCTGCTCGGCGATGGCGCTGAGCCGGATGCGCGAGTAGCGCTGGGACTGCTCCCGCCACAGTCCCTCGCTGTTGGCGATCAGGATCGAGCGCCGCTTCTCGGCCAGCCCCGCCCCCACCTGGCGGATGGCCTCGCCGTGGCTGCGGGTGAGGCGGTCCACCTCCCGCAGCAGCTCGACGCGCTCGGTCTTGGCCACCCCCTCCGGGGCGATGCTTACCCGATGCGGGTCGGCCACGGGCTCCGCGCGAAAGGGGGCGGGCGCCCCGGCCTGGCGCTCGCGACCGCTCCGGGCCAGGTTGGCGGTCAGCTCGAGCAGGGCCTCCTCGGCCGCGTCGCTGCTGTAGCCGTAGTGCACCTCATCGCCGAACAGCAGGCGCACCCCCACGCCGAAGGTGTTGCCCGAAGCGATCCGGTCGATCTTCCGGTCGAGCAGGTCGATGGCCGCCGAGTCGGAATCCTCCACGAACACCTCGGCGAAATCGGCGCCGCGGGCCAGTCCCCGCTCGATGACCTTGTGGATCGTGGCTTCGTGCAGCATGCTCCTCACTCCTGCGATGATACGCTTGGGCTGCTCCGCGGGTGCGGATGGATATTCCATGGTACCAGCGCGATCGAAAAACGCTACGATCGGGCGCAACCTTGCGCGGCCGGCGACCTCTCAAGAAACCGACCGTGTCCAGGGCGTGTCTTGCGGGTTTGCGATCATGCTCCGGAGCCGTTCTCCCTCCCTCTTTCGGGCATAGGTGTTAACCTATGGCTCGCGTGTGCTCCTGTGGCTCATCCGCGGGTCGCGCGTCGAACAGGCGAAACATCGCTTTTCGACGTTCGCGTCCCAACCCCTGCCCCTCCCCACCAGGTGGGGAGGGGTGTCCGCAGGACGGGGTGGGGACGCCGAATGCCGCGCACCGCGCGGATTTCAGCCTCAGGCGCTGAGAAAAGTCCGATCCGAACATTTCAATTCCCGGGGAACGGCAGAAATCGTGACTTCGCAGAAGCCACCCACCGGAGGGCAGTACGTTAACGCGTACGCCTCTTGCGAGGGAGGGTCGGGGGGAGAGGTCCCCCGCGTTCCAACTGCGTCAATCCTGCCACAGCGGGCGGGCGGCACCCGAGGCGACTCCCGTGGGCCGCATGCAGCGCAGGCTTGCGGGGGCCGCTGGTGGGCCATCGGCACGGGGGCTGGACGACCCGGATGTTTTCGCGGCACTCATTTTGCTACAACAGGGGCAGGACACGGAGGCGTGTGGCGATCTTGCGGCGCCCGGCGCGGGAAGTCTGCTGATGCGCAGGCGCGCGCAATCTGATAGGAAAGGTGCGCGACCCGTTGGCTGGCTTGCGCCGATCCGCCGGAACGGCTCCCGCGACGCCCGCCGGGCGTTCGGCCCGGACGCCCGACCCCCCAACCCTTGCACGAGGCAGCGATGAAGATCACAGCGATATGGCGGGCGGGCCTGATGGCGATCGCCCTGATGCTCGGCAGTGCAGTCGCTTCCGCCCAGACGGCCGAGATCGTGGCCAGCCTGGAGCGCATCGCGGGTCGCGTGCTGGTGCGGGAAGTGACGACCGGGCGCGAGGTGACGGGCCGGCCCGGGCTGCTGCTGCGTTCGGGCGATACGGTGACCACCGAGGAGAAGTCGCAAGCCACCATCCGCTTCCGCGATGGCTCGGAGATCCGCCTGTTCCCGCAGACCACGTTCCTGATCCAGGGGGCGAAGGAGAGCCAGACCAGCGAGCGCTCGTTCAAGTTCAATTTCCGCATGCGGCTGGGGGCGCTCTGGGCGCACATGGTGCCGCAGCCGCAGCCGGCGAGCCTGTCGACGCCTACCGCCACGATCGGCATCAAGGGCACGACCTTCCGGGTGAGCGAGCGCGATGCCCGGGCCAGCGTGGCCCTCAACGAGGGCGCGGTGGAGGTCAAGAACGAACTCAGCAGCGTGGAGCTGACCCCCGGCCAGCGCCTGGCGAAGATCACCCGCCAGGACAACCTGCCCACCAAAGTCACGGACATCCCCTACAAGCTCGACCTGAAGGCGGAGAAGAAAGAGCTGTCATTTACGGGGAACCGGCCCGAGGAGGTGTTCGTCTCGGTGCAACTGATCGAGGTCAAGACGGGCCGGGAGGTGGCGCGCACCGGGCCAATCTACTTCCGCAGCAACTTCGACCGGATCACCTACCCGCCCGCCGCCGTGCTCAACCAGCGCGGATTCGTGCGCGTACCGCTGGTGATCCCTCCCCCCGAGGCGAGCGACGACGAGTTGAACGGCTCGATCTACGTCTGGGCGGTGGTGGATCACGAGCAGGGCGACGACACGGGCGATGGCCGCATCCTGTTCACCTTCCCGGTCAAGACCGGCCCGGAACGCATCCAGATCGAATCGCAGACGGGACAGGGGCGCCGCACCAACTGAGCGGCACAGGACGATAGCGGGAATGCGCGTGGGGACGCCGGCTCGGCGCTGAGCCCCAGCCAAGCGCGCGCCGGGCAAGTCCACCGCGGAAGGTGCGGGGCTCCCTCGCCCATGCGCCGTGACCCGACGCCATGCGGCCGGTGCGGCTGCGACGCTTGGACAGCGCCGCGGGGGCGACTACGGCAGCTTTTCGAAGGTGATGCGGTCGCCCTCGATCGCCCGGATGTGAAGCTGCTCGCCGGTGGGCATGAAGACGATCCGCCCCCCCACGCCGAGGGACAGGCGTTTGGCGGCGGGCTTGCGCGAGGGGGTGGGCTTGGCGGCCTGCGGCTTCCGTGCTTTCTGCGCTAACATGGCGGCTCCATCGGTGACCGTAACCCGTTCCGCCGCCGCGTACGACGCGGCGTAACACGTTTCAATTCCCCACAGGAGGTAACGCCTTGCTCGGGGGCTTGTCAACAGGGGATGCGCGCGGCACAGCTCGGGAGAACGCGGGAACGGCGGGATACGGCGCGCGCTTCGGCTCCGCGGCCCGCGCCGGCGGCCCCTCGGCCCGCGCTCCGTGCCCAGGGCGCCGGGGGGGCTGACGCCCATGGCCGCAGAGCGGAAGCGAGGCGGGTCGCGTGCCGGCACGGTCCGGACAAGCCCCGTCCGGGCAGGCGCCGGCGGGAGCAGCCCGGCGCCCGATCCGCTGCGGCTGGAGCCGGCGCGGCTGGCCGAGGTGCTGGCGAACACCAACCGCCCCTGGGTCAGCCTCAAGGCGGCGGTATCGCTCGATGGCAAGCTGGCCACCGCCCGGGGCGAATCCCAGTGGATCACGGGCGAGGTCGCCCGGGAGGCGGGCCACCGGCTGCGCGCCGCCCACGCCGCCGTGCTGGTGGGGCGCGGCACCCGCGAGGCCGATGACCCGCGCCTGACCGTGCGGCTGCCCGGCGGCGACGCCTCGGGCGAGGGCGGGGCGGGCCGGGGCGCAAGCGCCCAGCCCGCGCGGATCGTGCTCGACTCCGGGGCCGTCACCCCGCCCGAGGCGCGCTGCTTCGCCGCCGACGGCGCACGGCGCATCCTCATCGCGGCGGATGGGGCCGAGCGGGGCCGCGTGGGGCGGCTGCGCGAGCGGGGCATCGAGGTGATCGCCTGCCGCGGCCCGCGCCCCGACCCCGCGGAGTTCCTGCCGCTGCTGCGGGCGCGCGGCATCGAGACGATCCTGGTGGAAGGCGGCGCCCAGGTGCATGCGGCGCTGATTGCACGGGCGGCAGCGGATGCGGTATTCTTATTCCTTGCCGGCCTCGTGATCGGAGGGAGCGACGCGCCCGGGTGGTGCGCCACGCTCGGGATCGACCGTCTGGCGGACGCGCCGCGCCTCGAGCTGGCCCCCCCGGTCGCCTGCGGGCCGGATCTGCTCCTACGCGGCTGGTTCCGCCGAGGCTGAACTCATGCCGCGGGCACCGGCTCCCGGGAGGCCTCCGGCGCCCCGCCCCCCAATCCCGCGATTGCCAATCCAGCGAAAGCCATGCCCACGAAATCAACCCCAACCGCCGAGCCGCTCCGGTTCGACTCCATCGCCGAGGCCATCGAGGATTTTGGCGCGGGGCGCATGGTGATCCTGGTGGACGATGAGGACCGCGAGAACGAGGGCGACCTCGTCTGCGCCGCCGAAAAGGTCACGCCGGAGCTGATCAACTACATGGCCCGCCACGGGCGGGGGCTGATCTGCCTGGCGCTGCACCCGGATATCGTCGATCAGCTGCGCCTGCCCCAGATGGTGGAGCACAATTCGAGCCCGTTCGGCACCAACTTCACGGTGAGCATCGAGGCGAGCGCCGGCGTGACCACGGGCATCTCCGCCGCCGACCGCGCCTGTACCATCCTCGCGGCCGTCAATCCCCAGGCCCGGCCGGAGGACGTGGTCACCCCCGGCCACATCTTCCCCCTGCGCGCCAAGCGGGGCGGGGTGCTGGTGCGCGCCGGGCAGACCGAGGGCTCGGTGGACCTCGCCACCCTGGCCGGCCTGCGCCCCGCCGGCGTCGTGTGCGAGATCATGGACGAGGACGGCTCGATGGCGCGCTACCCGCGCCTGCGCCAGTTCGCCGACCAGGAGGGGCTGAAACTGGTGACGATCGCCGACCTGATCGCCTACCGCAAGGCGCGCGAGGTGCTGGTCAAGCGCATGGCCGAAGCGGCCCTGCCCACCGAGTTCGGCCGGTTCCGCGTGGTCGGCTACCAGAACGCCCACACCGATGACGACTACGTGGCGCTGGTGGCGGGCTCCTGGGCGCCTGAGGAGCCGATCCTGGTGCGGGTGCACTCGCAGTGCCTCACCGGCGACGTGTTCCACTCCAAGCGCTGCGACTGCGGCCCGCAGCTCCACGCCGCGATGCAGATGGTGGCCGAGGCCGGCAAGGGGGTGATCCTCTACCTGCCCCAGGAGGGCCGGGGCATCGGGCTGATCAACAAGATCAAAGCCTACCGGCTCCAGGAGACGGGCAGCGATACCGTGGAGGCCAACCACCGCCTGGGCTTCAAGGAGGACCTGCGCGACTACGGCATCGGCGCGCAGATCCTCACCGACCTGGGCGTGCGCAAGATGCGCCTGCTCACCAACAACCCCCGCAAGATCGTCGGGCTGGGCGGCCACGCCCTGGAGGTCGTCGAGCGCGTGCCCCTGCAAATCTCGCCCTCGACCGAGAACCGCAGCTACCTGCTCGCCAAGAAGAACAAGCTCGGCCACCTGCTCAACCTGGATTCGTAGGCGGAACGACATCGCTGGGGGTGTGGTTCCCAGGGGGTATGGATACCTACCACATCTGGTGCAACCTCCAGCCGGGCGTCGGCGATCTGGAATTCGCTGGCGACGTGGCCGCCTATCTCGACCACCTGCGCGACGCTGGCCTCATCGCCTGCCATCGCCTCACCCGGCGCAAGCTGGGCCTGGGCCCCTCGCACTTGGGCGAGTTCCACATCGCCATCGACGTGATCGACCTGGCCCAGCTTGAGCGTGCGTTCCAACAGGTGGCCGCGCGGCAAGGCGAGACGGAGCGCCTGCATGCCCGTGTCTACGGCGCCGTACGGGACGTCACCTTCGCGCTGTACCGCGATTTTCCGGACCCGGTGCGCACTGGAGGGTGATCGGCGGTGCCGTGTCGGGCCTACCGTCTCCCCCGCCCCAGCAGGAAGATTTCGACGCTTTCGCTGCGGCTGGCCTTGGGCTTTTCCAGCGTGACCGTCTCGAAGGCCTGGCCGAATGCCGCCCGCAGCGCCGGCAGCTCGGCGCCCTGGAACGCCTTGGCCAAGAGCGCGCCGCCCGGCTCGACCACGGCCTGGGCCAGCTCGAGGGCGCGCGCGACCAGCCGGGCCGAGCGGGCCGCATCGGCGCTGGGGATGCCGGTGGTGTTCGGCGCCATGTCGGAGAGCACGATGTGGAAGCGTCCGCCCGCGTCCATCAGCCGCTCGGGCGGCAGCTCGAACACGTCGCCCTCGATCACCGTGACGTTGGGCGGGAGCGCCTGCCGGATCGGCTGGAGGTCCACCCCCACCACGCGCCCCTGCCGCCCCACCCGCTCCGCGGCGTACTGCAGCCACGAGCCGGGGGCCGACCCCAGGTCGAGCACGCGCAGGCCCGGTCTGAGCAGCCCCCGCCGCCGGTCGATCTCTTCCAGCTTGTAGACGGAACGCGCGGCGTAGCCTTCGCGCTTGGCCTCGCGGAAGTAGTGGTCGCGCACCTGTTTCATATCGACCGGCACTCAAGCGCAGCGGATCGGTGGCTCCGCCCAATTCCTCGGTTAAGCCCGCAAACTCTTGTGTGCACAGGCTAACATTTCGCCGACGGGTGAAAGTCGGTTTGGGCACGCGCCCGGCTTCTGTGGCCTCCAGGCTTAAACGAGGAATTCCGTTAACCGAGGTTTGAGGTTCGGGGCCGCGCCCTCATCCCCCGGCCCCATGCGTGTTAACCTATGGAGCCAGGTTGAAGCGGCGTGGGCCCCTTCACCCCGGCGCCTGCGGCGCCACCCCTCTCCCGCCTCGGGGAGAGGGGATCGGTCACGAATTGTCACGAGCATGATCTCCCCTCTCCCGGACGCGGGAGAGGGGCCGGGGGTGAGGGCGCGCGCGGGCTACTGCATCAGCGAGGCGTTGATGCGGTCGAGCGCCTCGCGGCTCGGCCGCAGCTCCTTCTCGCCCAGGAACGAGAGGGGCACTTCCCCCAGGTTCTCCACTTCGGCCAGATCGGGCTCGTTCTCGTTGACGTAGATCAGCCCCGTCATGAACTTGCCCTCCTTGCGCCCCCGCTCGAGGGTCAGCAGCGCGGCCGTGCGATCCCGCGGATCGTGGTCCTTGATCTTGTGCAGGGTCACCACGCCGCCATCGTGCATGCGCACGCGGGCGTCCGTCCCCTCGGCGTAGTCGACGTGGATGTCGGTGGGCTCGGGCAGCATGAACTCGACTTCGTTCAGGGCGTCGCGGTTGGCGCGGATCGACTTGAGGCTCTTGGTCGACCCCTCGTGGTCGTTGAAGGTCACGCAGGGGCTGAGCACGTCCAGCACCGCGGTGCCCTTGTGCTGCAGCGCCGCCTCGAGCAGGGGGGCCAGCTGCTTCCGGTCGCCCGAGAAGCTGCGCGCGACGAACGTGGCGCCGAGCGTGATGGCAAAGGCCGCCAGGTCGATCGCATCCCAGGGGTTGATCCAGCCCTTCTTGGCGCGGGTGCCGCGATCGGCGGTGGCCGAGAACTGGCCCTTGGTGAGCCCGTACACGCCGTTGTTCTCGCAGATGTAGCAGATGCGGATGTTGCGGCGGATCATGTGGCCGAAGTTGCCCAGCCCGATCGAGGCCGTATCGCCATCGCCCGAGACGCCGATCGGCACCAGCGTGTGGTTGGCGAGCTGCGCGCCTACCGCCAAGGCGGCCATCCGCCCGTGCACGCTGTTGAACCCGAAGGACTGGTTCATGAAGTAGTTGGTCGTCTTCGAGGAGCAGCCGATCCCAGAGAGCTTGATGACGCGCTTGGGGTCGAGGCTGATGTCGAAGCAGGCCTGGATGATCGACGCCGTGATCGCATCGTGGCCGCAGCCGCGGCACAGGGTGGATTCGGCGCCGACGTAATCCTTCTTGGTGAGGTTGAGGCGGTTCGCCGCCTCCTGGGTCTGTCTGGCGAGCTCGGACATCAGGTCCCTCTCTGGCTGTTGATGAGGCTGACGATCTGGCCGGCCGCAATCGGCACGCCATCGTAGACGAGCACCGGCCGGAACCGATCCGCGTGCTTGGGAAACTCGTCCCGCAGAATCTGTGTCATCTGCCCGTCGCGGTTCTGCTCGACCACGTAGATCTCCTTGTGGTCGGCCACGAACGTGCCCACCTCGGGGGCGAGCGGCAGGGCGCGCAGCAGCAGGTGATCGGTCGGCAGGCCGGCCGCCCGCAGCCGGTCCCGCGCCTCGCGCGTGGACTCCATGCTGGAGCCGAAGCTGATCACCCCCACGCCGCTGCGGCTGCCGTTCTCGACGATGGGCTCCGGCACCCACTTGCGTGCGGTCTCATACTTCCGGCGCAGCCGGTCCAGCTGCTCCTTGTAGACCTTGGCGTCTTCGCTGTAGCGGGCATCGCTGTCGTGGCCTGAGCCGCGGGCGAAGTAGGCGGCGGCGGGATGGTCGGTGCCGGGGATGGTGCGTTGCGGGATGCCATCGCCATCCAGATCGAAGTAGCGGCGGAACTTGCCGCCCTGGGCCTCGAGCTCCTTCACGCCCAGCAGCTTGCCACGGTCGAACGGCTTGTCGGGGTATTCGAACGGCTTCGAGCTGTAGAGGTTCATGCCCAGGTCCAGGTCCATCGCCACGAACACGGGACACTGGAACCGCTCGGCCAGGTCGAAGGATTTCCAGGTCAGTTCGAAGGCCGAGCGCATGTCGTGGGGGATCAGCACGATGTGGCGGGTATCGCCATGGGAGCCCTGATGCATCAGGGAGATATCGGCCTGCTGGGTGCGGGTCGGCAACCCGGTTGACGGGCCGCCGCGCTGCACCACGATGAACACGCCCGGCACCTCGGCGAAGTACGCCAGGCCAATCGTCTCCTGCATCAGCGACAGCCCCGGGCCGGCGGTGGCCGTCATGGAGCGCGCCCCCACCCAGCCCGCGCCCACCACCATCGTGGCCGAGGCCAGCTCGTCCTCCGCCTGGAGGATCGTGTAGCGGCGGTGGCCGTGCTCATCGACCCGGTACTCCTCGATCCGGGCGATCATCTCCTCCACCAGCGAGCTGGAGGGGGTGATCGGGTACCAGGCCACCACCGCGGCGCCGCCGAAGATGGCGCCCAGGGCGCAGGCGGCGTTGCCCTCGATCATGATCTTGCCGTCGTTGCCCCCCGGAAGCTCGGCAAGCTGCGCCACCGACTGCGTGGCGCCGGTCGCTTCGATGTGCTTGTAGCCCAGGTCGATGGCCAGCAGGTTCGATTCGATCACGGCCGGCTTGTTGCCGAAGGTGTCCTTCAGCACCGCCTCGATCGTGCCGCGCGGGATGCCGAACAGTCTGGCCAGCGCCCCCACGTACACCATGTTGCGCTGCTTCTCCCGGAGCTGGGGCTGCTTGATGTGCTCGCGCACCAGGTTGCCGGCCGGGACGCCGATGTACTGGACTCCCGCCCGCCGGAGCTCCGCCCGCAGCGGCTTGGAGTCGTCATGAATGACGATGCCGCCTGCACGCACCTTGTGCACGTCCTGCAGCTCGGTCGCGTCGTTGAAGATCACCATCACATCGATGGCATCCTTGCGGCACTGGTAGCCATCCTGCGAGGCCCGGATGAAGTACCAGGTCGGCAATCCCTCGATGTTCGAGGGGAAGAGGTTTTTCGCGGAGCAGGGGATGCCCATCTTGAAGATGGACTTGAACAGGATCGCGTTGGCGGAGGCGCTGCCGCTCCCGTTCTTGGTCGCGACGCAGATGTTGACATCGTTACGGGCGGGCGTAGTCATGACTATACATTCGTGCAGGTTGCGAGATTAGTGGGCCTAGGGGAAGATTCCAGGTCGTGGGTGGGGCAATTTGCCCAATCCTTTTCCCATCATACTACACCGAAAAAAAAAGTGCTGGATTTACCTGCCCGATGAGCGACGCGGCCCGGCGGTACCCGCGCTGGCCGGGTTGGCGGCCCGTGCTGCGCCACCTCCCGTTCCTGCTGGCGCTGGGCTGGTTGCTCTGGCGGGGGGCCCGGGGCGAGCTGCGGCTGGAGCTGGCGTCGCTGCTGCTGGCGGGGGCGGTCGCGGCGGGCTGGCTGCTGGCCCACCGGCTCTGGCCGCAGGCGCTGCTGTTCGCCCTGCTGTTGCTCCCGCTGGCCCATCACTTCGGCGTGGCGCTGCCCAGGGCCGAGCGGGCGCTCGCGCGGCTGGAGCCGGGGCACTGGCTGCGGGTGGAAGGCACGGTGCGGGAGCAACAGTGGGTTCAGTTCCAGGGCAGGCCGTACCGGCGCGTGCTGCTGGGCGAGCCGGGGATCGAGGTGGAGGGGCGGCGTCTCGTTCTCGCCGAGGTGGAGCTCGAGTTTCCGAGCCCCGCCTGGAGCCCGCGGCTGCCCTACCGCGAGGGGGTGCGCGCGGGCGGATGGCTCGTCGCGGCGCAGCGCGTGGGCTCCCGCCTGCGCCTGCGGTTGAGCGAGGCCCGCCCTCACGCCCGGGTCGAGCTCGCGGGCGGCCCGAGCCCCGAGGCGCTGCGCGCCGCCCTGCGCGACCGGGCCGCCTACTATCTCGACCGGGCGGGCCAGGCCGTGTACCTGCCGCTGGTACTGGGCGTGCGCGAGCGGGGCTACGCGGAGACCCGCGAGGTCGAGGGGATGTTCCGCCGGCTGGGGGTCTCGCATCTGCTGGCCATCAGCGGCCTGCACGTGGGGCTGCTGTTCGTGATCCTGCTGGTGGTGCAACGGCGCGCCCTGGCGCTGCTGCTGCGGGGCCAGGGCTGGGTGCACGCCCAGGAGGCGGGCAGGTTGGCGATCCTGCTGCTGGTCTGGGGCTATATCGCGCTGATCGGGCTGCCGCTGCCCGCCGTGCGCGCGGGGGTGATGGGCACCCTGCTCGTGCTGAACGAGCTGGGGGGCACCCGCAGCCCGCCGCTCTACGTGCTGGGGCTGGCCGGCCTGGTGATGCTGGCGCCGGCGCCTTCGCAGTTCTACGACCTCTCGTTCCAGCTTTCGTTCCTCGCCTTCTTCTTCCTGCTCCAGGCGCTGGCGTTCGGGGGGCGGGTCCGGGGGGTGGAGCCGGCAGGGTGGCGGGGTCGGCTCGTCCGCGGCTGGGCCCTGATGCGGGCGAACCTGACGGTGACGGCGTGGGTGACTCTCGGCCTCTGGCCCGTGGTGGCGGCCACGTTCGGCGATTTCTCGCTGCTGGTGTTCGCCGGCAACCTGATCCTGGTGCCGCTGATGGGGGCCGTGCTGCTGCCCGTGGCTCTGCTCGCCTTCGGGAGCAGCCTGGCCGCCCTGGGCGAGCCCCCCGGCGTCTGGCTGGAGCGGCTCGCCTATGGCGCGCTCGAGGGGGTGCTCTGGGGCTGGCTGTGGCTGATCCGCATGCTGGCGGCGCTCGGCAGCGATCTGGTGCTGAAGTTCCGGCTGGAGTGGCCGCCCGAGGCCTTCTTCGCCTACTACGCCGCCCTGCTGCTCGTGCTGCTGCTGCTGCACCTGCGGCGGAGCCGGAGCGCGCCGCAGGGGCGGTTCCCATAGCCCTCGCCAGGGCGGTCGGGGGCTTCTGCCGCCCGCCTGCGGCAGCCCCCGGCGCCGAGCCATTTCAGTTTGCCAATCGGAGGCGTTGGGCGTTTAATGAGAACGGTGTCTCGGCGAGGGCACCGCATACCCGGGGAACGCTGATGACCTTCCGCAGTGACAGTGCGGCGTGCGCGCTCCGAAACAGCCGGCTCACTTGGACATTAAGAGGGCTCATGGACGAACAGACACTCAAGATGATCGATTCCGTCCGCGCGACCCACCCCCAGATCGGCCTTCTGTTGGACCAGCACCGCGACCTCGACCGCCATGTCAGCGAACTCAGTGCCCGGGCGCACCTGACCCCCGAGGAAGAGATCGAGCTCGCCCGCCTGAAAAAAGAGAAGCTGCACGTCCGCGACCTGATTGAAACGATGTTGCCGCACCAGCAGGCCTCCTGACCCAAGACGTTCGACCCGAAGTCTCGCACCGATGCCCTTCCCCGGCCCCGGCCCCGACGCCCCCAGAGGCGGATCGGCTCCGGGCCTGGAAGCGGCGGTTTCACCGCCCGCCGGCCCTGCCATGAACGATGCCGTCGCGCTGCCTGCGTGGCTGCCGCTGGCCCTGGGCCTGGGCGGCGTGCTGCTCGTCCCGCTGCTCAACCGTGCCATCGCCCTCGCGGTGGCGGCGGAGCTGGCCGTCGCCGGGGCCCGACCCGCCGGAGCGCGCTGCGGCCGCTGCGGCAGGGCGCTGCCCTGGGGTGCCGAGCTGCCGGGCCTCCACCTGCTCTGGCCCCGCACGCTGTGGCGAGGCGCCCGCCGGCCCTGCGGCCATCCCGCGGAGCCGTGGCGCGTGCTGGTGGCGCTGGCCGCGACCGTCGGCCTCGCCGCTGCGGCGTGGGCGCTGCGCGGAGTGACCCCCGCGGTGCTGGTGCAGGCGCTCGTGCTCGGGCTAGCGCTGCTGGTGCTGGCCACCGTGGACGGCCTGGCGCGGATCGTCGAGCGGCGGGTGCTCGCGGCGGCACTCGTCTTCCGCGTGGCGGCCCTGCTCGCCTTCGAGCGCGACGCGACCCTGGAGATGCTCGGCGGCCTGCTCGTCGGCACGGGGCTCTTGACGCTGCTGGCCTTCTGCTATGAGACGCTGCGCCGCCGGCAGGGGCTGGGCGAAGGCGACCCGTTGGTGCTGGGGCTGATCGGCGCCCACGTCGGCTGGCGCGGCGTGCTGCCCGCCTTGACGCTGGCGGCGCTGCTCGGTCTGGCGGGCGGGCTGCTCTGGCTGCTCTGGCGGCGGCGCCCCCTCGATAGCGTGGTGCCGTTCGTGCCCGCCCTGGCCGCCGCCGGGTACCTGGTGCACCTGGCCCAGCTCACCGGCTGGAGCGAATGGGCCTGGCGTCTGCTCGGGCGCTGACCTCGCTGGGCGGGCGCGGCGTTCCGCTCTGGCCGGGCGGGCACGCCACCACGAATCCTCTTTAAGCTCGAGGCCGCGTCATCGTCCAACGGGCTCCAGGTGCCGTTTCGCATCCCGTCGGTGCGCCGATCTCACCTTCCGGCAATTTGAGGATGAAGACGGCCTTGCGCTTGCCCCGGTGCCATCAGCGACGCGATTGCGCCGCGGGCGGATTTCCCGTAGCGTCAGCGCCGCGTTTCGTGGGCAGCGCGCCTGCCCGATGGGCGTGCCGGGCCCCCTGCGCGCGCCGACGCCACAGCGACGGGCCGATGCCATGCCGGAATTGCGGGAAGACGTGACCACCGGAGACTGGGTGGCGCTCTCGGCCGAGCGCGCCAGGCGGCCCCACGAGTTTCACCGCGAGGGAGCGGTGGTGCCCGCGCTGCCGCCGGGTGCGACGTGTCCGTTCTGTCCCGGCAGCGAAGCCGACAATCCCGACGAGGTGGAGCGCTTGCACGTGCCGGGTTCCGGCGCGACCTGGGACGTGCGGATCGTGGCCAACCGCTATCCCGCGCTGCGCGCTGAGGTGCGGCCCGCACGCAATCTGGTCGATGGCCATTTCGCGGCGCTGACGGGCCTGGGCCGCCACGAGGTCGTCATCGAATCGCCGCGCCACGACTGCGAGCTGCCCGACATGTCCGAGGCCGAGCTGGCGCTCCAGTTCGAGGCCTATCAGCGGCGATTCCGCGCGCTCGGGCAGGATGGCAATGTCGCGGCAGTCTTCATCATCAAGAACCACGGCGAGCTTGCGGGCGCATCGATCGCCCATCCGCATGCGCAGGTGATCGCCTCACCGATCGTGCCGCCGCTGTCGGCGAAGCGGCGCGATGTCGCACGTCGCTACTACCGCGAGCAGGGCGGCAATCTGTATGCGGAGCTGTGCCGGTGGGAACTCCAGGCGGGCCGGCGGGTCGTGTTCGAGGAGCGAGACCTGGTGGCGTTCCAGCCCTATGCCTCGCGTTGGCCCTACGAGACCTGGGTCGTTCCGCTGCGCGGGCAGGCCGCGTTCAGCTCTGCCACCCCCGCCGAACGGGCAGACGTGGCGCGCGCGGTGCGCCGCACGCTGCGCCTGCTGAGGCAGGCACTGGGTGCGTTTCCCTACAATCTCGTCGTGCTCAGCGCCCTGCCGGAAGAGGAGGGCCGGGTGCCGTTCCTGTGGCACGTCCAGATCATTCCGCGCCTGATCATCCCCGGCGGCGCGGAAGTGGGCGCGGGGCTCTGGGTCAACAACGCCTTCCCAGAAGAGACCGCCGCCTACCTGCGCCAGCTCGACAGCGGCTGATCCGGTTTGGCTCCACGATCCGGTGCGCCAGTGGAACGCCGTGGCCACGGACAGTCCCAGCCTGCCCACGCTCGCCATCCGGGCCGACGGCACGCTTCAACGGCCGCGCCGGCGCCCGCCCCGTCTCTTCTGTGATGTGATACTATTTGGCGTTCGAGATGAGATAAACGATCCGCGTCCCTGAGGAGCGCGGAGCAAAGCGGAGCGCGTCTCGAAGGGCGCGGCGGGCGGGCCGTGGCCTTCGAGACGCCCTGCTCCGCAGGGCTCTCAGGCACACGGCTATTGTTCACCTTTGAATGCGCTTTGATATGATTCAGGGTACCGAGCTCGTCATCGGCACTGTGGACACCCCGGCATGACGGCAAGCCGGTCGCGTCGGGACGGGGCAGAGCCTTGTATTGCGGGGATGTGGCCATGGATACAGGTCACGGCGCTGTTTTCGTAGCGGCAGCTTCGAGGCGCTCCCGCGCGAAGGGGCCAGGACGGAACGCCCCAGGCGCCGGCGATCGGTGGCGTTTCCAGCGATCCGGCAGGTCACACGAGGTCAATCCTGAGAGACCTGCGGGTCCAGTGCGTCCCGCAGATCGTCGCCCAGCATGTTGAAGGCGAGGATCACCACCAGAATGACGGTGCCGGGCATCACGGAGACCGCCCAGGATTGGTAGACGTATTGCTTGCCGTCGTTGATCATCCCGCCCCAGGTGGGCGTCGGCGGCTGGACGCCCAGGCCCAGAAAGCTCAGGGTCGCTTCCAGCAGGATCATGCGCGAGAGCTCGAACGTGGCGTAGACGATCAGCGGCGAGAGGATGTTGGGCAGCACGTGCGAGGCCAGAATCCGCATGGTCTCCGCACCGGAGGCCTGCGCCGCGGCGATGTACTCCATTTCCTTCACGGACAGCACGCTGCCCCGGGCGATGCGGGCGAAGCGCGGCCAGCCGGAGATTCCCATCACGACGATCAGATTGCCCACGGAGGGTCCCACCACCGCCACGATCGCGATGACCAGCAGCACCGTGGGAAAGGCGAGCTGGATATCCGTGACGCGCATCACGGTCAAGTCCCACCAGCCGCCCCAGTACGCGCAGAGCAGCCCCACGGTCACCCCCACCGCTGCCGCCACCAGCACCGCGACGAATGAGATCAGCAGCGAAATGCGCGACGCGTAGACGAGGCGGGAGAGGATATCCCGGCCCAGCTGATCCGTGCCCAGCCAGTACCCTGGCGCGTACCCGCTGAGCCCGATCGGGGGCAGCAGGCGCCGCGAGAGCTCCTGGCCATGCGGATCGTGCGGGGCGAGCAGGCCGGGCGCCAGCGCCGCCAGCAGCGCCAATCCGACGATCGCCAGTCCGACACGCGTGGCATTGCGCCCCAGCAGGGCGCGCACCCAGCTGCGGGCACGCTGCGGCGGTGCTCCGGTCGGTCGCCTGGCGGTGTGATCGGCCATCGGGTCGCGCCTCAAGAGTAGCTGATCCGCGGGTCCAGCCACGCGTAGAGCAGGTCCACCAGCAGGTTCACGAACACGAAAAAGAAGGCGGACAGGAACACGATGGCCTGCACGACGGGCAGGTCGCGGGCATAGATCGACTGCACGGCGAGCCGGCCGATGCCGGGCCAGGCGAAGACCGTCTCCGTCACGACCACGCCATTGAGCAGCAATCCGAACTGCAATCCGATCACCGTCACCACCGGGATCATCGCGTTCTTCAGGCTGTGGCGCAGCAGCACGCTGCGCTCCGGCAGCCCCTTGGCACGCGCGGTGCGCACGTAATCGCGGCCCAGCACGTCCAGCATGCACGAGCGGGTGACGCGCGCCACGAGCGCCATGAGGAACGTCGCCAGGGTCAGGGCCGGCATCACCACCTGCGCCACGCTGCCGCGGCCACCGGTGGGGAACCAGCGCAACCCGACCGCGAACACGATGATCAGGACGATGCCCAGGTAGAAATGGGGCACGGCCTGCCCCAGCAACGTCAGACTCCGCACCAGGGTGTCCAGTGCGCTGTTGCGCCGATAGGCCGAATAGACGCCGGAGGGGATGCCGACCGCCACCGCCAGCAGCATGGACACCAGCGCGAGCTCCAGCGTCGCCGGCACGCGCTCCCACACCAGGTCACCCGCGGAGGAGCCGTAGCGGAAGGAGACGCCGAAGTTGCCCCGCACCAGCCGCACCAGGTAGTCCCCGTACTGCACCCACAGGGGTTTGTCCAGTCCGTGCTCGGCACGGAACTCGCGCCGGGCGGCCTCGGAGGCATCCGGGGGCAGGATGATGCTGGCCGGGTCCCCGCTGAGGTAGACCAGCACGAACGACACGAGCGATACCCCCACCAGGACGGGCACGGCCAGCAGGAGGCGCCGAATCAGGTAGGGAAGCACGGGACGACTTCGTCAGATGTCACCGCCGCCTGCGGCCCTGGGCGGCGCAGGCGGCGGAGCGGCTATTGCAGCGAAATTCCATAGAGGAAGATGCGCTGATCCCCGGTGGGCCGCCAGTTCTTCAGGCGTCTGGTGGCCCCGTAGAAATCCAGGCTCTGGTACAGATAGACGCTCGGCGCAAGGCTGTGCATCAGCTCGGTGGCCTGCTCGTAATACTTTTGGCGCTGCGCTTCATCGACAGTGGAGTTGCCGAGATCGATCAGCTTGTCCAGCTCCGCATTCTGCACGTAAGAGTAGCGCCAATCGGAGCGGTATTGGGAAAGCATGAAATGCGGGTCTGCCGGCGGTGCGGTGCCCGAGAAGTGCATCGGCCCCAGTTCGCGGTTGCGCAACTGGCGCAGGAATTCGCCGGATTCGAGCGCGATCATCTCGGCCTTCACGCCCACTTTGGCGAGCATCCCCGCCACGGCCTCGGCGACCTCACGATCCTGGGCGAAGCGGCCAGAAGGAAACTTGAAAGGCACCGAGAATCCGTTCGGATAACCGGCCTCCGCCAGCAGTCTCCTGGCTCTGTCCGGATCGTAAGGATAGGGCTTGAGCCTGGGGTTGTAGCCCAGTTGCCCTTTGACGAGCAGTTGCCCGTCCAGCACCGTGGCCTGTCCATCGAACAGGTTCCTGACGATGCTGTTGTTGTCGATCGCGTAGTTCAGCGCCTGGCGCACCCGCTTGTCGTGCAGGGGGCTGGGGTGCTCCTTCAGCGATGAGAGCGTGAGCGAGTAGACCCGCAGGCTTTCCGCCTTGATCGCCCGCAAGTCCCGATTGCCTTCCACGCGGCGCACGGCGGTCACCGGCATGTTGCCGATCAGATCGCATTCGCCGGTTTCCAGCGCGGCGACGCGCGCGGTATCGTCGGGGATGGGCCGCCAGGTCACCCGATCGATCCCGCCAGGCACCGTGCCCCAGTAGTCGGCGAACTTGTCCATCACCAGGCGGTCGTCCTTCACCCATTCCCGCAGCTTGTACGGGCCGGTGCCGACCGGCTTGAGGTTGTAGGCGTTCTTGCCCGCCTCCTTCCAGTACTTGGGCGGTACGACGAATGCGCGGTACAGGGTCAGCAGCAGCCCCGGGTAGGGGCCCTTGGTGCGCACATTGAGCGTGTACTCGTCCACGACTTCGACGCCGGAGATCGGCCCCGTATACCGGGAATAGGCCGGGGTGAGCTTGGCATCCCGGATCAGGTCCAGGCTGAACTTGGCGGCTGCCGCGTTGAAGGGCTCGCCGTTGCTGAACGTGACACCGCGGCGCAGCTTGAGCTGCAGCGTCGTCTCGTTGAGGAACCGCCAGCTTTCCGCCAGCAGCGGTTCGATCTTGCCGGTGCGCGGGTCGGTCCACACGAAGGACTCGACGATCGCCGCACCGGCATTGAGGTTGTAGGACGTGGTGGAGCCGTTGGGCCAGAGGTACACCGGATCGGCCCCCTGGCAGATGATCAGCGTCCGGTGGCGCGGCACCGATTGGGCCCACGCGCTGCTCCCGGGCAGCGCGGCCAGCACTGCCGCGGCGACGGCAAGGATGAACGTCCGCGTCATGGTTGTCCCCTGGTTGGCGTGCGGTTCAGCGTCAGTCCCTATTTTCCCCACACCCGCTCGAAAATGCGAAGCAGGTTCTCCCCCAGGATGGCCGCGATGTCGGTCTCCCCATAACCGCGCCGCTCGAGCTCGGCCACCAGATTGCCCACCTCGCTGAAGCTGTCGAATCCGTCTACCTGCTTTTCCCGCGACACGGCCTTGACCGGCTGGAAGCGGTAGTACTCGTGCGCTTCGTCTTCATTGGCGGTGCTGCCCCAGGGGTCCTTGCCGTGGGTGGAGGCGTAGGTGCCCAGGCTCATGTCCGTCCCGATGGCGATGTTGCGCGTGTTGCCCACCACCTGCGCCACGTGGTCGATGTGCTCCGCCATGTCGGCCACCGTGGGGCGGCGCCTCATGCCCGGCTTGAAGAGGAAGGCGGCAAAATCCACGATGCACACGGCGCCGTCCTTGGCTGCACAGGCCCGGATCTGCTCGTCGTCGACGTTCCGGGGGTGCTCCACCAGCGCCCGGCAGCCGGAATGGCTGTAGATCATCGGATGCTCGCTGCGTTCGCTCAGCTCGAGGCCGGTGCGCTGACTGCAATGGCTCCCGTCGAGCACGATCCCCAGCCGGTTGCACTCCTGGACGACCAGCTCGCCGAAGCGCGTCAGCCCGCGGTTGGAGGAATCCACGCTGCCGCCCCCCAGCGTGTTGTCGGAATTGTAGCTCGGCATCAGCATGCGCAGCCCCAGGCGGTGGAACATCTCCACCCGGTAGAGCTGCTCGCCGATCCAGAGGCCACCCTGCGTCGCGAGGATGAATGCCGCGCGCTGCTCTCGGTGCGCCCGCCGGATGTGCTCCGCCTCGGTCGCCACCAGCAGGTTGGGGTTGTTCCGCACCACCAGGTGCCACTCCATCATCCCTTCGACCGCTTCCTCGAAGTTGTTGTAGGGGCGGAACGCCGTGATGCCGAATGCGGTGGTGTGGTGCCTGTGGGCGTTGGGATAGTCCGCATCCGGCCACGCCTGGATGCAGGCATCCACGAACAGGTAGGGCAGGCGATCTGCCAGGATCGGGTGAAAGCCTCGGTTTTCGCGCACCGCCATGGTCGACTCCGCCGATGGAAGAACCAGCCCCTGTCCGGGCTGCACCCGCCGCTGGCCGGTGCAGCGTTCAACCGTTCGCCGGCACGGGCTTCCAGACCTGTGCGAATACCCGCAACAGGTTCTCGCCGAAGATGCTGCGCAGGTCTGGGGCCGCGTACCCCCTCCGTTCCAGCTCGGCCGCGAAGTTGCCGGCTTCGCTGAAGGTGTCGAACCCGTCGCACGCGCGCAGGGGGCTGCGGGTGTCCCTGGAGATATGCAGCCCGTAGAAGGAATCGGCATCCTTGTACGCGGGGGTGCCCCAGGGGTTGGAGTGGCGCGAGTCGTAGGTGCCCAGGGACATGTCCGTTCCCACGCCGATGCCCCGGCAGTTCCCGACGAGCTGGGCGATGTGGTCCACATGATCGCACAGATCCGCCACCGTCGGACGCGTCGTCCTGCCGCTGCGCAGCAAAAACGGGCCGAACGGGGCCACGCAGACCACGCCGCCACGGGCGATGCAGGCCTTGATCTGCTCGTCGGTGATGTTGCGGGGATGATCCACCAGCGCCTTGCAGTCCGAGTGCGAGTACACGAGCGGGTTTGCGCTCGTCTCCGTAAGGTCCAGTGAGCCACGCTCCGAGACGTGGGAGCCGTCCAGCAGCAGGCCCAGCCGGTCCGCCTCCTTGACGAACAGCCTGCCGAACCGGGTCAATCCCAGGTTGGCGCTGTCCAGGCAGCCGCCGCAGATCGTGTTGTCCGCGTTGTAGGCCGGCAGCATGACGCGCAGGCCGAGCCGGTAGAACGTCTCGACCCGGTACAGCTTGTTGGACACCCATGTGCCCCCCTGGGCACAGAGAAACATCGCCGCCTGCTGCGCAGCGCGGGCGGCGCCGATGTGCTCCGCCAGGGTGGCCACCACCAGATTGGGATGGCTGCGCGCGACCAGGTGCCATTCCATCAGCGCTGCGCTGGCTTCCTCGAAGGTGTGGTAGGGACGAAACGCCGTGACGCCATAGGCGGAAACCAGATGCTTGTGGGCGTTCGCGTAGTCGGCATCGGGCCAGGACTGGATGCAGCCATCGACGAACAGGTAGGGAAAGGGCTGCTCGACGATGGGATGGAACCCCTTGTTCGGCCGCAGTGCCATGCAGGACTCCGAAGAGTGTATGCGGAACTCCACCAGCCCCGGGTGGCGCGCCCCCCTGCCGTGGGGTGGCCCGTATTCCGTGTCCCCCGGGGGATTCGTCACCAGCCTATCAATGGTGTAACACGCTTGGTACACCTGCTCCACTCCGAAGTGCCGTTCCTGAACCTGAGCGACCCCGCCTGCTCGAAGACGGCACAACGAATGTGGTCTGGCACACGCCCAGGGCATCCGGCTCCGATCTCCCCGGTGACCTTCACGATGCGATGCGGGCTGACGACCCACAACCCGCAGGTGGCAGGTTCGTACCCTGCACCGCCCACGTGCGGATCAACGGGGTACGACGAAAGCGCGGCGGATCGCGCGGCGACAGACGCCGAGGGAACGGCGCTGGGGGCGGGCGGGATGAGGGCAGCGTGGTGGACTGCGGGCGGGGAGCGCCGCGGACACGGAGACGACTGCGACCAGCGCGAGCTGCCCCCACCTGTTGACCCATCCCCGGCGTGATGCCCGGCGCGCCCGGTCAGTAGCGGGGCGTCCCCAGGCGTTCCATCAGCAGCCGCACGTCCTCCGGCTCCAGGTGCTCGAGCCGGTCGATGGCCGCGATGCATTGCCCGATCGTCTGCTCATCGAGCCCGCCGGCGCGGAAGCAGTCGGTCACCTTCACCAGGTGCTGCGCGCGGGTGATGGGGGGCAGGCTGAAGTGGCCCGCGGGCTTGTCGCAGCGGCGGGTGACGCGCGTGCCGTCCTTCAGGGTCGCGGTCACGATGGCGTGCATCTTGTCGCGCGAGGTGGGGATGCTCTTGTCCAGCACGACCTTGGTGGCGGACAGCAGGCGCTTCATGTCGGGCTGGAACCGCCGCTCGTCGGTGAACTGGTCGGCCTTCACGACGCCATCGAGCAGGGCGCAGGCCGCCGTGTACTGGAGGCTGAACTTCCCAGCGAGGCCGGTTTCGGGTGCCGGCCGGTCGATGATGGGCACGTCCGCCGCGATGATCTCCACCGCCTCGATGCGCGAGGGGTCGCCCACGGCCTGCTGCACCGCCAGCGCCGCGCTGATGGTCCAGTGGGTGGCGAACTTGGCCGGAAACAGCTTGATGTTGAACCCGGGATCGACGAAGCGATACGGCTTGCCGAAACCCAGCAGGATCGACTCGTCCAGGGGCTGCTCGAAGAAGCCCTGCTCGTAGTCGCGCCGCCCGTCGAAGATATCCCGGCTGGCCGTGAAGCCGCGGCTGGCCAGCAGGGCCGCATCCAGGCCCAGCGCCCCGGCGAGCCCCGGGTGGGTGGCCTTGGTCATGGTGCCCGAGTTGGCGGGGTGGCAGCCGGCGCGGGAGGCCGCCAGCCCCAGCGCGCAGCGGAGCTGATCCAGGTCGAGCTTGAGCAGGTGGCCCGCCGCCACGGCGCTGCCCATCACGCCCACCACGCCGGGCTGATGGAACGGCTCGCGCACGGTCTCGCCGGAAGCGAACAGGATGCGGCCCTGCATCTCGATGCCCTTCGTCAGCGCGGTGGCGATCTCCCGGCCGGGCGCGCCGATCTTCTCCGCGAGCGCCAGGATGCCCGGCAGCGTCGGTGACGTGGAGTGGTTGGACGGGAACGACATGGGTTCGAAATCCAGCACGTGCATCGAGGCCCCGTTCAGGTACGCCGCCGCGAACGGCGACGTGCGGAACCCGAACCCGATCGCCGTGGAGGCGGGGGCGCCGCTCTCTTCCTGCAGGTGCTTCGCCAGGATGCGCGGGCCCTTCTCCCGGCTGCCGGCCGACGTCACGGACAGCGCATCGAGGGCCACGCGGCGCGCGGCATCGAGCTCGGCCGTCGACAGGGTTTCAGCCGTCGCGTCGAGAATGGTCTGGCAGAGCTGTTCGGTCACGCTCACGGACGTCACTCCATGGTTACAGTCGGTTGAATCGCCGGACGGTCGTGCGCACATCGGTCCTGCCACGGTGCGGCCGCTCGCGCGGAACGGTTGCGAGTTCCGGCCCGTTCGGGTGGTTGGCGCATGCGCGCAGGGGCGTTCGTTTCGCCGCGATCAGGCTGAGATCACGTGGCATGGCCTGGTGTCGCCGCCGTGTCGCGGAGCGAAAGCTCCCCCGCCCGGGATGGGGTTCACACAGGATCCGCGCGGCCCAACCGATAGCGCGTCTCCGTCACGGCAGCTCCAGCCGCACCGCGATGGCCGCGCTCGCGATGACTGCGATATCGTCGGTCTCGACGTCGGGCACGTCAAGGCCGCCCCTGACAACCTTGACCGTGACCACCCCCACCGGCAACGCGGCCTTGACGGCGTCACGATCGACCCGCTCGGGCCGCTGCACGCCCACGGTGACATCGACCTGCACCCTGCGCTTGTCCAGCTTGAGGGTGCGCAACATCGTCAGGGAGCTGTGGTGGAGAGCATCCTCCACGGCGCGAAGAGCGGCCTTGGTGTAGTCGCCTCCATGCAGGTCGTTGCCGGTGCCCAGCTCCAGGATCACGCGCCGCGCGGTCATGCCGTGCGCTCCTCGGGAAGATCGAGCCGCACCACGGCGGCGGCACAGGCCATCACGGTGGAATCGGTGCCCGCGTCGTTGGGGATTTCCAGGCCGCCCTCGACGACATGGACCGTCCCGGTGCCGTGAGGGAGCACGGCAAGCACGGCCGCCTGGTCCACCTTCTCCGGCCGCGGCACGCCGATCGTTACCTCCACCCGCATGGAGTCGGGCGGCATCCCCAGCCCATTCGCCAGCGTCAGGCAATTGTGCCACAGGGCGTCGCGCAGGGCCCGCACAGCGGCCTTGGTGTAGTCCGCGCCCCGAATATCGGTGCCCATCCCGATCTCGAGCACCACGCGCTTCCAGGTCATCGGCGGTTCTCCTCTCGAAGTCCGGCACGGGCCGATCCTGCCGTACGACCAGCCCCAGCTATCGCAGGCGCGGGGCGCAAGTCCAGCAGTTTCAGCCGCGGGGCAAACGCCAAGTCGCACGCGGGCCCGCCAGGATGAGACGGATCGGGGGGCGTGCACGGGCCGCAAAACCCCTCCCCGGCTCCTCCCCGCCATTGTGGCCATGACCGGATTCTGCCTCTGCATCGCGCGAACTCGGCGATTTCGTGCGGCCTTGCGCCGTGCAGTGCCGCGGCGCGGGCGGAGGGCGGCAATTGGCGGGCAGGCCGCGCCGTCTCGCGCAAACGGCGCGACAGGAGGGCAAGGAAATCGCAGGATATCGTCGTTTTCCCACCGTCGCATCTGCCCGGTACGATGGTATCGTCTCCGGTGTTCGGAGACTTTCCTGTTCAAGTGGCGCGAATCGGCGCGCAGGTGCAGGCCTCGTCCCCGCAGCGGAAGCTCCGGCGCTGGGGAGTCCCGGGCGGATCGTGCGTCATCCTGCTCGGGTGCGGTGCTGCGGACAACCGGGCTTCGTCTGCGCGGAGAAGCGGAACGAGGACGGAGACGTCCTTGCACGTGCCCACCGCTGCACGCGTGTCGTGCTTGAGCTTTCCGCGCCGTCCGGCCATACTGGCAGGTCAACCGGATGCCCCCCTCGCCGGGCCAGGGCTCGGCCGGGCCGGCAGCCCCGGTGCCGACCGCCCGGGCCGGGGGGGGTGGGGCGCACGCACCTCGCCATGGAAGAGGACATGAACCTGTTCGAGCCGGTGGTCATCGAGAGCCTGCAACTCCGCAACCGGATCGTGTTCTCCCCGTTCATCGAGAACATGGCGAACCGCGACGGCACGGTGAGCCCGCAGCAGATCGAGTACTACACCACGGTGGCGCGCGACGGGGCGGGAGCGGTGATCGTCGAGTCGGCGTACGTCTCGAACCTGGGGCGCGCCCACTTCAACCAGCTCGGCATCTCGCAGGAGCGCCACACCGACGGGCTGGCCCAGCTCGTCAAGGCGATCAAGGCCGAGGGCGCGCTGGTGGGGCTGCGGCTGGCCCATGCGGGGGCGAAGACCGCCGAGCTGATCTGCGGCGGGCAGCCGGTCGGGCCCTCGATCCTGAACTTCGGCAAGGACTACGACACGAGCCGGGAGTTCGACGAGGGCGACGTGGAGGAGATCACGCTGTTCTTCGTGCACGCCGCCGAGCGCGCCGAGGAGGTGGGGGCGGACTTCATCGAGATCAACGGCGCGCAGCAGTACCTGCTGGACCAGTGCATCTCGGCGCGCCACAACAACCGCGCCGACGCCTACGGCGGCAGCATGGTCGAGCGCATGCGCCTGAGCGTGGAGATCGTCAAGGCCATCAAGGAACGCATCGCGCCGCGCATCCCGATCGCCTTCCTGTTCTCCGTGCACGACAAGGTGGAGGACGGCTTCAACGCCGAGGATCTCAAGGGGTTGCTCAGGGCGCTCACCACGGCCAAGGTCGAACTGCTGCATCCGTTCAACATCCACGTCATGAACAAGTTCTTCGATACCGAAGAGACGCTGGTCGAGTGGGTGCACAAGTTCTCGAGGAAGCCCGTCGTGCTCGAGGGCAACGTCAAGTCGCCGCAGATCCTCAAGGAGGCCATGGCGCTTAACAAGGCCCAGCTCTATGCGCTGGACCGCGCGCTCTTCACCCGCCTCAACTGGTACCAGTTCCTGCAGAAGAAGCTCATGCCGCAGTAGGGGCGCTTCGCGCCGCCTCACCCCCTCCCCTCTCCACGTCGTGGAGAGGGGTGACCCTGATGCGCCGGCTGCCGGCTATCGCCCGGCCAGCGCCGCCTCCAGGCGTTCCCGCACGGCCGGCCACTCGGCCGGGATGATGCTGTAGAAGACCGTATCCCGCACGGTTCCGTCAAAGAGCAGCATGTGGTGGCGCAGGGTGCCCTCGCGCTGGGCGCCCAGGCGCTCGATGGCCTGCTGCGAGCGCAGGTTGCGACTGTCGGTCTTGAGCCAGACCCGGATCGCCCCCAGCCGCTCGAAGGCGTGGCGCAGCATCAGGTACTTGGCCTCGGTGTTGACCGCCGTGCGCTGGTACGCGGGGCTGATCCAGGTGGCGCCGATCTCCAGCCCCCGGTGCTTGCGCGTGATGTCGAGGTACTGCGTGCTCCCGGCCACGGCGCCCGAGGCGCGGTGAATGGTGGCGAAGGGCACCACCGTCCCGGCCTGGGCCGCGGCCAGCACCTCGGCCAGCCAGGCGCGGGTCTCCGCCGGCGTCTGCGGCTGGGGCCGGGGCAGGTAGCGGTAGAGCTCGGGGTCGCGGCTGGCCGTGTGGAGCCCCTCCGCGTGCGCCATGGTCATCGGCTCCAGCCGCACGTGCGTTCCCTCCAGCGTCACCGGCTGGGGATCGAAGGGCGGCAGGGAGGCCAGATCGAGCTTGGCGATGGGCATGGGCCTTGCTCCGGGGGGGAGTCCAAAGGGCCTGGGGGGTGGAAGCGAATCGGCGCCCTCACGCGCCGGGGAGGCCGTACCGCTCGCGGTAGGCGCGCAGGCGCGCCGCGAGGTCGGCGGGGAGCGCGCGGGTCGCAGCCGCGCCGAGCGCGCCCTCGGCAAGCGCCTGCTCGAGGTCGGCGAGGGACACCAGGGCGTGGATGGGTACGCCGGTGGCGCGGGTGAACCCGGCGATGGCGTCGCGATCGGCGGCATCGCGCTCCATGCGGTTGAAGGCGATGACGAGGGCGTCGATGGGCGCCGCGAAGGCGCCGCGCAGCAGGGCCACCGCTTCGAGCTTGGTGGCGCCGTCGGTGATCACGTCGTCCACGATCAGCAGGCGGTCGCCCGGCCCCGGCTGCTGGCCCACGAACAGGCCGCGGTCGCCATGGGTCTTCTCCTCCTTGCGGTTGAACAGGTAGCCGATCGGGCGGCCGGCGCGGCGGCTGAGGGCCATCGCCGTGGCCAGGCACAGCGGGATGCCCTTGTACGCCGGGCCGAACACGATGGTCGCGCCGGGTGCCGCCACCAGCGCGGCCTCCGCGTAGAAATCTCCCAGCCGCTCCAGCAGCGGCCCGGACTGGAAGCGCGCGCTGTTGAAGAAGTATGGCGAGACACGCCCGCTCTTGAGCGTGAACGCACCGAATTCGAGCGCCTGCGACTCCAGCAGGAAGTCGAGGAAGCGGGTCTTGGCCGGGGGCAGGCTCATCGGGGCTCGCTGCAGGCGGTGCGCCGCGCCACTGGCGCTGCCGGCGACCCGGGCGCGGTCGGCGGCACCGCCGTGACGGCGGGATGCGGTTGACTTTGCGCCCGGTTCCCACTAGAACGAAGCGTCGGCAGAAGGCCGGTCGCGGAGTTTGCGCGGCGCGACAGGGCCCCGTGCGGGGGTCGCCGCGCCGGAGTGACCCGCCAGGCGAGCCCGGGGGCGACCGCCGTCGAGAGGGTTCGAACCGATTCCGCGAGTGCATCCCTTGAATTCCGAATCGCCGAGGAGAACGCCGCAATGACCGAAACCGCGTGGCACATCGCGCGAGGGCCGGGCCGCCTGTACCAGTGCCCGGGGGACCTCACCATCAAGTACGACGACCGGGCGGCGCTGATCGAGGCGATCCTACTGCACGTCAAGGCGTTCGTGCAATTGGAGTCTTCGGTGCGGCTGCTGCTCAGCGGCGATACGGTGCACCCGGTGACGACCGTGATTGCCGTGCCGTTCGAGGGCACCAACGACGAGATCTACCGCAACATCGCCACGCTGGTGTTCGAGCAGCTCTGGGGCTACTACCTTTCGGCCGACCCCAAGGCCACCCACCACGGGCTGACCAACCTGATTTACGAGGGCAACGAAACGGCGCTGATCCGGCGCGAGACCGAGAAGTTCATGGCCATGCTCAACACCCGCCACGACATCGCCGGGCGGGTGATGCGCAACTACCGCATGGCCTGCGACCTGCCGCCGTTCCCCCGCGACGTGTACCTGAAGAAGGTCACCGAGAAGAACCTCGAGATGCACCTGGGCGTGCGGATGTATACCTACGGCGAGAGCGTGCACCGCGTCACGGTGTTCTTGCCCATCGCCTCCGGCATCGAGGCCCTCGACCGCATCTACTACAACATCGAGCACGTCATCCACCAGAACCTGGTGGCCTACGACGAGCTGCACGAGCACTATCTGCCCGTCTCCGAGGAGCTGATCCTGCGCGAGCTCGAAGCCGTGCTGGTGCGCGCCCGCCAGAAGGGCAACACCCGCAAGAAGATCATCAACGGGCTCACGCTCCACACCGTGCTGCTCGAGGACCCCACGAAGATTCGCGACCGCAGCCTGGCGGACCTTTACTACGACAAGATCAACCGCATCGACCTGCTCGAAGAGGCAGGCCAGCGCTCCCGCGACATGTTCGCCTCGGCGCTGATCCGTTCGACCGAGATCACGTCGGCGGCCATCGACGTGAGCCAGCTCAAGATGGAGGAGCGCGTGTACATCGAGCGCCCGGCCGCCCCGGAGAAGGCCGCGCAGCCGCAGCCGGCCGCAGCCGCCCGCAGGCCCGAGCCCGCCCGCGCCGCGGCCCCGCCGCCCCCGAAGAAGGATGACCTTTCGGAGCTGTGAGGCGGCAGAGGGAGCCGCCTCCCCCCCCCCGGGCGGGCCTTGCCTACCACCGCGCCCCGGCGCCGCCGATCCCCGGCGGGCCGGGGTTTCGCGTTTGTGCGCCCAGCATGGGCGCCACCTTGAAGGTGCAAGTCCTTCGGAGAGCTGGCCACAGCGATCCAAGCGAACCGCAACTGCGGAAGGGCGACCGACCGTGGGGAGGAAGCGGGGA
>JACQKK010000059.1 GCA_016204605.1 Candidatus Lambdaproteobacteria bacterium
GGGGTTGCCGGCCCGACGCCACAGCGATCCACTCCGGGGAGGGAGGCCGGAGGGCGCCGGGCAGCGCTCCGCAGGCCATCGCCGCGACCCTGACGCCCACAGACGGCATGAGGTGACGGACGACTTTGGACTTGCCCTGCCCGTCGCGCGCTCCGCACCTGTCGCCGCCGTTCGACAGGGAAGGCCGGATGGCGTTCGCGATTCGCGCATGGCCGCCCCCTCCCGGACGGCGATCCCGATGGAGTGAAGGGAGGTGCGTGTGGCGATACCCCCGAGGCTCGGGAGCGCGAGGACTGCGCCCGCCGGTACTCGCGCATCATCAGCCCGGGCGTCAGTGCGGCCGCTCGATCCGCACCACCCAGTGGTCGGGCTCGATCGAGGCGCTGGCCGCGCTGTAACCGCGGCGGCGCATCTGCACCAGCAGCGGCTTGGGCTCGAAGGGAGCATGGACGCTCAACCGCTCGCCGGGCGCCAGTTGCGACACGCAGTCGACGATCACGGCGAAAGGACGGCCGCCGGCAAACAGGAAGCGCCGCACGTCGAGGTGATAGCCGGCGTCGTCGCGCCAGAAGTCGATCTCCGGGGCCACCGGCGGTCGCAGCTCGATCACGCAGGGTTCCTCGATGGGCGGCGGCGCAAGGCATCGGGTCACCTTACCGCAAGGGGGCGAGGGGCCGGAAGGGTTGCCGCCGCCCCCCCCCCCAACCCTCCTCCCCCATCCGGGGGAAGGAGCCACGGCAGCCATGGTCCGTGCAGAAGCGAGCGGAGCGATTCCGGTCGGTTCGGAGTCACTCAGCGCAGCGAACGCGCGGCCCGTCCGCAAGCGTTTGCCTTGGGGGAAAAACGCGGTATATCGGTAGAGAGTTTCCGGCTCGGGCCGGACGTCGACAATCGAAGCACATTCACGGGGGAATATGACCATGAACACTTGCACGCGTCTGGCAAGGCTGGGCCTGGCCTTGATGGCGTTTTCACTGCTCGCCGCGGGCGGCGCGCAGGCCCAGAAGTATGGCGGCATCATGAAGGCGATGCAGCAAGCGAATCCCGCCACCCTGTCCATGCACGAGACGGCCACCATCAACACCAGTTGGGCGGTCAGCCCCGTGTACAACAACCTCCTCTATTACGACCCGCTGAAGCCCGTGGAATCGCTGGAGACGGTGATTCCGGAGCTGGCCCGCGAGTGGAACTGGAACGGCGATTACACGCAGTTCACGCTCAAGCTGCGCGAGGGGGTGCGCTGGCACGATGGCAAGCCGTTCACCTCGGCCGATGTCAAGCACACTTTCGACCTGGTGCGCGGCGTTTCCAGCCAGAGGTTCAAGACCAACCCACGCAAGGGCTGGTATGGCAACGTGAAGGACGTCAAGACCAATGGCGACTTCGAGGTCGTGTTCAGCCTCAAGAAGCCCCAGCCGGCGCTGTTGCAGTTGCTGGCCGCGGGGTATTCGGTGGTGATTCCGGCCCACGTCCCGGTCGAAAAGTTGCGCACGGATACCCTGGGCACCGGCCCGTTCAAGCTCGCGGAGTACAAGCGCGATCAGGCGTTCCGGGTGCGCAAGAACCCAGACTATTTCATCAAGGGTCGGCCCTACCTCGATGGGATCGACTTCCTGATCATCACCAACCGCGCCACGCGGATGGCCGCCCTGCAGACGGGCCAGGTGGAGATCAACCAGCCCGTCGAGACCGACCAGAAGACGTACGACATCCTGCGCCAGACCACGCCTGAGATGGAGTACAACAAGATGTACCTGGCGAACAACGTCAACGTGGTCATGAACAACAAGCGCCCGCCGTTCACCAACTCCAAGCTGCGGCAGGCGATCAACATGTCCCTCAACCGGGGCGCATTCGTGAAGGCGGTGCTGCCCGGCTACCTGCCGGGGGCGTTCATGCTGCCGCGTCCCTACGGCACCTGGGGGATCGACGTGAACGAGCTCAAGGCGGTGCCCGGCTTCCGCGACCCTGCCGTGGACAAGGAAGAGGCGCGCAAGCTCATGCGTGAGCTGGGGTACAACGAGAACAACCGGCTCAAGCTCAAGGTCACCACCCGGACACTCAGCGTCTACGTCGATGGGGCCACCTGGTTCCTGGGCGAGGTGAAGCAGATCTATATCGATGCCGAGCTGGAGATCGTCGAGGACGGCGCCTGGTATCCGCGCCAGTACCGCCGCGACTACGACATCGCCTGGAACGGCACCGGCTACGCCGTGGACGATCCCGACGTGGTGTACCCGGAGAACTTCGCCTGCGATTCGCTGCGCAACTACACGAACTACTGCGACCCGGAAGCGGAGCGGCTGTTCGCGCAGCAGTCCGCCACGATCGACCAGAAGGAGCGGCTCAAGCTGGTGCAGCAGATCGAGCACAAGCTGATCGACGACGTGGCCCGCATCTCCCTCGCCATGCGGGTGAGCTACTATGCGCGGCGCA
Source organism: Candidatus Lambdaproteobacteria bacterium (assembly GCA_016204605.1). Classification (GTDB taxonomy): domain Bacteria; phylum SAR324; class SAR324; order SAR324; family JACQKK01; genus JACQKK01. Next base: position 2,437 of record JACQKK010000059.1, read on the forward strand.
ACTACGTGAAGGACTTCTTGGGGCACAACACCATTTACAGCATCTCCCGCTTCCAGGACGTCTGGCTCGACAAGTGACGGCGCGCCCCGCGCGGCCGCGGCGGCCCGGGCGGCGGGCGGCCGGTTGGCGTCGCACGGCCGTCCGCCATCGCCGGCCGGCGCAGTCGCGTCGCCCGGCGCTGCCGCGGCGGCGGTTTGCCATAGGGGGCCGAACCGCGAATATGGGAATATGAGATGCCAAGGGGAGGTGACTGCCGGGGCCGGACCTCGGCAACACTAGCTATGAGAGGGGGAACTATGCACACGAACACATGCACGCGAATCGCGGCCGCGGTCGCGGTCGTGCTGACGACCTCGCTGGTCGCGGCGGGCGGCGCGGTCGCCCAGAAGTACGGCGGTATTCTCAGGGCACTGCTACAGAGCAATCCCGCGACCCTGTCCATGCACGAGACGGCCACCATCAACACCAGTTGGGCGGTCAGTCCCATCTACAACAACCTCATCTTCTTCGACCCGCTCAAGCCCGTGGAATCGCTGGAGACGGTGATTCCGGAGCTGGCGGAGACCTGGCGCTGGAACAGCGACTACACGCAGCTCACCTTCAAGCTGCGCGAGGGGGTGCGCTGGCACGACGGCAAGCCGTTCAGCTCCGCCGATGTCAAGCACACCCTCGATACGGTGCGCGGGGTCTCCGCGCAGCGCTTCAAGACCAACCCGCGCAAGGGCTGGTACGGCAACGTGCAGGAGGTCAAGACCAACGGCGACTTGGAGGTCGTGATCAGCCTCAAGAAGCCCCAGCCGGCGCTGGTGCTGCTGCTGGCCGCGGGCTACTCGGTCATGATCCCCGCACACGTCCCCGTGGAGAAGCTGCGCACGGACGCGATCGGGACCGGCCCCTTCACCCTTGCCGAATATAAGCGCGATCAGGCGATCCGGGTGCGCAAGAACCCGAACTACTTCTTCAAGGCTCGGCCCTACCTCGATGGGATCGATTTCCAGATCATCACCAGCCGCGCCACGCAGACGGCCGCCCTGCAGACCGGCCAGGTGGAGATCAACCAGCCCGTCTGGACCGACCACAAGGCATACCTGATCCTGAGCAAGACCACGCCGGAGCTCGAGTACAACAAGATCTACATCTCGAACAACGTCAACGTGGTCATGAACAACAAACGCCCGCCCTTCAACAACCCCAAGCTGCGGCAGGCGATCAACATGGCGCTGGACCGATACGCGTTCGTGAAGGCGGTGCTGCCCGGCTACCTGCCGGGGGCGTTCATGCTGCCGCGCCCCCACGGCTCCTGGGGGATCGACGGGAACGAGCTCAAGGAAGCGGTGCCCGGCTTCCGCGACCCCGCCAGGGACAAGGAAGAGGCGCGCAAGCTCATGCGCGAGCTGGGGTACAACGAGAACAACCTGTTCAAGCTCAAGATCACGTCGCGCACGGTGGGCCTCTACGTGGACGGGGCCACGTGGTTTCTGGGCGAGGTGAAGCAGATCTACGTCGACGCCGAGCTGGAGATCGTCGAGGACGGCGCCTGGTATCCGCGCCTGTACCGCCGCGACTACGACATCGCCTGGAACGGCACCGGCTACGGCGTGGACGAACCCGACGTGGTGTACCCGGAGAACTTCGCCTGCGATTCGCTGCGGAACTACACGAGCTATTGCGACCCGGAGGCGGAGCGGCTCTTCGCGCAGCAGTCCGCCACGATCGACCAGAAGGAGCGGCTCAAGCTGGTGCAGAAGATCGAGCGCAAGCTGGTCGACGACGTGGCCCGCATCTCCCTCGCCATGCGCGTGGACTATAACGCGCGGCGCAACTACGTGAAGAACTACATGGGCCACAACGCGGTCTACAGCACCGCCCGCTTCCAGGACGTGTGGCTCGACAAGTAGCCGTCTCCCAACTCGCTCTGCCAGCCGATCGCCCGGCATTCCCCGATTCCTGAGGGGCGCCGGGCGGCCGGTGGGCGTCGCACGGCCGTCCGCCATCGCCGCGCCGGCGCAGTCGCGTGGCCCGGCGCGGCCGGCGGCGCTCTTTTGCTTGACCGGCATGCGCCCATTGCACTCTAATGCTCACAAGGGGGGCATCTCGTCACGCAGTGTCAGGTACCCCCGTGCGGGTACAGGAGAAAGAGCCATGAAGAAACACACTCTGTTCGCGACGCAGGCGGCGCTGGCGCTCGGCCTGCTGGCAGGGGCCTTGGCGCTCGCCACCTCCCCGGCGCTGGCTCAAAAATACGGCGGCATTCTCAAAACGGTTCACCGCACCATTCCGGGCACCCTCTCGATGCATGAGATGCCGACCATACCCTGGTCCCTCAGCTCCTTCAGCAACAGCCTGGTCTACTTCGATCCGCAGAAGGTGGTGGAATCGCTGGAGACGGTGATTCCGGAGCTCGCGCAGAGCTGGCAGTGGAACGATGCCTACACCCAGCTCACCCTCAGGCTTAGCCGGGGGGTGAGGTGGCACGACGGCAGGCCGTTCACCGCCAGCGATGCCAAGCATACTTTCGATGTGGTGCGCGGCGTTTCCTCGCAGCGGCTGAAGTTCAACCCGCGCAAAGGCTGGTACGGCAACGTCAAGGAAATCACGATCAACGGCGACTACGAGATCACATTCCATCTCAGGCAGCCGCAGCCGGCGCTGGTGCTGCTGCTGGCCTCGGGATATTCGGCCGTAATCCCGGCCCACATTGCAGTGGGCAAGCTGCGCACGGAAGCGGTAGGCACCGGCCCGTTCAAGATGCACGAATACATCCGCGATCAGGTGATCCGCGTGCGCAAGAACCCTGACTATTTCGTCACAGGCCGGCCCTACCTCGACGGAATCGACTTCGTGATCATCACCAACCGGAACACGGAGGTCGCCGCGCTCCAGGGGGGCCAGGTGGAGCTCAACCAGCCCACCGAAACCGACCAGAAGATGTACGAGACCCTGCGCAAGACCACGCCCGAGATGGTGTTCAACAAGGTCTACATGACGGCCCACGCCAACGTGGTGATGAACAACAAGCGCCCGCCGTTCGACAATCCGAAGCTGCGACAGGCCATCAACATGGCCCTGGACCGCTATGCCTATGCCAAGTCGGTGCAGCCCGGCAGCCTGCCCGGCGGGTTCATGCTGGCCCGCCCATACGGCTCCTGGGGGCTGGAACCTGGCGAGCTCAAGGCCGCGGTGCCCGGCTTCCGCGATCCGGCGGTAGACAAGGAGGAGGCGCGCAAGCTCATGCGCGAGCTGGGGTACGACGAGAACCGCCGGTTCAAGCTCAAGGTGACCTCGCGCACGCCTTCCTTCGCCGTGGACGGGGCCACCTGGTTCCTCGGCGAGGTGAAGCAGATCTACATCGATGCCGAGCTCGAGATCGTCGAGGATGGCGCCTTTTACCCGCGTCTGTCCCGGCGCGACTACGCCATCGCCTGGAACGGCACCGGCACTGCCGTGGATGATCCCGATGTGGTGTACCCGGAAAGCTTCTCGTGCAATTCGCTTCGCAACTACACGAACTACTGCGATCCGGAAGCGGAGGCCATGTTCGCAAGGCAGTCGGCCACCATCGATCAGCAGGAACGCCTCAAGCTGGTGCACCAGATCGAGCGCAAGCTCATCGACGAAGTGGCCCGCATCTCGGTCGCTTCGCGAGTGGATTACAACGCGCGGCGCAACTACGTGAAGGGCTTCGTCGGTCACAACTCCGGCTACAACACCGCCCGCTTCCAGGACGTCTGGCTCGACAAGTGATCCTGCCTCCCGCGGCTGAGCCGCGGCGGGCGGGGGGCGGCCGGCGGCGCTCTTTTGCTTGACCGGCGTGCGCCCATTGCACTCTAATGCTCACAAGGGGGGCATCTCGTCACGCAGTGTCAGGTACCCCCGTGCGGGTACAGGAGAAAGAGCCATGAGGAAACACGGTCTGTTCGCGACGCAGGCGGCGCTGGCGCTCGGCCTGCTGGCAGGGGCCTTGGCGCTCGCCACCTCCCCGGTGCTGGCTCAAAAATACGGCGGCATTCTCAAATCGGTGCAACGGGGCAATCCGGCCAGCCTCTCCATCCACGAGGCCGCCACGCTCAACATCCAGTGGCCGGCCAGCTCCATATACAACAACCTGGTCTATTTCGACCCGCTGACGATCAAGGAATCGCTGGAGACGGTAATTCCCGAGCTGGCGCAACGCTGGCAGTGGAACGGCGACTACACCCGGCTCACGTTCAAGCTGCATCAGGGCGTGAAGTGGCACGACGGCAAGCCGTTCACCGCCAAGGATGCAAAGCACACCTTCGACTTGGTGCGCGGAGTCGCCGCCCAGAAGCTCAAGCTGAACCCGCGCAAGGCCTGGTACAGCAATGTCAACGAAATCACCACCAGCGGCGACGATGAGGTGACGTTCCACCTCAAGCGGCCGCAGCCGGCGCTGGTGCTGCTGCTGGCCTCGGGGTATTCGCCGGTGTATCCGGCGCACGTGTCGCCGGAAAAGCTGCGCATCGACGCGATCGGCACCGGTCCGTTCAAGATGAAGGAGTATGTCCGGGACCAGGCGATCCGGGTGCGCAAGAACCCGGACTACTTCGTCGAGGGTCGGCCCTATCTCGATGGGATCGACTACGTGGTCATCACCAGCCGGGGCACGCAGATCGCCGCCCTGCAGTCGGGCCAGGTGGAGATCACCCAGCCCACCGAGACAGACCAGAAGATGTACGACACCTTGCGCAAGTCCACGCCCGGGATGGAGTTCAACAAGGTCTACCTCTCGAACACCGTCAACGTGGTCATGAACAACAAGCGCCCGCCGTTCGACAACCCCAAGCTGCGCCAGGCGATCAACATGGCCCTGGACCGCTATGCCTACGCCAAGGCGGTGCAGCCCGGCTACCTGCCGGGCGCATACATGCTGGCCCGCCCGCACGGCTCGTGGGGGCTGGCCGCCGACGAGCTGAAGGCCTCGGTACCTGGGTTCCGCGACCCGGTTAAGGATAAGGAAGAGGCGCGCAAGCTCATGCGCGAACTGGGTTACGACGAGAACAAGCGGTTCAAGATGAAAATCACCACGCGCACGCCCGCGAACTACGTCGATGGCGCCACCTGGATCCTGGGCGAGGTGAAGCAGATCTTCATCGATGCCGAACTGGAGATCGTCGAGGACGGCGCCTGGTATCCGCGCCTGTACCGGCGCGACTACCAGATTGCCTGGAACGGTACGGGCTACGCCGTGGACGATCCCGATGCGGTGTACGGCGAGAACTTCTCCTGCGACTCGTTGCGGAATTATACCAACTACTGCGACCCGGAAGCGGAGCGGCTGTTCGCGCAGCAGTCCTCTACCATCGACCAGAAGGAGCGGTTCAAGCTGGTGCAGCAGATCGAGCACAAGCTGATCAACGACGTGGCCCGCATCCCCGTCGCCAACCGCGTGGACTACAACGCCCGGCGGAACTATGTGAAGAACTTCGTGGGCCATAACGCGGTATACAGTGTGGCCCGCTTCCAGGATGCATGGCTCGACAAGTAGCCGTGTCCCAACTCGCTCTGCCAGCCGATCGCCCGGCGTGCCCCGATTCCTGCGGGGCGCCGGGCGTTTCCTTTTCGTGCGCCCGTGGCGGGGTGCGCCTGCCGCGAGCGCAGATGGACCCCCGGCTCGCGTACCAAGCGCCGAAAGGCGCGGCGGCGCGCTTTACTCGCTGCCGATTTCCCAGTAGGAACACGGGACCGGCGGAGTCGGTCGGACACAGACCACCCAGGGGGGCCCCATGCACAACAGCGATGTTCGGCAGCTCGCCCGGATCGTGATCGGGGCGATGGCCTTGGCACTCATGGGCGCAGGCGCCGCGCCTGCCCAGAAGTATGGCGGCATTCTCCGGGCCATGGAGCGCGGGAACCCGCCCAGCTTGTCGATTAACGACGAGGCCACCGTGGATACGAGCTGGGCGCTGGGGCCCGTCTACAACACCGTCGTGTTCCTGGACCCGCTCAAGCCCCATGAGTCCCTGGAGACGGTGATCCCCGAGCTGGCGTCGAGCTGGCAGTGGAGCGCGGATCAGACCAGGCTCACCCTGAAGTTGCGCGCCGGCGTGCGGTGGCACGACGGCAAGCCCTTCACGGCCAACGACGTCAAGCATACCTACGACGTGCTGCGGGGGGTCTCGCCGCAGAAGCTCCGGCTCAATCCGCGCAAGGGCTGGTTCTTCAACCTCAAGGGGGTGACCACCAACGGCAATCATGAGGTCACGTTCGAACTGGGGCGGCCGCAGCCGTCGTTTCTGTTGCTGCTGGCCTCGGGCTACACCTGCGTGATGCCGGCGCACGTCCCGGTGGCGAAGTTGCGCACGGAAGCGGTGGGCACCGGGCCGTTCCGGCTGATCGAGTACACGCCCGATCGCGCCGTCAAGGTGCGGAAGAATCCGGACTACTTCGTCCAGGGGCGGCCCTACCTCGACGGGATCGACTTCATCGTCATCAAGTCCAAGTCCACCCGCATGGCCGCCATGGCGTCGGGCCAGCTCGATGTCGCCCAGCCTCTCGAGACCGAGCAGAAGGACTACGACAACCTGCGGAGCACCCAGCCCGACATGCGGTATCACCGCACCTACATGACGTCGAACGTGAACGTGGTGCTCAACACCAAGAAGCCGCCGTTCGACAACCAGCGGTTGCGCCAGGCGGTTAACCTGGCCGTGGACCGCCGCGCATACGCCAAGGGCGTCCACATCGGCTACATCGCCGGGGCGTTCGTGCTGCAACCTCCGGACGGCGTCTGGGGCCTTGCCGAGGATCAGCTTGCCGCCGTGCCGGGCTATGGCGACCCCGTGACGGCCAAAGAGGACGCACGGGCCATCATGCGCGAGCTGGGCTACAGCGCGGCGAACAAGATGGCGGTCACGGTCTCCACCCGCCAGACGGCCAACTATGTGGACGTGGCGACCTGGCTGCTCAGCGAGCTCAACCAGATCTACATGGATTCCAAGCTCGAGATCATCGAATCGGGCAACTGGTTCGGCCGCATGACCCGGCGCGAGTATACCATCGCCATGAACCGCACCGGCTCCGGGCTCGATGAGCCCGACGTCACCTACTACGAGAACTTCTTCTGCGGGCTGGGCCGCAACTACACGGAGTACTGCAACAAGGACTTCGAGGCCATGGTGCACCGCCAGTCGCAGACGACCGATCCCATGGCGCGCAAGGCCCTCGTGCTCGATATCGAGCGCAAGCTCATCACCGACGTGGCCCGCATCTCGCTGGGGTTCGCGGTGGATTACCACGCCCATCGCCCGTACGTGAAGAACTACGTCGGCCACCAGACGGCTTACAACAACGCGCGCATGCAGGAGATCTGGCTCGACAAGTAGTAGCGGCAGCGCCGCGGCACACGCGTGAGCGCCGCCCCGTCGAGAGGCTTGCGGCTCGGAACGATCTTCCGCATAACGGAGAAGGCGAGCGCTGCCAGGTCGGGTCTCACGCGCGCCGACAACCCGAAGAGGGCTTGGGAGGACTTATGAACACCGGCACACACCTGCAGGTCGCGCGGTTCCTGTTCGGCACCCTGGCGTTGGTGATCGGGGGTGCGACGGCGGTATCCGCGCAGAAGTACGGCGGCATTCTCAAATCGGTGCAGCGGGGCAATCCCGGCTTACTTTCGATTCACGAGGCGGCCACGACCAACGTGGTGTGGCCGGTGAGCCCGCTGTACAACAACCTCGTCTACTACGACCCGCTGAAGGTCGTCGAATCGGTCGATTCCGTCATCCCGGAGCTGGCAAAGAGCTGGAAGTGGAACGAGGATTACACCCGGCTCTCGTTCCAATTGAACGAGGGCGTGAAATGGCACGATGGCCAGCCGTTCACGGCGAAGGACGCCAAGCACACTTTCGACATCGTGCGCGGCGCTTCGACGCTCCGGCTCAAGCTCAACCCCCGGAAGCTCTGGTACGCCAACGTGAAGGAGATCACCAGCAGCGGCGACCAGGAGATCTCGTTCCACCTCAAGCGGCCGCAGCCCTCGCTGCTGCTCATGCTGGCGGCGGGGTATTCCCCGGTGTATCCCGCGCACGTGCCGCTCGACAAGCTGCGGATCGAAACCATGGGCACCGGGCCCTTCAAGATGCAAGAGTATGTCCGCGATCAGGCGATCCGCGTGCGCAAGAACCCGGATTACTTCGTCAGGGGTCGGCCCTACCTGGATGGGATCGACTTCATCATCATCGCCAGCCGGGGGACTCAGGTCGCCGCGCTGCAGTCGGGCCAGGTGGAAATCACTCCCGCGACCGAGTCCGATCAGAAGATGTACGACACGTTGACCAAGTCCACGCCCGAGATGCAGTACAACAAGGTGTATCTAACGAACAACATCAACGTCGTGATCAATGCCAAGCGCAAGCCCTTCGATAACCCGAAGCTGCGGCAAGCCATCAACGTGGCGGTGGACCGCTACGCGTACGCGAAGTCGGCGGAACCCGGCTACCTGCCGAGCGCCTTCATGCTGCCGCGGCCCCATGGATCATGGGGGCTGGACGCGGACGAGCTCAAGGCCACCGTGCCGGGCTTCCGCGATCCCGCGGTGGACAAGGAAGAGGCCCGCAAGCTCATGCGGGAGCTCGGGTACGACGAGAACAACCGGCTCAAGATCAAGGTCACGACCCGCACCCTTGCCGCCTACATTGCCGGCGCCACGTGGTTCCTGGGTGAAATGAAGCAGATCTTCATCGATGCCGAGCTGGAGATCGTCGAGGACGGCGCCTGGTTTCCCCGCCAGTTCCGTCGCGACTACGGCATCGCCTGGAACGGCACGGGCTACTCCGTGGACGACCCCGATATCGCGTACACGGAGAACTTCACCTGCCACTCGCTCCGCAACTACACCGATTACTGCCATGCCGACTTCGATGCGCTGGTCGCCAGGCAATCGGCGATGATCGACGTCCAGGAACGGCTTCGGCTCGTGCAGCAAATGGAACGCCGCCTGATGCAGGATGTGGCGCGAATCTCCATCGCCATGCGCGTGAGCTACTATGCGCGCCGCAATTACGTGAAGAACTTTGTCGGTCACAACTCCATCTACAGCAACGCCCGCATGCAGGATGTCTGGCTCGACAAGTGAGCCACCCGCGGCAGCTCGCGGGTACCGTGAACAGCCCGGCCGCGCTGCCGATCGAAGGGGGGCGTGGGCCGGGGTGGTTGACCCCGGCCGGCCTGCGGGGCGCCCAAGACCCTGGTGCCTGCCGCGCGGTGCGCCGCGAGGGCTCTCAGCGGAACGCCGTGCGGATGGCGCCGAACAGCGCGAAATCCGCCGTGTTGTCGAAGATGAACAGATTCTCGACGAAACCGAACTCGACCGACGTGGCCGCACCGAGCCGATGCTTTGCGCCCAGCAGCAGCTCGGTGGTCGCCACGTCGAAGGGCGTCCGGGTACGGTTGCCCACCGGGGTCTCGCGGCGCAACTGCGCGGAGAGCGCGGTTGCGCTCCAGGCCTGATAGTCCGCGCTGAACGAGAACGACCCCAACCAGTTCCGCAGGTCGAAATCGACCGTGGCGCGCCGCCCACGCAGGTAGGCCAGCGATGCCGACCCGGTCAGGCGCGGGGAGAACCGGTGCGCCATGGACAGCGCCGCGCCGTAGTCGTGCTGGTCCCGGCGCAGGCCCACCGTCCGCGTCTCGTAGCGGGGAAAATTCAAGGAGACCTTGAGCGCGGCCGGCCAGTCGGCCGCGCTGCCGGTGAGCCGCCAGCGCCCCGAAACCACGGGGGCACGCATCGAGAAGCCCTGGTCGCTATCGTCCAGCAGCACCACCATGGTGCCATCGCCCGCGTATTGCTCCGCGCGCAGCCGGTTCCGGGGCGCCTTATCCCGTCCCGCACTGCCCAGGCGCAGTGCGCGGTGGAAAGCCTCGATGGTGTCGTCCATGACGCCGCCGCTCTCGTACACGATCGGCACCATCAAGGAGACTGCCGCGCGATCCGTGAGGGCGTACTCGACGAACTGGTTGAGCCACCAGCTTTCCCCGTCGATGAGGTAGCGGCCCGTCGAGTTCCAGGTGTTCGCCCAGATCGCGCCCGAGGCCACCCGCAACGTGCCGGCGGCCCCGAACACCGGCGCCTCGTGCAGAAAGCCCAGCCTGAGCCGCTGGACAGGGCTCTGCGTCGTGAAGAAGAAGGCGTCTCCGCCCGACGCGGGCGCCGCCGGGCTGCTGGCCTCGACAGGCGCGGTTTGCGCCCCGGCCGTTGCGGCCGCAATGGCGATCGCCGCGGCGCACAGCAGCCCGGCCCGCAGGGGTTGCGCCGGACGGGTCTGGTGGATCATGGATCGGGAAAGGCGCGGAAGTCGGGAGTCACGGGCGTTCCGTAGCGGCGCGTGGGCGGGGACGCGAGGCACGGCGCCAGCATCGGCAGCATCGGCAGACCCCCCGGGGCACGGTCGGGGCGGCGGGCGCCGGGCAACCGCCCGGCCGCGCTGGGGCAGGCTACGCCTTCGCCGCCGCGAGCGCGGCGGCGTAGTTGGGCTCCTGCGTGATTTCCGGCACCAGCTCGACGTATTTGATCTTGTCGTTCTTGTCGACGACGAACACGGCACGAGCCATCAGCCCTCGCATGGGGCCCTCGCCGATCTGGACGCCGAACCGCTCGGCGAATCCCGAATCGCGAAGATCGGAAAGGGTCGTGACGCGCCCGATGCTCTCCGCGGCGCAAAAGCGCTTCTGGGCGAAAGGCAGGTCCTTCGTCACGTACAACACCTCGACGTCGGCGAGTCCCGCGGCTTCCTGATTGAACCTTTTCGCCTCGGTGGCGCACACGCCGGTATCGAACGAAGGCGAGGTAAGCAGGATCTTCGCCTTGCCGGCGAAGTTCTGCTGGGTGACGTCGCTGAGGTCGGCCTTCGTCAGCGTGAACGCGGCGAGCTTGCTCCCGACGGTCGGGAACGTGCCGCTGAGCTTCACGGGCTTGCCCTTCAGATTCGTGGTCGCCATGGCGGCCTCCAGGTGGTTTAGAATAGTCAGATGGCGTGTAAACCCCGGGGGAGGGTAACACGCGCGCGCAATTCGCGACAATTCCATGAACGGCCGGGAGCCTGACGAGCAGCGATGCCCGGCCGCAACGCGGCAGCGGGTGCCTGGTGTGGGCAAGCACTGGGCCGGCATCCGAGCGCGTAACCATTTGTCTTGAGGAGCCTGCCATGACGATACAACCCCCCGCCGGGGGAACCGTCCCCGGTCCGTTCGATGCGTTGATCCCCGCCGCCATCGCCCGCCGTGCCGAAGAGGTGGGCCAGGCCAAGGCCCGGATGGATGCCGGCACCGTGCTGGCGCTGGCCGTGCTCGCCGGGGCGTTCATCGCGCTCGGGGCATTGTTCTTCACGACCGTCACGACCGGCGCCGCCGGCGCCATGCCGTACGGGGCCGCACGGCTGTTGGGGGGCTTGGCGTTCTGCCTCGGTCTGGTGCTGGTGGTGCTGGCCGGGGCCGAGCTGTTCACGGGCAACAACCTGATCGTGATGGCCTGGATCGGCGGGTCGGTTTCCGCCGGCCAGCTCCTGCGCAATTGGGCGCTCGTGTATGCGGGCAATCTGGTGGGCTCGCTCGCCACGGTGGCGCTGGTCTACTTTTCCGGGCAGTACCGCTTCGCCGGAGGCGCCGTCGGCGCGCAGGCGCTCGCCATCGCCAGCGCCAAGGTGAGCCTCGGGTTCTGGGAGCCGTTGTTCCTGGGAACGCTCTGCAATGCGCTCGTGTGTCTGGCCATCTGGCTGACGATGGGGGCGCACAGCACGACCGACAAGGTGGTCGCCATCCTGTTTCCCATCTCCGCGTTCGTGGCGATCGGGTTCGAGCACAGCGTGGCCAACATGTACTTCGTGCCGATCGGTCTGCTGATCAAATCCGATCGGGCGTTCCTGGCGTCGCTGGGCAAGACCGCTGCGGACTATGCCGGGCTCACCTGGGGCGCGTTCATCGTCGATAACCTCGTGCCCGTCACGCTCGGCAACATCATCGGCGGCGCAGGGCTGGTGGGCGCCGTCTACTGGTTCGTCTACTTGCGCAAGCCGGCGGCCCGCTGACGCGGGTCGAACCGCACGGAGCCGGCCGGGTGGTGGCCCGCCTGTCCCGCGTCCCCACCCCTGCCCATCCCCACCAGGTGGGGAGGGGCAGGGGTGGGGACGCGCAGGCCGTTCGCACCGCCGGAGTACGTGCGTCGCCGCGCGTGGGCGCCGGGAACGCGCTGGGCCTGCGGGCCCCCGCGCGTGCGATTGCCGCCGGGGCCGCCCGTGTGCCATGATGCGGCGCCATGCTGCGGCCACGTGGCGCACCGCCACTGCGCCCGCTCCCTGGCTGCGCCGAACCGATTCCCACGTCGACCCGATGGCTTCCCTCTTCACCCGCATCATCCGCGGCGAGCTGCCGGCCGTGAAGGTGTACGAGACCCAGACCGAGATCGCCCTGCTCGACATCAATCCGATGAGCGACGGCCACACCCTCGTCCTGCCCAAGCTGGAGGTGGCGCGGTACGACGACCTGCCGGTCGAGGTCTCGCTCTCCCTGACGGGTGCCCTGCGCCGGGTGGTCAAGGGCGTCTGTCTGGCGATGGGTACGCGCGACTACAACCTCATTCTCAACAACGGCGGGCCGGCGGGCCAGGTGATCTTCCACGTCCACTTCCACATCGTGCCGCGCTACGAGGGCCAGCCTCGGCGCGACCGGCGCTGGAACGTGGCGCTGGATCGGCTGGAGCCGATCGGCCAACGCATCCGGCAGGCGCTCGCGCAGTTGCCGCAGGAATGAAGGGGAAGCGGGCCCCCCGACGCCGGCGTCAGCCCGGGGGCTCCGCCAGCAGGGCCTGGTAGGTCTCCAGCGTCGCCCGATCGAAGCAGACGAACAGCACCCGCTGCGGCGCGCCCGGCTCGGCCAGCGCGGCCCGCGCTTCGGCCAGGGCGATGCGCGCGGCGCGCTCGCGCGGAAAGCCGAAGGCGCCCGTGCTGATCGCCGGGAAGGCAATGGTGGCGATGCCGTGCTGCCGCGCCAGCGCGAAGCAGGCCCGGTAGGCGCCCGCCAGCAGCTCGTCCTCGTCCCGCCCCCCGCCGTGCCAGACCGGGCCGACGGCGTGAAGCACCCAGCGTGCGGGCAGGCGGTAGCCCCTCGTGATGCGGGCCTCGCCTGTGGGGCAGCCGCCCAGCGTGCGGCACTCCGCCAGCAGCTCCGGGCCGGCCGCGCGGTGGATGGCGCCATCGACGCCGCCGCCGCCGAGCAGCGTGCCGTTGGCCGCGTTGACGATCGCATCCACCCGCTGGCGGGTGATATCGCCCTGCACGGCCTCGATCGAAGCCGTCTGCGCGGCTGGCCCGGTCGTCATGGCTGTATGTCCATTGTCACGCCCCGGCACTGCAACGGACATCCCTTGGTCAGCCCGCGGCCGCGCGCTGCACCGATTCGGGCAGCGCGATGGGGACGCCGCGCGGCTTCGGGCTCGCATGCTCCTTGCCCACCAGCCGGATCACCAGGCGCCGGCGCAGCTTGGGGTCGAGCACGCGGTCGAGCACCGCCGCCACCTCGGCGCGGCTGAGGGTTTCCACGGCGCGGATCTCCTCGCTCTGGAAATCGAAGCGGGCGTCGTGCTTGAAGGCGACCCAGTACAGGCGCTCCGCGGTATCGGCGAAGGACTTGGGCGGGTCCAGCTTCGCCACGATCACGGCCCGCCGCAGCTTCTCGAACTCTTCCTCGGGCAGCTCCCGGAAGGTGCTGCTGAACTGCGGGATGTAGGCCTCCACCCGGTTCAGCACCTCATCGGCCGGAAACGCGCCCGACTGCACGAGGAAATCGAGCCCCAGCATCTTCTCGTTCTGCGCCACGCCGGCGTATACGATGTAGCCGAGCTGCTGCCGCGTGCGCATGTTGAAGTAGAAGGCATCGCCCAGCGCCCGCCCGATCATGAGCAGTGCGCCGCGCAGCCGGGGCTCGCTCGGCCCCGCCTGATAGTGCACCTGCACCAGCGAGTTGTTGACCGTGAGCCGGTGGGTGAAGACGTGGTCCGCGGCGGAGAGCAGGCGCACCTTCGGCGCGACGCGCTCCGCCGGCGGCAGCGGCGAGCCGCCCAGGGTATCGAGCGCCCGGCGCAGGGCCGCCCGCGCCTCGTCTTTGGGGAGATTGCCCACCACCACGCCCTGCACGTAGATGCGCCGGAACAGCCGCCGGGCATAGGCCTGCACCTCCGCCTGGGTGACATCGGCCAGCTCGCGGCGCAAGGCCTCGACGGAGAACGCGGGGGAGTCGAGCAGCAGCCGCTTGTAGTAGCGCGCCTGCTCGTAGGGCTGGTCGAAGCGCTGGTTGTCCAGTCCGCGCTGGATGCGCTCCTTGATGGAATCGAAGGCCCCCGCCTCGATCTCCACCAGCTGCATGCGCTCGACGAGTCGCTGGAGCAGCATCAGCATGCGGTCCGAGTACCCATCGAGCCGCAGCACGAGCCCGCTCGCGGCGGCATCGATCGAGTAATCGAGCCCGGCCATGCGCAGCGGATAGCCGAACTCGGCGAGCATCTCCTCCATGGCGGCGTCGTAGAGCTGGCCCAGCATCGCCTGCCGCGGCGTGCGGTAGGTCTGATCGCTCTGGATGTTGAGTACGATGGCCGCCTTGGGCTGGCGGATGCGCCAATCGGGCAGGTACCAGATCTTCGCCTCCGCCGCTTCGAGCAGCGTCACCGGCAGGGGCAGCGCCGACTTGAGCAGCGTCGCCAGCCGTTCGACCCGCCGGGTCGTGCCCAGCTTGTCGCCGAGGGTGCGGAGCACGGCCTCGCCGCCCATGAACGCCGTGTCCTCGTGCGCGGCCAGTTGCCCGAGCAGTGGCTGGGGCCACCCCCTGCGCTCCAGGCGCAGCAGGCTCAGGTGGCTCAGCTTGAGCGGCCCCTCCGGCGCCAGCAGGCGGTTGCTGCGCGGGATGAACGGATTGGGATCGGGCAGGCGCACCTGCGGGTCCGGACGCGCCTGCTCGAGCAGGGCGTAGGGCTCGCCGGTCAGCTCCCGGTAGCCGTAGCGCGCCTGGTAGTAAGGCTCGACGCGATCCACCGGCAGCCCCCGCCCCACCAGCGTCACGCGCATGTTGTCGGGCGTGAGCCGCTCCAGCAGGGTGCGGTAGAGGGCGGGCGCGTAGGTTTCGTACAGGTAGGCGCCTTCGGGCAGCGTCTCCAGCGGGTAATCCTGCATCAGGCCGGCGAGCTGCTGGGCCATGGCGCCGGGCTCCTGGCTTTCCCGGTAGCGCCAGCCGAGCTCGGCCATCACGCGGTTCTCGTCGAACACGGTGCGCGGCAGCTCCCGCTCCCGCAGCAGGGCGATGGTGCCGAGCACGTACCGGAGCACCGTCTGGTACTGTGCCAGCCCCTTCGGGGTGAGCCCGATCGTGATCTGGAGGGAGGCGTAGTCGGCCGTGCTTTCCCCGGAGCCCGCGGAAAGGGAGATGGCCAGGTTCTCCTTCTTCAGCAGCGACAGCAGGCTGCCCGCCCCCTCATGGCCCAGCACAAAGGCGATCAGGGAAAGCGGCTTCTCCTGCCGGTGCTGCTGCACCGGCGGCAGGGGGAACTCGATCGTGAGCGAGCGGCGCTCCGAGACCGGCTCCACCGAGATCACCCGCAGGGCCGCCTTGCGCGGCAGGTACTCCTGGGGGAAGCGCGGCTTCGGCAGGCGCCGGTTCTCGATGGCGTCGAAGCGGCCACGCACGAGCGCCTCCAGTTGATCCAGGCTGCGGCTGCCCACCACGGCCAGCGTCATCAGGTTGCCGGAGTAATGCCCGCGCCAGAACGCCTTGAGCTCGTCGGGGCCCACCCTGGCCAGGGTCTTCAGGTTCCCCGTCGCGAAGCGGTTGATGGGATGGTCCGGCTTGTACAGGGTGCGCTGCACCTGCCGGGCGCGCCAGAAGTCGTTCTCGATGTTCTTCGAGTGCTCCGAATCCACGGCGCGCACCTCCCGCTCCGCGTATTCCGGGTTGAACAGGGGGGCGATGAAGAACTGCGCGAACCGGTCCAGCGCGCCCTCGAAGTGCTCGTGGGCGACGCTGAAGAAGAAGTTGGTCTGATCGTCGGCGGTGAAGGCGTTGCTGAAGCCGTTGCGCGTGCCGAGGAAGCGCTGGTACTCGCCGCCGTCGGGATACTTCTGCGTGCCCAGGAACAGCATGTGCTCGAGGAAGTGGGCGAGCCCCGGCTGCCCGGCGGGGTCGGCGAGCGAGCCCACGCCGACAGCCATGGCCGCCGCGGAGCGGTCGGCCTGCGGATCGGAGACCAGCATCACACGCAAGTCGTTGGGCAGCACCAGCCGCCGGTACTGCACCTCGGCGGTGGCGGGGCGCAGCAGGGAGCCCGCGTGCTGCGGCACCTGCTCCCGCGGCTGGCAGCTCCCCGCCATGAGCGCGGTCAACGCCAGCACGGCGGCGATCCAAGGGGCGGTCATCCAGGGGGCGATCAGCCAGGGGGCAATCATCCCAGGGATGATGGCGCGCACCGTTCGGTGCAGCGGGGGGCGCAGGGGGCGGCGGCGTGGCGCCATCGGCAGTCCTTCCAGTGCCATCGTCTTCGGTTCCTCGCGAGGGGACGATCGGGTGCAGGGGGTGGGCGGCGGGCGCCCACCGTTCCGCCGAGTGTACGGCAAAACCGCGCCGGCGCCCACTACCCGAGGCGGGCCCGGCTTGCCCTCATGCGGGGATGGGGCTATCGTGGGGCATTCGCACACCGTGCGCGGCGGCTGGCCCGCAAGGCACGGCCACACCGCGCGCCCATCGCGATTTCACCGGATCTTGGCGGGGCGGAGCACCGGCGCGGCAGGCGTGACCGCCGATCGGCACGGCTCCATCTCCCGCGCACGCACACAGGGGAATTCATGGCTACGCCCACGCTCCAGGCGGCACTTTCGGCCGATCGGCAGCACGTGATCCACCCGCTGCACCACCCGAGCGCCCACACCGCGCCGCGGGTCTGGGTCAAGGGCAAGGGCGCCATCCTCACGGACCTGGAGGGCAACGACTACATCGACGGCCTCTCCGGCCTCTGGAACGTGAACGTGGGCCACGGCCGCAAAGAGCTGGCCCAGGCCGCCGCCAGGCAGATGGAGACGCTCGCCTATGCCTCGGGCTACGTGGGCAGCTCGAACCTGAACATGATCGCCCTGGCCGAGCGGCTGGCCAAGCTCTGCTACCCGCAGATCAACACCTTCTTCTTCACCAGCGGCGGGGGCGAGAGCACCGAGACCTCGATCAAGACCGCGCGCTTCTTCTGGAAGGCGCTGGGCAAGCCCGACAAGGTCAAGTTCATCTCCCGCAAGCTGGGCTACCATGGGGTCACGCTGGCGGCCATGAGCGCCACCGGCATGGAGCAGTACTGGCCCATGTTCGAGCCGCGCGTGCCGGGCTTCTCGCACATCCCCAGCCCGTACCCCTACTACTTCAACCCCGCCTTCACGCCCAGCGAGCGGGCGCCCACTCCCGGCATCGGCGCGGCCAACCTGCTGGAGCAGGAGATCCTCGCCCAGGGGCCGGAGACGGTGGCCGCCTTCATTGCCGAGCCGGTGCAGGGCGCCGGCGGCGTGATCGTGCCCCAGGACGACTACTTCAAGCGCATCCGCGAAATCTGCGACCAGTACGAGGTGCTGTTCATCGCCGACGAGGTGATCACCGGCTTCGGCCGCACCGGCCGGTGGTTCGCGCTCGACCACTGGGGCGTCCAGCCCGACATGGTGAACTTCGCCAAGGGCGTCACCTCGGGGTACCTGCCGCTGGGCGGGGTGGGGGTGAGCGACCGCATCCGCGATGCCATCCACAGCGTCGAGCCCGCCAAGCGCTACATGCACGCCTACACCTACTCCGGCCATCCCACCTGCTGCGCCGTGGCCCTGGCCAATCTCGACGTGTTCGACAAGGAGGATCTCGTCTCGCGGGCCGCGGAGACCGGCGCCTACCTGCTGGGCCAACTGCGGCGGCTGGAAAAGCACCCCAACGTGGGCGAGGCGCGGGGCTTGGGGATGATGGCAGCCCTCGAGATCGTCGAGGACAAGGCGGCGCGCAAACCGTTCGCCGCAGAGCGCAAGGTGGGCGAGCTGATCCACGCCGAGACGGCCAAGCGCGGCCTCTGGACGCGCGCCCGCGGCGACGTGTACTGCCTGGCGCCCCCGCTCATCACCACCCGGGAGCAGGTGGACCGCATCGTCACCATCCTCGACGCGTCCATCGCCGCGGTGCTGGGTCGCTGAGCGGACAGCACCGGATTGAAGGGTCCATGGCTCTCCGGCCGCTCCCTTCCCCCGCGGCGGGGGAGGGCCGCGGTGGGGGGCTTTCGGCCCCCCCCATCCTGACCTGCCCCCCGCGAAGGGGGTAGGAATCTTCGGGCACAGAGCCACCCCGAGATCGGCCCACATCATGGCTCGCGCCTACATCGCCCTGGGCTCGAACGTCGCCCCCGAGCGCCATCTGCCGGAGGCCGTGCGGCGGCTCGGCCGGCGCATGGCGGTGACGGCCCGCAGCCGGGTCTACCGCACGCCGCCCTGGGGCTATCTGGACCAGCCGCCGTTTCTCAATGCCGCGCTCGCCGTCGAGACGAGCCTCGCTCCGCTGCCGCTGCTCGAGCTGCTGCTCGGGATCGAGCGCGAGCTGGGCCGCGTGCGTACCCTCCCCAACGGCCCGCGCACCATCGACCTGGACCTGCTGCTCTATGGCGTCGGTGGCGACCTCGTGGTGGCGACCGGCCGCCTCACCCTGCCCCATCCGCGGCTGCACGAGCGGGCATTCGTGCTGGTGCCGCTGGCCGACGTCGCGCCCGACCTCCGCCACCCGCTGCTGGGGTTGACCGTGCGCGAGCTGCTGGCGCGGGTGGACACCGCGGGGGTGGAGGCGGTGGACGAGATCCTGACGCCCCCCCTGGCAGGAGCCCAGCCTTGAACGCGGCCCGCGTGGTGCGGAGGGCTGCCGCCGGCGCCGCGGCATTCCTGCTGGCGCTGCCCGCCCAGGGCGCGCGCGCCGCGGAGCTGGGCGATACCTACGCGCACCTGGAGCGCGTCCGGCAGGTGGCGGGGCTAAAGCCGTTCCGGCGCAACGCGCTGCTGGAGGCGGCCGCCGCCCGCCATGCCCGCTACCTGGCGCTCAACCGCACGCGCGGCCACTTCGAGCAGCAGGGCCGGCCCGCCTTCGCCGGCTATTCCGTCGCGGAGCGCACCAAGCAGGCGGGGTACTCCGCCTTCCGCGTAGGCGAAAACGTTGCGACGGGGAATCACGCGGGCGTCCAGTCCGTGGACGGACTGATGACGGCCCTCTACCACCGGCTGGGGTTTCTGGCGTTCGGCAGCGATGAGGTGGGGATCGGCATCGACCAGGCCGGGCCGGAGGAGCGGAAGTTCGTCTTCAACATGGGAGATTCCGCCCTGCGCGCCTTCTGCGCCGACCCGCCCGCGTCCGCGCTGTTCCGGCCGCCGGGGCGCTATGTCGAGCTGTGCCCGCAAGGGCTGAGGGTGCACGATGCGGCCTACTCCGCGCTGTCCACGGCCACCAGCCGCGGCCACCCGCGGGTGGTGCTCTGGCCGCCGCCCGATGGCGCGGATGTGGTGCCCGCGTTCTTCGACGAGGACCCCGACCCGCTCCCGGACCGCGAGGTCTCCGGGAACCCCATCACCGTGCAGTTCAATCCGGCGCGGGTGGGCCGGGTGCGGCTGCTCGAGTTCGCGCTGTTCCGCGCCGATGGCGCCGGGGCGCCGGGGCGATCGGAGCGCCCCCGGCCGGCGCCCGTCGGCAACACCCGGGTGCTCACGCGCGCAAGCGACCCGAACCGGGAGCTGACGGCGCACGAGTTCGCCCTGTTTCCGCTCGATCGGCTGGACTGGAACGCGGGCTATCGGGTGCGCGCCCGGTTCGAGGCGGACGGGCGCGAGGAGCTGCTGGAGTGGAGCTTCCGCACGCGGGCCCTCGATGTGCCCCTCTACACGGTGCAGGCGCGCGGCGAGACCGTCCCCGTCCGTGCGGCCACGGCGTACGCGCTGTACATCCCGCCGACGGCTGACCTGCCTGTCGTGCGCCGGTTCGACTCCTCGATGCCTCAGGGCGCCGCCGCCCAGATCGACTTCATCGATGGGAACACGCTGCGGGCCGTGGTCACCGCCCCGCACTGCCAGACCGTCACCGTGCGGCTCGGCGGCGAGCGCCACGTCAGGCTGCGCGTCGCCGGGCAGGACAACACCGGCGCCCAGCATCCCGAGGCCGAGCTGTACAAGGGCTGCGGCGAGTTCGCCGCGGATTTCCGCATCGAGGGGAACGGGGAAGTGCTGCCGGCGCGGTCGGGAGCGGCCCTGCTGGTCTACGTGCGTTCGGGAGCCGTCGGCCAGGTGCGCTGGCGCTACCCCGAGGACGTGGCCGTCTCGATCGACGTGCAGGATGAGCACACGTTGCGGCTGAGCGTGCGCGGCCCCCCGGGCCGCACCGTCGAGGTGCAGCTCGCCGGCGGGCGCTCGTTCCGCGTCAAGATCACCGGGGAGCCGTAGCCGCGCGGAGGCTGCGCCCGGCGCTCGTCGAAGCGGTGGGTCAGAACACGGGCTTGAAGATCTGCCCGGGCTTCAGCAGCTTGAACATCTCGATGTTCTCTTCCTGGCAAACCAGGCTGAAAAAGTCGCAATTCGTGCACGTGGCATGCTTCTCGGCGAAGGTGCCCTGAATCTCGCCTCCGCAGAACGTGCCCGAGACGGCCCAGCAGATCCTGCCCGCGAAACGGCCCCGGTTCAGCCCGTCCGCCCCATCGTCGATGGTCGCCGGGCACAGGCCGAACTGGGCCACCTTGTTGCCGCCCGGTTGACGGCCGCACTTCTTGTACTCCCAGCAGTTCCTCGCGTGCATCGGTGTGCCTCCTCTTCTCAGCGTACGAAATCACCACTCGCACGTCGTTCAGGGACTCGCCGCACCGTCGGCGAACCCTCGGATGCTCCCACATACCCGTCTGCCCTTCGATGCCAAGTCACGCCCGCTCCGCCCGGAACCAGTCGGCGACGGCGCCGATATCGGCGTTGCCGCCGCTCAGGATCACGCCCACGCGGCCCCCGGCGAGGCCCGCGACCTTGCGGTGGAACACGGCCGCGAGGCCCACGGCGCCCGAGGGCTCGACGACGAGCTTGCAGCGCGACCAGAGGAACTCCAGCGTCGAGCGGATCTCCTCCTCGTTGACGGTCACCATCCGCTCCACCTGCTCTCGGATCACGGCGAAGGTGAGGTCGCCGAGGGCCTTCGGCATCAGGCCGTCGGCCTTGGTCTGGGGATGCTCGACGCGCACGATGCGGCCGGCCTGGACGGAGAGGTTGGCCTTGGCCGCGCCCTCGGGCTCGACGCCGATCACGCGCGCGCCGGGGCGCAGGTGGCGGGTGGCCACGGCCGTGCCGGAAAGCAGTCCGCCCCCGCCGCAGGGGGCGAGCACGGCATCCAGCTCCGGCACGTCCTGCACCAGCTCGAGCGCCGCCGTGCCCTGGCCGGCCATCACCGCGGGGTGGTTGAAGGGCGGCACCAGCGCGAGTCCGCGCTCGGCCTGGAGCTGCGCGGCCACCTCCTCCCGCTCCTGCCGGGCCGGATCGTAGGTCACCACCTCGCCGCCGTAGCCCTTGACGGCCGCCACCTTCACCTTGGGCGCCGTGGTGGGCATGACGATCAGCGCGCGGATGGCCAGCAGCTTCCCGGCCAGCGCCACCGCCTGGCCGTGGTTGCCCGAGGAGTAGGTGATCACCCCGGCCCGCTGCTGCGCATCGCTCAGGGAAGCGAGCGCGTTGTACGCGCCGCGGATCTTGAAGGCCCCCGTGCGCTGGAGGTTCTCGCACTTGAGGAACACCGCGCAGCCCGCCAGAGCGTCCAGCGTGCGCGAGGTCAGCACGGGGGTGCGGTGGGCCACGCCCTGCAGGCGCGCGGCAGCCGCTTCGATCTGGGCGAATTCCACGAATGCTCCACGATGACGGTCCGGGGCGATGTCCACCGGCACGCCGTCCCCTGGCGACCGGGCGGAACCGAGGCCTGGCGTCGAGTCTAGCAGAGTCCCGCGCGGGCGGCGCAAGCCCCAGGGGCCAGGCAGTTGATTAACGCCGGATGAGGCCGATCCCGTCGCGCCGACCCGCGGAGGGCGCCCAGCACGGTGCGCCGCAGCGCCCCGCCTCAGGCCGCCTCGTCGTCCGTCGCCCGGAATCCGGCATCCTCGAGCGCCGTGTTCAGCGTCGCGCGGGCGATGTCCTGGCCCGCAGCCCGCCGATTCCGCTTCCCGCTCGGGCCAGCCCCGCCTCCCCGTGGCACACGTGACTTGTCGCCGCTCTCACCTCCATGTTCCCCACAGGCTGCGTCAGCCCGGCCTCCGTGGCCTAAATACTATACCCGAGCAGGGTATGGAGCAAGAAGAGCGCGGAGCAGGTAGTGATTTGCCGCGCCCCGCTGTTGGCGGTACAAGAGACGGTGCAGGAACGCCAGGTGCGCGGGGTGCGGGATCGGGCCCGGCCTGCATCGGGAAATCGGTACGGGGTTCGCATGGCGCGAGCCGGAGCCCTGGACGCCGTTGTCCGTATTCCGCCAGGGAAGGTGAGCCCACGATGTCGCTCCGCCCGTACTCTCCAGCCGTCCGGCTGCTGCTGCTCACGGCCTGCGCCGTCGCGCTGGCCGCGTCCCTTCATGCCGCGCAGGGCGACCTGCGCGGGGAGCTGTTCATCGGCAGCAACTCGTTCGCCACGAAGGACGCCTCGACGTACGGCTCGATCTTCGGCTTCAACTGGGGCTACGAGTTCGAGCCGGAAGTGCTGTGGACGCTAACCGCAGCCTACAGCAGCACCGATGGCCATAAGGTGGTCGCTGGCCAGAGCTACCCTATCAGCGCACGAACCTCCACTGCGCAGACCGGCCTGCTGCGCTACTTCAACCGCGGGCCGGCGAACATCGTCGCGCCGTTCCTGGGCGGGGGGTTCTCGGTGCTCTACTACGAGATCGACTTCAACTACCCGGAGTCGGTGATCGGCACCACGGCGGGCACCGGCTATGGCGTGTTCGCAATGGCCGGGGCGGAAATCCGGCTGAGCCGCAGTACGACGCTCATTCCGCAGTATCGCGTCACCTCGCACCAGATCCAGGCGCAGAGCGGTCGCGGCGCGACCCTCTACTCGGTCGGGCTGCTGATCGCGCTCCGGATCGGTATCTGATTGCAGCAGGGGGGCGCAGCGCTACGGCAGTGCCTGCACCAGCTCGACCGTCACCAGCCACAAGCTGATGATGATCAGCAGGCCGTTGATCCAGCCCATGTACTTCAGCACCTGTTCATTGCGCAGCCAGAACAGCAGCACGTTGAGCAGCGCGCCGATGAGCATGGCCGCCAGGAACAGGCGGCCGCCCTGGGCATTGAGCTCGTACCAGCGTTCGGGGGAGACCAGCGCCCCCGGGAAGCGGAACCCGTACCAGCGGTTGGGGGGCACCAGCCGGAAGGCCAACGGAAGGCTCGCGGCAATCAGCATTACGTACATGCCGAAATGGAGCAGGAACCTGCCGCGCATCGAGGGTCTCCCTGGTCCGGTCGCCGCCGAGGTTTGGCGCCGCCGCGCGGGCGATTCCGCGCCTGCCCGGCGGGCGCCTACGCATCCTTCCCAGTATAGCGCCGCACCCGCGCCGACAAAAGCGGCACGGTTGCGCGGCGGGCATGGCGGAGCCTCGCCCGCCCGTGGTGCGCGTGCTGCCGGCGGCCCGCCTGCGCCCTGCCGCGGGGTCGCAGCGAGCGTCCGCACGGGGGGCCGCAGGGTGAGAGGCTGACCGCCCCGTGACGGCGAGCGGTCCTGCGACGGCCCTGGAGGACGGGCGCTCCGTGCTAGGCAAGCTCGGGGAAATGTGTTAGCTAACGTGGTCGTTTTTCATCCTGACGGTGCGCCTTTCCAAGGAGCGAGCATGTTCCCATTCGTGACCGAGGCGCTGGCCATGCCCCCCAGCGGCGGTACGGGCGGAGGGGGGGCGGGCAGCCTGATCCAGAGCCTGATCCCGTTCGCGCTCATCTTCGCGATCTTCTGGTTCCTGGTGATCCGGCCCCAGCAGAAGAAGTCCAAGGCCCACCGCGAGATGCTCGGGAGCCTGAAGAAGGGCGACGAGGTGATCACCGACAGCGGGCTCTACGGCACCATCCAGAAGCTGGCGGAAGATGCGGTCAGCCTCGAGATCGCGCCCAAGGTGACGGTGCGCGTGGCCCGCACCCGGATCGCCGAGCTGGCCCATCCGCCCAAGGCCGTCGAGCCCAAAGCCAGCGAAGCCAAGAGCAAGGCACAGGACAAGCAGCAGGACGAGGAGAAGCCGAAGGACCAGGAGAAGCACTAGCGGGCGGCGGTCGGCGCGGCACTTTCGGAGGGAGCCGGGATGGGGCTGAAACTCAAGAGTCTGTTCGTGGTGGCCGTGCTGGCGGCAGCCATAGCGGGCCTGGTGCCCAGCTACCTCGCGTACAGGCCGGGGGGAAACCCCGCGTCCGTCAAGCAGAAGGTGACGCTCGGGCTCGATCTGCAGGGCGGCATGTATCTGGACCTGGAGGTGGAAACGGAGGCGGCCGTCACGCGCGTGCTGGACCGGCTGGCGACCGAGCTCGAGGACGCCCTGACCGAGAAGCTGATCGATTACGCCCACGTCGAGCGCAAGGGACAAAGCGTCGAGGTCGAGCTGGGGCGCGCCGAGAAGGCCAACTGGAACGTCGCGCCCTTCAACCGCCTGCTCACCAACTTCAAGGTGGAGGCGCTGCCCGACAACCGCCACCGGTTCACGCTCCAGCCCGACGAGGCGGAGCGCATCCGCACCAGCTCCGTCACCCAGGCGCTGGAGGTGATCCGCAACCGCATCGATTCGCTGGGCGTGGCCGAGCCCTCGATCCAGAAGCAGGGCGAAACCACGCTCGTCGTGCAGTTGCCGGGGTTGCGCGATCGGGAGGGCGCCATCAAGGCCATCGGCACCCAGGCCGTGCTCGAGTTCTTCCTGGTGGAGGATAACGTCACGCCGGCGACCATGACCGCGGCGAAGCACGAGGTGAAGTACGAGGAGGTGCGCGATCCCACGACGGGCAAGGTCATCAGCCGCAGCCCGCACGTGCTGGAAAAGCGCCCGGTGCTCTCGGGCGAAACCGTGCGCGATGCCCGCGTGAACATCAGCAGCCAGGACAACACCCCGCACGTCTCGATCTCGCTGGATGCCTTCGGCGCGGAGCGCTTCGCCAAGCTGACCACGCGCTACCGGGGTCGCCGGCTGGCCATCGTGCTCGACGACAAGGTGCAGTCGGCTCCCGTGATCCGCGAGCCGATCACCGGCGGCGAGGCGCAGATCACGGGCCGCTTCAACATGCAGGAGGCCAACAACCTGGCGATCGTGCTGCGCTCGGGTGCGCTGCCCGCCCCGATCCACATCCGCGAGGAACGCACCGTTGGCGCGTCGCTGGGGGACGATTCGATCCGCCAGGGCATGCTCTCGCTGGCCATCGGGGCGGTGGCGCTGTTCGTGTTCATGAGCGTGTACTACCGGCTGGCGGGGGTGTTCGCGAGCTTCGCCCTGCTGTTCAACCTCGTGCTGATCCTCTCGCTGCTGGCGGTGTTCAACGCCACGCTCACCTTGCCCGGCATCGCCGGCATCGTGCTGACGCTGGGCATGGCGGTGGATGCGAACGTGCTCATCTTCGAGCGCATCCGCGAGGAGCTGCGCCGCGGATCGAACCTGCGGGCCTCCATCGTCGAGGGCTTCAGCAAGGCGTTCTGGACGATCTTCGATTCCAACCTGACCACGCTGGTGGCCGCGTTCGCGCTGCTGGCCTTCGGCACGGGGCCGGTCAAGGGCTTCGCCATCACGCTCTCGATCGGCATCCTGTCGAGCATGTTCACCGCCATCGTCGTGTCGCGGCTGCTGTTCGACTTCGTGTACCTGGACCGGCGCCGGTTGACGCAGATCAGCATCTGAGCGCGGCCGGCCGCCGGGTCGCTATCCGCCGGGCGCGCCGCACGCCAGGATTCCCCTTCAGCGAGAGTCACCCCGAGCCATGGCCGGCTACTTCAAGTTCATCCCCGAAGACACCCATTTCGACTTCATCGGCAAGCGCTACTGGAGTCTCGGCATCTCCTGGGGCGTCATCCTGGCGGGGTTGATCGGATACTTCGTGCTGGGCCTGCACTACGGCATCGACTTCGACGGGGGCACGCTGGTGCAGGTGCGCTTCACCGAAAAGCGCACCCTGCCCCAGCTGCGCGACGCCCTCGACGCGGGCGCCGTGGGCTCCTACACCCTGCAGGGCTTCGGCGGCGAGGGCCAGAACGAGTTCCTCGTTACCCTGGCCAACGTCGAGGAGAAGCTCACCGCCCCGCGCGAATCGCCCGCGGCCAAGGTCGAACGGGTGCTGAAGGAGAAGTTTCCGGACCTGGCGGTGCGGCGCACCGAAAGCGTCGGGCCCAAGGTGGGTGCGGAGCTGAAGCTGGCCGCCACCAATGCCGTGCTGCTTTCGATGGCGCTGATCGTGCTCTACGTCTGGCTGCGCTTCCAGTGGCGCTTCAGCATCGGCGCGCTGATCACCACCCTGCACGACGTGCTGATCCTGCTCACGGCGCTGGTGTTCACCCAGAAGGAGGTGACGCTGGTGGTGATCGCGGCGATCCTCACCACGGCGGGCTACTCGGTCAACGACACCATCGTGATCCTGGACCGCATCCGCGAGTCCCTGCGCCGGTTCCAGAAGAAGCCGCTGCTCGACATCTACAACGACAGCATCAACGAGACCCTCAGCCGCACCATCCTGACGTCGGGCACGACGCTGCTGGTGCTGGTCTCGATGTACATCTTCGGCGGCGAGATCATGCGCGATTTCTCCTTCTCGCTGCTGATCGGCATCACGGTGGGCACCTACTCCTCGGTCTTCGTGGCCGCGCCGATCGCCTACGACCTCACCCGCTGGTTTCCGCCGCGGCCCTCGAAGTAGCGCACCGCTCCGGCTCACCCGTGATTCCGGCCGGACGCTGGCAAAGCGGCGGCCCGGCCGGGACGCGGTGCGGCTACCAGGTGATCGGGAGCAGCAACTGCTTGCCGGCCGTGATCGTGAAGGCAGCGCCCGCCTTCACGCCGTTGGCGCGCACCGCCATCACGCGATAGGTGCCGGCCGGCAGGTTCACGAACAGCCATGGACCCGGCGAGGCGGTGCGCACCACCTCCCTGCCGTCCTGGCGGAGAATCACCACCTCGATTCCGGCCACGTACGGTCCTGCCCGTTCGGCGAACGTCAGCTTGAGCGAATACTCGGGGTGCGGCTTGCGCTCGTCGAGCCCGATTCCGGTGGAGAGCACACGCACTGCCGGGTCGGCCGCCTGCGCCGCAGCGTAGGCCGGCGCCGCCAGTGCCACCGACAGTGCGAGCGTCGCCAGGATCGGGAACCATCGCAGCGCCTGGGTTGGTGCGTTCATGGGAAACCTCCTGTGCCGATTCAACCCGTGGGGCGCGAAAGCCCGCATGGCACCGGACGGTCCGGGGATCGAGCCTGCGCCCCCTTTGTTCAAGTCTACCATTTGACGCGACCGCCGGGCAGTCCTGCACCCATGCTGTGGGTTTCCGGCGGGTGGCGGGTCGGCGCGGCCGCTGCTATCCTGTGCTATCCGCGGGCGATGCTCCGGCCCCGGTGGCCCCGGCGCCTCCCCAACCGCCCGCGCGCACGTCGATTGCCATGACCGATCCCTCCAAGTTCCGCTTCTCGATCGACCGCGGGGGCACCTTCACCGATATCTACGCGGAGATTCCGGCGCCGCCGGGGTTCATGACCCTGAAGCTGCTCTCGGAAGACCCGGCGAACTATGCCGATGCGCCCCGGGAGGGCATCCGCCGCATCCTGGAGCAGGTGACGGGCCGCCCCCATCCCAAGGCCGGCTTCGCGGCCACCCGCATCGAATGGATCCGCATGGGCACCACCGTGGCCACCAACGCGCTGCTCGAGCGCAAGGGCGAGCCGGTGGCGCTGGTGGTGACGGAGGGCTTCCGCGATGTGCTGCGCATCGGCAACCAGAACCGCCCGCGCATCTTCGACCTCGAGATCCGGCTGCCCGATCTGCTGTTCGCAGACGTCATCGAGGCTCGCGAGCGCGTCGCGCTCGTCAAGCCCGAGCTGGCCGGGCAGCCGCCGCGCGGGGTGCGCGTCACGGGCGTCACCGGCGAGGCGCTCGACGTGTGGCGGCCCCTCGACGAGGCCCGGGTCGAAGCCGACCTGCGCGCGGCCCAAGGCCGGGGTCTGCGCGCCGTGGCCGTGGTGCTGATGCACGCCTACGCCTGGCCCGACCACGAGCGGCGGATCGGGGAGATCGCCCGGCGCATCGGCTTCGCGCAGGTCTCGCTCTCCCACGAGGTGATCCCGACGGTGAAGATCGTGGCCCGGGGGGATACGACCACGGTCGATGCGTACCTGACGCCGCACATCCAGCGCTATCTGCAAAGCTTCCGCGCGGGGTTCACCGATGGCCTGCGGGAGACCAGGGTACTGTTCATGCAGAGCCACGGCGGGCTGATCGATGCCGCCCAGTTCCTGGGCAGCCGCGCCATCTTCTCCGGGCCGGCGGGGGGCGTGGTGGGCTACTCCCGCACCGCGTACGACCGCGACCACCCGCGCCCGGTGATCGGGTTCGACATGGGCGGCACCTCCACCGATGTCTCCCGCTTCGGCGGCGAGTTCGAGCTGACCCACGAGACCGAGACGGCCGGCGTGCGCATCCAGGCCCCGCAGATGAACATCGTCACGGTGGCCGCCGGGGGCGGCTCGCGCCTGTTCTACCGCAACGGCATGTTCCAGGCCGGGCCCGAGAGCGCGGGGGCCCATCCCGGTCCCGTCTGCTACCGCAAGGGCGGCCGGCTGGCGATCACCGACGCCAACGTGGTGCTGGGGCGCATCCTGCCCGAGCACTTCCCGCGCATCTTCGGGCCGGGCGAGGACGAGCCGCTCGACGTCGCGGCCGCCCGCGCGGCCATGGAGGCGCTGCTCGTCGAGATCAACGCCGACCGGCGGGCGCAGGCGCGGCCACCCTTCACGCTGGAAGAGGCGGCGCTGGGGTTCGTGCAGGCCGCCAACGAGACCATGGTGCGCCCCATCCGCGAGATCTCGGTGGCCCGCGGGTACGATATCAAGGAACACGTGCTGGCGTGCTTCGGCGGGGCGGGCGGCCAACACGCCTGCGCCATCGCCCGTGCGCTGGGCATGGGCGAGATCGTGATCCACCGCTTCGCCGGCATCCTCTCCGCCTACGGGATGGGCATGGCCGATGTGGTGCGCGACCTGCGCGCGCCCGCCGCCAACGAGCGCTTCAGCCGCGCGCTGCTGGCCGGGCTTGAACCGCGCTTCCGCGCGCTCGAGCAGCGGGGCCGCGCGGCGTTGCTGGAGGAGGGCGTCGGGCCCGAGCGCATCCAGGCGCAGCGCTTCCTGAACCTGCGCTTCGCGGGCACGATCACGGCCGTGATGGTGGCCGAGCCGCCCGACGGCGACTACGAGCGCGCCCTGCGCGAGCACCACCTGCGCGAGTACGGCTTCGAGTCCGGGGCGGCCGTGCTGGTGGACGACCTGCGCGTGCGGCTCGTCGGGCAGGCGCAGGGGCTCACCAAGCAGCCCATCCCGGAGGCCGACGGGCCGCCGGCGCCCGTCGAGACGCGCCGCACGTACTTCGCGGGCGGCTGGCGGCCCACGCGGGTCTATCGCTGGGAGCACCTGCGGGCGGGCCATCGGCTGGAGGGCCCGGCGCTCATCATCCAGGCGGGCGCCACCATCGTGATCGAGCCCGGCTGCCGGGCCTCGGTCAGCCGCTACGGCGACCTCGAGATCCGCGTCGCTGCCGCGGAGCGGCCCCGGCTGGCGACCGAGGCGGACCCGATCCAGCTCGGCATCTTCAACAACCTGTTCATGTCGATCGCCGAGCAGATGGGGCGCACGCTCCAGCGCACGGCCGTCTCGACCAACATCAAGGAGCGGCTGGACTTCTCCTGCGCCATCTTCGATGCGGCGGGCGGGCTGGTGGCCAACGCCCCGCACATCCCCGTGCACCTGGGCGCCATGAGCGAGGCGGTGCGCGAGCAGGTGCGCCTGCAAGGGGCCGAGCTGTGCGCGGGCGATGTGCTGGTCACCAACGATCCGCACCACGGCGGCTCGCACTTGCCCGACATCACCGTGATCACCCCCGTGCTGGACGGCGCCAGACCCCTGTTCTTCGTGGCCAGCCGCGGCCACCATGCGGAGATCGGCGGCATCTCGCCGGGCAGCATGCCGCCCTTCTCTCGCACGCTGGAGGAGGAGGGCGCCTGCATCACCAGCTTCAAGCTGGTCGCGGGCGGCCGCTTCCAGGAGGCGGGCATCACCGAGCTGCTCACGGCGCCCGGCCGCCTTCCGCGGGGCCCCGGCGAGCCCCCCATCGCCGGCACAAGGCGGCTGCAGGACAACCTGAGCGACCTCAAGGCGCAGGTGGCCGCGAACCAGAAGGGCGTCGAGCTGCTGCGCGAGATGGTCGAGCACTACGGGCTCGGGGTCGTGCAGGCCTACATGGGCCACATCCAGGCCAACGCGGAAGAGGCCGTGCGCAGCATGGCGGTGCGCCTGGCCGACCGCCACGGGATGGCCGCGCGCGGCACCCTCTCGGCCGAGGACTTCCTCGACGACGGCACGCCGATCCGTGTCGCCATCACGCTCGATCGCGAGCGGCGCACCTTCGCGTTCGACTTCGCGGGCACCGGCCCCGAGGTGTGGGGCAACCTCAACACCCCGCGCGCCGTGGTGGCCTCGGTGGTGATCTACGTGCTGCGCACGCTGATGGCTGAGGAGATTCCGCTCAACGGCGGCTTCCTCGCGCCGGTGACCCTGCGCATTCCGCACCCCTCGCTGCTTTCGCCCTCCCACGACGCGGCGGTGGTGGGCGGCAACGTCGAGACCTCCTCCCGCATCACCGACGTGCTGCTCCAGGCGTTCGGCGCCGTGGCGGGCGCCGAGGGCACCATGAACAACTTCACCTTCGGCAACGAGCGCTTCGGCTACTACGAGACCATCGGCGGCGGCACCGGCGCCGGCCCGGGCTGGCATGGCAAGTCGGGGCTGCATGCCCACATGAGCAACACCCGCATCACCGACGCCGAGATGCTGGAGCGCCGCTACCCGGTGATCTTGCGCGAGTTCTCGCTGCGCCAAGGCACGGGCGGGGCGGGCACCTGGCGCGGCGGCGAAGGGGTGGCGCGCGAGATCGAGTTCCTGGTGCCCATGAGCGCCGCCATCCTCTCCGAGCGCCGGGTGTTCCGCCCCTATGGCCTGGCCGGGGGCGAGCCGGGCCAGCCGGGCCGCAACCTGTTCATCCGCAAGGACGGCCGCGTGGCGAGCCTGGGCGGCAAGAACGAAGTGCGCGTGGCCCCCGGCGACCGCATCCGCATCGAAACCCCCGGCGGCGGAGGCTACGGCGTACCGTGACCGATACCCATCAGACCTCCGGTTCAGGCGAGGCGCCTCTTTCCGCCGCCGCGCCCCCGCCCCCCGGCGCGCCCCTGCCGCTCGGCGGGCCCCTGTCGCTCGGCGCACCCCTGTCGCTCGGCGCGCCATTGCCCGCGGGCCGCCCCCTGCGCATCATCTTCCTGGTGGTGCTGATGGACCTGGTGGGGTTCGGCCTGGTGCTGCCCCTGCTGCCCTTGTATGCGAAGACGCTCGGGGGCGGCCCGGCCTTCATCGGGGCGTTCCTCAGCGTCTACTCGCTGATGGCGTTCCTGTTCAGCCCGGTGTGGGGGCGGCTCTCGGACAAGCTCGGCCGGCGCCCGATCATCCTGCTCAGCCTCGCCGGCTCCGTGGTCGCCTACGTGATCTATGGGCTGGCGGAGCACCTTTCCGCCGATCACGGCATCGTGCTGGGGCTGCTGTTCGGCTCGCGGCTACTGGCCGGCATCACCGCCGCGAACATCGCCACTGCCCAGGCCTACGTGGCCGATGTCACCCCGCCCGCGGAGCGCGCCCGCGGCATGGGCGTCGTCGGCTCCGCGATCGGGCTGGGGTTCGTGCTGGGGCCCGCGCTGGGCGCCGTGTTCACCAGCGAAGCCGTGCGCAGCCGCTGGGGGCTCGGCGCCACGGGGCTGGTGGCCGCGGCGATCTGCGCCGCGAACCTGGTCTGGGCGTGGTGGGCGCTGCCGGAATCGCTGGGGGCGGCGGATCGGGCCGAGGCCCGGCAGGGGTCGCGCCCCTCGCTGCGCGAGGTCTTCCGCGGCCAGGCGCCGCTGCTGCTGGTGATGGGCGGGCTGTTCCTGACCCACCTGGGGTTCAGCCAGTTCGAGGCCACCTTCTCGCTGATGGGGAGCGCCCTGCTGCAGCTCTCGCCGGCCGATCTGGGGCTGGTCTTCTCGTACCTGGGCGTGATCGTGGTGGTGATGCAGGGTGCGGTCACGCGCTGGCTCGTGCGGCGGCTGGGCGAGCGGGCCACGCTGGTCGCGGGCGCCTCGGCCATGGCCGTGGGGCTGGCCGGGGTGGCGCTGAGCCAGCACGCCCTGGAGGCCCTGCTGGCGCTCGGGCTGATGGGCGCCGGATTCGGCGCCACGCAACCCGCGCTGCTCGCGCTGGCCTCGCTGCTGGCGCCGCCCGACCGCCAGGGGCTGGTGCTGGGGGTGGGGCAATCCATGAGCAGCATGGCGCGCATCGTCGGTCCCAGCCTGGGCCTGGCGCTGTATGCGGGCGTCACCGTGCGGTCGCCCTACTGGGCCGCCGCACTGCTGCTGGCGGGCGTGGCGGCGATCGGCATGGTGCTGGTGCAGACCGACCTGCCGTTGCACAAGACCGAGGCCGAGCCGCGCCCGGGCTCGTCCTGAGCGCGTCCGCGGCTGAGCCGCGTCCGGCGGGCGCACCTGCGCCGCCGCCGGCAACCCCTTCCAACCTCCACCGCCGATGACCGTGACCAAGAAGCAGATCTGGGGCGGCCATCTCGCCGCCTCGCCCGACGAGCTGATGATCGCCTTCTGCGCCGGGCGCGATACCACGCCGCTGCCGATGGCGGATGCGGCGCTGCTGCCCTTCGACCTGTGGACCAACCGCGCCCACGCCATCATGCTGCACCGACAGGGCATCCTCAGCGCCGCCGAGGCGCGGGCGATCCTGGCCGCCCTCGGCGCGCTCGAGGCGGAGGCGCAGGCGGGACGCTTCGCGCTGGACCCCGCGCTGGAGGACGTCCACGTCAACGTGGAGCGCTACGTGACGGCCCGGGCCGGCGCGGATGCGGGCGGGCGCCTTCACACCGGTCGCAGCCGCAACGACCAGGTGGCCACCGACATGCGGCTCTACCTGCGCGGCGTGATGCTGGAGTTCGGCGAGGGGCTGCACGCGCTGGGGGCCACCCTGCTGGACCAGGCCCGGGCGCATGCCGGGACGGTGATGCCCGGCTTCACCCACCATCAGCCCGCGATGTTCACGACCTGGGGCCACTGGCTGTGCAGCTACGCCCAGGCGCTCTGCCGCGACCTGGAGCGGGTGCGGCTGGCCTGCGATCTGCTCAACCGCAGCCCGCTCGGGGCGGCCGCCGCGTTCGGCACCTCCTGGCCCGTCGACCGCGAGCTCACCGCCGCGCTGCTGGCCTTCGACCGGGTCGAGCTCAACACGCTCGACGCCGTCACGTCGCGCTGGGAAGCCGAGGCGCAGGCGGCCTACACGTTCGCCGGGGCCATGGCCCACCTGGCCCTGATCGCCCAGGACCTGATCCTGCTGAGCCATCCCTACTGGGGGATGGTGCGCCTCGCCGACCGCTACGTGACCGGCTCCTCGATCATGCCCCAGAAGCGCAACCCCGACTTCGCCGAGGTGCTGAAGGGCAAGAGCGCCTGGGTGGCGGGGATGGTGGGCGGCCTGCTGGGCGTGCCGCGCGGGCTGATGAGCGGCTACAACCGCGATACGCAGATCACCAAGGCCGCGGCCATGGACGTGGCCCGCGAGTGCCTGCCCGCGCCGCACGTGCTGCGGGGCGCCATGGCGTCGCTCACCGTGCGGCCGGAGGCGATGCGGGCGCGGCTGGGCGAGGGCTTCCTGGTGGCGACCGACTTCGCCGACGCCCTGGCCCGCGCGCTCGGCCTGCCCTTCCGCGCCAGCTACGAGATCGCGGCGGCGGCCGTCAGGCTCTCGGGCGCGGCGGGGACGATTACCGCGGCGGCGGCGCGCGAGGCGCTGCAGCAGGCCGGCCACGATCCCACCCCCGTGGGGCATCTGCTCGCCGAGCTGGCCGACCCCGCCCGCGTGCTGGCCTGGCGCCGCCACACCGGCTCCCCCGCCCCGGCGCAGGTGCGGGCCCAGGTACGTGCCCTGGGCCAGGAGCTGGCGGCTCGCGCGGCCTTCCTGGCCGAGCGGCGCCGGGAGATCGAAGCGGCCTGGGAGCGCTGCCGGGGCTATCGCATCACGGGCAAGGCGCCGCGGGGCGGCACGCAGGGCAGTGCCGCCCGACCCAGCCGCCCGTCCGCACGCCGCCGGTGATGCGCCGCCCGTGACCTGCCGCGCCGCCCGGGCTCAGGGCACCAGCGCCAGCGAGCGCTCGCGGGGGTAGATCGGCTCGGCGCGGCTCACGGTGCTGAGCAGGATCGCCACCCGGTCGAAGCGGATGCGCTCCGGCTCGATCGTCGGCCGCTCCGCACCGAGCGCATCCCACGCCTCGGCGAGGTTGGGCTGCCGCCCGCGTTCGAGACGCATCAGCGTGATGTGCGGGCGGTAGGGCGCCACGTGACGCAGGTCGGCCTTGCTGAAGGGCGGGTCGCCCAGCAGGGGGGCGATGGGCCAGGCGGTGCTGCCCGGGAACGGGGCCGCCTCCAGGCAGACGAGGGCGGGACGGCGCGGGCTCGGCCAGAGCGTGAGCCCCCGCCAGACGAAGTCGAGCGCGCCCCAGGCGCCGGCGCGCGTCGCCGCCGCGACCGGCTCCCAGACCGCCTGCCGCTCCCCGTCGTCCAGTCCCGGAAAGAACAGCAGCGTCAGGTGCCAGTTGGCGGGGGGCACCAGCCGCACCCGCCAGCGGTGGCGACCGGCCAGCAGCCGGTGGAACGGGGCGACCCGCTCCCGCAGGTACGCGCGGCTGGCCTCCTCCAGCTCGAGGGCCAGGAAACAGCGGGTCATGATGGGCGCCCGGTGACGGAGGATCAGGCCGGCTTGGCGGTCGCCAGGAACATGATCCAGGCGGACACGACGAAGATCACGATGTGCACGGCCATGGCCGGCCCTTTGGCCACCCGCTCCCGGCGCAGCTCGCCCCCGGTGAGCAGCCCCAGCCCGACCAGCAGCACGACCAGCACCAGCTTCCAGTAGAGCCAGCGGCCCTCCTCGAACGCCTCGACCAGCCAGGCCAGCCACAGGCCGGTGAGCACGGCCGCCGCGAGGATCGGGTAGTAGATGTACAGGTGCACGCGTCGCTGCATCAGGCGGATGCCCTCGCGGTGGGTCAGGTTGTTGAGCCGTAGGGCCATCACCACGACCAGCGACTGGAGGAACAGCGTGCCCACGACGAGCGCCGTGGCGGTGACGTGCAGGGCGAGCAGATACGGCTGGTACACGGCTCCTCCGCCGGCGGGTGAACGCATCCGAGCGCGCGGGTGCAGACGCGGTCGCGCCTGAGCGCCGACCGCGGCGCAACCGTCCCCAGACTAGCAGGCTGCGCCCCATGGGCTCAACCCCGCCTGCCCGCCCTCACCGGGCGGGCGCCCGCGCGATTGAATCCGCAGGCCGTCTCGCGTAGGGTGGGCGGGCAAGAGTGAACGCCACCAGGCCGCCAGCCACGGCGGCCGCGGCGCAGCCAGGGGAGGAATGATGAGAGTGCCGAAGCACGTGGGGCTGGGGTTGCACGCCCCCACTGAGCCGACCGGTGAGGTCGAGCGGGCCCGCTGGGCGGAGCAGCAGGGATTCCACAGCGTCTGGCTGACCGACGGCGGCGGCAAGCTGGATGCGTTGACCCTGGCCGCCGCCGTCGCCACGCAGACCAGCCGGGTGCGCATCTGCACCGGCATCGTGCCCGTCTACACCCGGCCGCCCGCGGTCTTCGCCACCACCGCCCTGGCCCTTTCGCACCTGGCGCCGGGGCGGTTCGTGCTCGGGCTGGGCGCCTCCAGCCACGCCATGATCGAGGGCTGGTACGGCACACCGTTCGTCAAGCCGCGCACGCGGGTCAAGGAGACCGTGCTGCTGGTACGGCGCATGCTGGCCGGGGAGAAGATCGAATCGTTCCAGGGCGAAACCCTCAGCACCCGGGGCTTCAAGCTCGCGACGGCCCCGAGCGGCCCCGTGCCGATCTACATGGCGGCCCTGCGGCCCAGGATGCTGGAGCTGGCAGGAGAGATCGCCGACGGCGTGGTGCTGAACCTGGTGCCGGTGGAGGCGCTGCCGCGCGTGCTCGAGCACATCGACGTCGGGGCCATGCGCTCCGGCCGCAGGGTCGAGGATCTCGAGATCGCCATGCTCCTCAACACCTACGTGACGCGCCAACCCGAAAAGACACTGGCGCAAATGCGGCAGGTGGCGGTGAATTACTTCTCCACCCCCGTCTACAACAAGTTCCTCGAATGGAGCGGTCGCCCCCGGGAGGCCGAGCGCATCCGCGAGGGGTTCCGCGAGAAGGATCGTGAGAAAACGATGGGCGCGCTGGACGATACGTTCGTCGATTCCCTGTGTGCCCTCGGATCGGCCGAGCGCTGCCGCGAGCGCGTGCGGGCGTTTCACAAGGCGGGGCTGACCACGCCCATCATCGTGGCGGCGACCTCCGACCACGACGAGTATCTCGCCACCATCGAGGCCTTCACCCCCGCCGCGATGGCATCGGGAGCGTGACGGCCTCGCCCCGGGGGCCGATCCCTCCCCGGCGCGATCCGCACCCTCGCCCCGCTCGATCCCGGCAGCCTCGCAACCGCCCGCTAACTTCGCCCGAAATCCTGCATGTCCCGATGCCGGGGAGGGCACCGCCGGACGCGGCAGCAGCCTCATGTAAAAGGGGTTTCCATCGCATCCGCGCGGTTGTTTCGGGCGGCCACTGCAACACGCGGCGGAACC
>JACQKK010000060.1 GCA_016204605.1 Candidatus Lambdaproteobacteria bacterium
CCGCCTGGCCGTTCTCGCAGCTCAGCGCGAAGTGGCCGAGCGGCGGAATCCCGCTGACCTCGATCGCCAGGCCGGTGCGGGCGGCCGCGGCGCGCCAGCCGTCCTGCACCGCCTTGCCCACCCGCACGAGGTGTTTGGGCACGCTCCGCTCCCGGTGCTTGCGGATGGTCGCCAGGGCGGCCACGGGACCGACGCGCTCCGTCCAGCAGGTGCTGCTGATGAAGCTGGTCTGTGCGGCCTGCATCACCTGCTCCGTGCCGATGACGGCCGCCATCGGGTACCCGTTGCTGATGGCCTTGGCGAACACGGCGATGTCGGGGGTGACGCCGTAGAGCAGGTGGGCGCCGCCGGTGTTCAGGCGCCAGCCGGCCGTGATCTCGTCGAAGACGAGCACCGCCCCCAGCCGGTCGGCGATGGCCCGCACGCCGGCCAGGAAGCCCGGCGCCGGCTCGTGATCGCGGACGGGCTCCATCACGATCGCCCCCAGCGCCTTGCCGTGGACGGCCACGATCGCTTCGAGCTCGTCGAGCCGGTTGTAGCGGAAGGGGAGCGCGGTCCCGGTCAGTCCGCGCGGCACGCCCTTGGGTTCGAGCCCGCGCAGCAGGTGGCCATCGAGGGCGTGCTCCTCGGCCAGGTTGGCCGAGAGGTACCAATCGTGCCAGCCGTGGTAGCCGCAGAAGGCGACCTTGTCGCGCCCCGCGGCCGCGCGGGCGATGCGCACGGCGATGGCCATGGCCTCGCCGCCCGAGCGGGCGTAGCGGGCCATCTCTGCCCAGGGATGGAGCTCGCACAGCAGCTCGGCGAGCTCGACCTCCTCGGGCGCGTTGAGCGTGGCCATGCTGCCCGCATCGATGGCGCCCCGCACAGCGGCATTCACGTCGGGGTCGGCGAACCCCAGCACGCAGGCGCCGATGCCGCTGTAGCACATGTCGAGGTAGCGCCGGCCGTCCAGGTCCCACACCTCGGCGCCCTTCGCCCGCGCGTAGTAGGCGGGCCACTGCTCCGGCAGGAACATCTCCGGCCGCTTCGAAAGCAGTTGCGTGCCGCCGGGGATGCGGCCCCGCCCCTTGCGGTACAATGCTTGACCCGTGCCGGCCTGACCCGTGCCGCCGTCGGGCGCGTTCATGTGCCGTCCCTCCCGCGGTCGCCCTGGGCGGGCGACGCGACGATGTGGTCCGTGCGCAGCGACTTCTCGTAGCCCTCGTTGCGCCGGATGCCCTGGTTGATGCGTTCCAGCTCCGGATGGCGTTCGAGCAGCGCCAGGATCGCGTCCATGTGGAACACGCTGCCGGGCCGGTGCAGGTGGCCATAGATGGCCCGCACGAACGCCAGATCCTCGGGCCGGTCCACCGTCCAGCGCAGGGCCGACAGGTCGCGCGCCTGCTTCACCGCGCACAGCGTGAACAGCCCACCATTCTGCCAGAGGTACGGCGTGACATGCTCCCGCTGCGAGGCCAGGCGGGCCTCGCGCCAGGCCTTGTCCAGGGCGGCGGCGGTGAAGGCCTCCGTATCCAGGCCGTCGGGGAAGGTCTGCTCCAGCGTGTTGCTGGCATAGTCGCAACCGTTCCGGTCGAGGGCCTCCACCACGCGGCCGGAGACCTCGGGATCGAGCAGCGGGCAGTCGGCCGTGATGCGCACCACGACGGTCGCACCCGCCTCCTGCGCCGCCCCGTGGTAGCGGTCCAGCACGTCGTCCTCGCTGCCGCGGTGGCACGCGCAGCCCTCGGCGCGGCAGAACGCCTCGATGGCGTCGTCGGCCGGCTGGCGGGTGGTGGCGACGATCAGCCGGTCGATGCCGGGCACCCGGCGCGCCCGCTCCAGCACGTGCCAGAGCAGGGGCCTGCCGGCCAGCTCCATCAGCACCTTGCCGGGCAGGCGCGTCGAGCCCATCCGGGCCTGCACGATGGCGGCGACGAGAGCGGCGCTCACGGTCCCGCTCCCGGAGTCGCTCCCGGCGCCGCCCTTGGCGCAACCGTAAGCGCCACGGCCCGGCCCGACGCGGCGGAAGCTTTGGCGGCGAAGACGATCTCCATCACCCGCAGCGCCTCCGCGATCGGCAGCCGCGAGTCGCATCCGGACGCCGCACAGGCCAGAAAGTGGCGCATCTCGTCCAGGTACATCCGGTTGGGCTCCCACGCCGCCGGTTGCGCGAAGGTCGAGGTCGCGTCGCGCGCGGCGTCGTACAGGCGCACCGTGCCCGCGCGGTAATCCCAGGCCAGCGACCCCTGCTCGCCGACGATCTGGCAGCCGCGCTCATACGTGCGCTGCACGTAGTCTAAGTGGATTTCCGAGAGAACGCCACCGGCGTGCCGGCACACCAGGGCGGCCACGTCCTCCACGTCGATCTCGAGGCTGCTCAGGTGGGCGGCCATGCAGAACACCTGCTCGGGATCGCCGAGGTACCAGCGGGCCAGATCGATCTCGTGCACGCAATCGAGCAGACAGCCCCCGCCCAGGGCGGCCCGGGCGCCGTAGTTCTGCCGGTAGTCCTGCGCCGGGCGCCACGAGGGGAAGTACGAGCCCGTGTGGATGCGCGCGAACAGCACCCGACCCACGGCGCCCTGCTCCAGCAGGGCCTTCACCTGCGCCGGCCCCGGATGGAACCGCATGTTGCAGCCGACCAGCGACACCAGCCGCCGCTCGCGCACCTCCCGCGTCAGGTCGTCCAGCCCGTCCGGCGTGTGCGCGAGGGGCTTCTCGATGAACAGCGCCGAGCCGGCCCGGGCGGCCGCGAGGGCCTGCGACACGTGGAGATGGCTGGGCGAGGCGACCACCGTCGCGGCGGGCCCCCAGCCCAGTCCCTCCTCCAGCCGGGGGAACCAGGCGGCGCCCAGCTCGCCGGCGAGCGCCCTGCCCCGCTCCGCCTCGGGCTCCACGAGCGCCAGCGGCCCGGCCGCGAGCGAGCTGAGGTTGCGCAGGTGGCGGGCGCCGATCGAGCCGCCGCCGACGACGAGGGTCTTCACGCCGGTGCTCCTCCCCGCTGTGGGCGCGCAGCCGTGGGGCAGCCTCGCTCCCGGGCGGGTGGCGGGCGCCGGACGCGGGAGCGGCTCATCGCACGGCGTCCCGCAGGACCGCCACCACGCGATCCTGCTCGGGCTCCGTGAGCCCGGCGTGCAGGGGCAGCGTCAGCGCCTGCGCGTAGTAGGCCTCGGCCTCGGGATAATCGCCGGGCTTGAAGCCCAGCTTGCGGAAGTGGGGCTGGAGATGGACGGGGATGTAGTGCACGTTCACGCCGATGCCCGCCCGGCGCATGGCCTCGTACACCTCGGCGCGGCTCCGGCCGATCTCCTTGAGGCGCAGCCGGATCACGTAGAGGTGGAAGGCGGAGTAGCGCTCGGGCGCGCGCCAGGGCACCTGCACCGGCAGCTCGGCCAGGGCGCGGTCGTAGCGTTCGGCCAGCGCGTGGCGGCGCTTCAGGAACTCCTCGATCCGGGTCATCTGGCTAGCCCCGAGGGCCGCCTGCATGTCCGTCATGCGGTAGTTGTAGCCGAGCGCCACCTGCTGGTAGTACCAGCCGC
The DNA here is from genome assembly GCA_016204605.1 of Candidatus Lambdaproteobacteria bacterium. Classification (GTDB taxonomy): domain Bacteria; phylum SAR324; class SAR324; order SAR324; family JACQKK01; genus JACQKK01. The sequence continues at coordinate 3,519 of JACQKK010000060.1, forward strand.
CCTCGCTCTCACCCGTCATCTGCGCGGGCGCACGGGTGATGCCGTGGGAGCGCAGCAGGGCCACGCGCTCGTGCAGCGCGGCATGCCGGGTCAGCACCATCCCGCCCTCGCCGCTGGTGACGATCTTGACGGGATGGAAGCTGAACACGCTGAGATCGGAGTGGTTCCCGGCGCCGATCGGCTCCCCCCGGTAGCGGGCGCCGATGGCGTGGGCCGCGTCCTCGATCACCCGGAAGCCGTAGCGCCGCGCGAGCCGGGCGATGGCCTCCAGCTCGCAGGGCTGCCCGCCGAAATGCACCGGCACCACCACCTTGGGCAGGCGCCCGCCCCGCTCCGCCTGGGCCAGCTTCTCCGCCAGCGCCTCGGCGCTCAGGTTGTAGGTGCGCGGATCGATATCGACGAAATCGACGCCGGCGCCGCAGTAGAGCGCGCAGTTGGCCGAGGCGACGAAGGTGTTCGGGCTGGTCCAGAGCGCATCGCCCGGCCCCAGCTCCAGCGCGCAACAGGCCAGGTGCAGCGCGGCCGTCGCGTTGCAGACGGCGACCGCATGCGGGGCGCCGCAGTAGGTCGCCACGGCGCGTTCGAAGCGCTCGTTGGCCGGTCCCTGCGTGAGCCAGTCGGAGCGCAGCACATCCAGCACCGCATCCAGATCGGCCTGGTTCAGATTCTGCCGGCCATAGGGGATCATAGCCCCAGGCTCCCGTTGAGCTCGCGCAGCTCGGCGACGGAGAGAAAGCGCAGGTTGTTGCCGGAGTTGTACTCGAAGCCCTGCGCCACCGCTTTGCCTGCTTCGCCGAGCGGGTTCACGGAGTAGTCGTGCTCGATCTGGTAGAAGCGGATCGAGGGCCGCACCACATAGTGGTCGGCGAACTCGAGGGTCAGGTGCGAATCGTCGCCCGGGCACATCACCTCGTGCAGCTTCTCGCCGGGCCGGATGCCGACGGTGCGCGTGGCGATGCCCGGCGCGATCGATTCGACCAGGTCGGTGATCCGCACCGAGGGAATCTTGGGCACGAAAATCTCGCCGCCCTGCATGCGCTGGAAATTGGTCAGCACGAAATCCACCCCGGCCTGGAGCGTGATCCAGAAGCGCGTCATGCGGGGGTCGGTGATGGGAAGCTCCTTGGCGCCGTTCGCCAGCAGGTTGTGGAAAAACGGCACCACCGAGCCCCGCGACCCGACGACGTTGCCGTACCGCGTCACCGAGAACCGCGTGCGGTGGCCGCCGGCGATGTTGTTGGCGGCGACGAACAGCTTGTCGGAGACGAGCTTGGTCGCGCCGTAGAGGTTGATCGGGTTGGCCGCCTTGTCGGTCGAGAGGGCGATCACCTTCTCGACCTCGTTGGCCAGCGCCGCCTGGATCACGTTTTCCGCGCCGTGGATGTTGGTCTTGATCGTCTCCATCGGGTTGTATTCGGCGGCGGGCACCTGCTTCAGCGCCGCCGCGTGGATCACGAAGTCCACCTCCCGCATCGCCTGCTTCAGGCGGTCCGCATCCCTGACGTCGCCGATGAAGTAGCGCATGCAGGACGCGTCGAACTCCTGGTTCATCTCGAACTGCTTGAGCTCGTCGCGCGAGTAGATGATGAGCCGGCTGGGCTCGAAGCGCTCGAGAATCGTGCGGGTGTAGCGCCGCCCGAATGAGCCCGTGCCGCCCGTGATCAGGATGCTCTTGCCGTTGAACATGTGCGGGGGCTGGTGGTGGTGCCGGGTCTCTGCCGGGTATGGTCTCTGCCGGGTATGGCGCCTTGCTGCGGCGTGGGCCGCCGGTGCCGGGGGGCGTCCAGACGTGCCGCGGCGTGTGCGCGGCCATTGTACCCGATCGGGCACCGGCACGGAACCGGCACGGAACCGCCGGGCAGGGCACGCCATCGTTCCGGCGGCGGTGGCCGCCATGGGCCGTCGGGATGCAGGCCCCGTGCCGGAGCGCGCCCCGCCCGGCGCCGGCCTCAGCGCGCGGCCAGATAGCGGATGGCCAGGGCCACGGCCTTGCGGTCCTCCGGCGGCAGGCGCGGGAGGACGCCGGCAAAGTCGCGCCATTCGAGCACGCGCTCCGCGCCGGTATCGGCCCGTGGCTGCGGGTGCGGGGCGCGCTCCTCGAGCAGGTAGAACAGCCACCGGCCGGCGGCGGGCCGCTCCACGAACCGGCCATGCACGTCGGGGTCGCGCAACGCGAGCGCCTCCCGCCCGAACGCCAGCAGGGCCTGGTCGATGGCGAGCAGATCGGGCATGGGCAGCACGGGCAGTCCCTCGTCCAGGGTGGCGCGGCGCAGCCCGAACTCGATCGTCGCCCCGACCCTGCGGATCACGATCACCTTGCAACCCGGTGCCGATTTTGATTGCCTAGGCTCAGCCATGCGTCCTCGCGTTGCGCCGATTCCGCGCCCATTCCGCGCCGCTGCGGGCGCCGGGAGCTGGTGCAGGGCTCCCGCACGGTACGGGCGCGCAGCCGCGCCAGAGCAGCGCCCCGCCTCCCATCGCCCGGATTCCGGATGAGCCTCGTCGCGCCGAACACCCCCATGATGCAGCAGTTCAACGCCCTCAAGCGGGCCTACCCGGACTGCATCCTCTTCTTTCGGGCCGGCGATTTCTACGAAATGTTCGGGGACGACGCGCTCGCCGCCTCGGAGATTCTGCAGATCACGCTCACCACGCGCAACCGCGGCTCCGAGCACGCCGTGCCCATGTGCGGCGTGCCCTACCACGCCTATGAGCCGTACCTGCACAAGCTGGTGGCGGCGGGCCGCAAGGTGGCCCTCTGCGAGCAGATGGAGACCCCGGCCCAGGCCAAGGGGCTGGTGCGGCGGGAGGTGGTGCGCGTCGTCACGCCCGGCACGGCGCTCGCGCGCCCCGGCGCGGGGGAGGAGGAGAGCCGCTACCTGGTGGCGGTCGAGGCCCGCCCCTCGGCGGCGGCCTATGGGGTGGCCCTGGTGGATCTCTCGACCGGCCAGTTCGAGGTGCAGGAGTTCCCCCGCGAGCGGCCGGACCGGCTCTACGGCTTTCTCGAACGGGAACGGCCGCGCGAGGTGCTGCTGCCCGAGCCCCGCACCGAGCGCGAGCGGACCGTGGTCGAGGGCGTGCGCCGCGAGCTGCTCGAGCGCTTCCGCACCGCGGCCGATGGCGCACCGGCCATCGAGCAGGTGACGGCGGCCTGGTTCGACCACGCCGGCGCCCGCAAGCGGCTGCTCGACCACCTGGCCACCAGCAACCTGGCCGGCTTCGGCCTGGAAGGGATGGAGGCGGCCACGGCCGCGGCGGGCGCGCTGCTGGCCTATCTGGTGCACACGCAGAAGTGCGAGCTGACCCACCTGACCCAGATCCGCCCGCGCAACGCCGGCGAGGGCATGTGGCTCGACGAGGCCACGCTCGCGCACCTGGAGGTGTTCGCCGGGGAGCGCGGCCGGCAGAGCCGCCACACGCTGTTCGCCGCGCTCAACCACACGCGCACGCCGATGGGCGCGCGCCTGCTCAGGCAGTGGCTGGCCCAGCCGCTGCTCGAGCGGGCGGCCATCGAGGCGCGGCTGGAGGCGGTCGGGGAGCTGTGCGAGCACCAGCAGCTGCTCGGGCGGCTGCGCGAGGCCTTCCTCGCGATCCGGGACCTGGAGCGGCTGGTGGCGCGGGTGACCCTGCCCGGCACGGGCATTGCCGACATGGTCGGGCTGCGGGAGGCGCTGGCCGGCGTGCAGCGGCTGCCGGAGCTGTTCGGCCAGCTGCGCGCGCCCCTGCTGCACGACCTCTCCGAGCACTTCGACCCGCTGGAGGACGTGTCGGGCTACCTGCGGGAGCGCTTCCTCGCAGAGCCGTCCCTGAAGCTCCAGGAGGGCGGGTACATCGGGGCGGGGGTGCTGCCCGAGCTGGACCAGCTGCGGGCGCTCTCCCGCGACAGCCGGGCCGTCATCTCCGCGCTGGAGACCCGCGAGCGCGAGCGGACCGCCATCGGCTCGCTCAAGGTGCGCTTCAACCGCGTGTTCGGCTACTACATCGAGGTGCCGCGCACGCACCAGGCCGGCATCCCCGCCCATTACGCCCGCAAGCAGACCCTGGTCAACGCCGAGCGCTACACCACCACGGAGCTGGAAGAGCTGGAGCACAAGATTCTCGGCGCCGAAGAGCGCTGTGCCCAGCTCGAAGCCGAGGAGTTCCAGTCGGTGCGGCACATCCTGGGCGGCTATGCGCGCCGACTGCGGCTCGGCGCCCACCAGATCGCCACCGTGGACGCGCTGGGGGCGTTCGCCTGGGCCGCGCTGCAGCAAGGGTACAGCCGCCCCGTCCTGCGCGGGGAGCAGGAGCCGCGGCTGCACGCGATCCAGGCAGGGCGCCATCCCGTGATCGAGCGCATCGGCTTCGACGAGCCGTTCATCCCCAACGACCTCGAGCTCGACGACCGGCAGCAGCAGATCGTGCTCATCACGGGCCCCAACATGGCCGGGAAATCCACCGTGATGCGGCAGGTGGCGCTGATCCAATTGATGGCCCAGGCCGGCAGCTTCGTGCCCGCGGCACGGGCGGAGCTTTCGCTGGTGGACCGCATCTTCACCCGGGTCGGGGCCTCCGACAACCTGAGCCGGGGCCAGAGCACGTTCCTGCTGGAGATGAACGAGGCCGCCAACATCCTCAACAACGCCACCGCCCGCAGCCTGGTGGTGCTGGACGAGATCGGCCGGGGCACCAGCACCTACGACGGCATCAGCATTGCATGGGCGATGGTCGAGGCGCTGCACGCTCTGGGAGCCGCCACGCTGTTCGCGACCCACTACCACGAACTGACCCAGCTGGCCCGTGAGCTGCCGCGCGTGAAGAACTTCAACATCGCCATCCGGGAAGAGGGCGACCACCTCGTGTTCACCCGCAAGCTCCAGCCCGGCGAGGCCGACAAGAGCTACGGCATCCAGGTGGCCAAGCTGGCCGGCCTGCCCGAGGGCGTCGTCGCCAGGGCCCATGAGGTGATGGAGATGCTGGTGGCCGGGAGCGAGGGCACCGCGCTGGTCGTGCCGCCGCCGGCCGGCCGCAAGGCCCGCGCCTCCCCCGCCGAGGCGGCGCGGGCGCGCCAGCAGCTCTCGTTCCTGACCGACGTGCACCCGCTGCTCGAGGAAGTGCGCACGCTGGACGTCGAGCGCATGACGCCCCTCGATGCGTTACGCTATCTGTTTGAGGCGCAGGCCCGGCTCCGCAAGGGCGACGGTCGCTGAGCGACGCCCCTGGATCGACCG